>NZ_JARZAH010000014.1:0-169698 GCF_029892145.1 Kitasatospora sp. GP30
CTTCCCCGGTGCGGCATGCCGCGGGGCCCCCCCCCCCCCCGGGGGGGGGCGCCCCCCCCCCCCCCGGGGGGGGGGGGGGGGGGGGGCCCCCCCCCCCCCGGGGGGGGGGGGGGGGGGCCCCCCCCCCCCCGCACCACCGCTTTCCCAGGGAGGGGCCGTGTCCCAGGAGTTCCCGTACAGCCTGGTCCGGGACTTCGCGGTCCAGGCCGCGCGGTCCCCGGACTCGGTGGCCCTGCGGGACGGCGAGTTCCTGCTCAGCTGCCGCGACCTGGACGCGGCGAGCAGCCGGCTGGCCGCGGAGTTCGGCCACAGCCGGATCCCTCGTGGCAGCACCCTGGGCCTGCGCCTGGACCACGGCTGGCTGATCGTCGTCGGGGCGCTGGGCGCGCGCAAGTACGGTTGCGGCTACCTCGCATTGAACCCGCGCAGCCCGACCGCCGAGCAGCGCGCACTCCTCGCCGATCGGGGCATCCGGCACGTACTGGTGTGCGGGGAGAACGGGTTGGCGGTGGAGCATGTGCGCTATCGAACCTGAACCCATCATCCGACGGGTGCCGCGACGGCCTCCCGTGGCGGCCGCACCCGGCTGCCGGCCGGCCAGAGCCTGGCCGCCGTGACGGCCGCCAGCAGCGCCGGTGCGCCCAGGGCCGCCAGGGCGGCGGGCAGGCCTGCGGTGGCGCCGAGCCAGCCGGCCAAGGGGTAGGTGAGCAGCCAGCAGCTGTGGGAGAGGGAGAACTGGGCGGCGAAGGCGTCGGCCCGGTGCTCGGGGGTGGTTGCGGCGCGTATCAGGCGGCCCGCGGGGGCGTTGACCACGGCGCAGGCAGCCCCCAGGGCGGCCCAAGTCGCCAGCAGGGCCGGCCACTTCCAGGCGCCTGGTGGGCCGCAGGTCACCGCTGCGAGTGGCAGGAAGAGGGCCGTGATCGCGAATCCGCCGCCGAGCAGCACCGTGCGCTCGCGCAGCCGCTCCAGCACCGGGGGCAGCAGCAGCGCCGCCGTCATCGACCCGGCGCCGTAGGCCCCGAGCGCGAACGGCACGTCGGCGGCGCTTCGGTGCAGCTGGTCGCGCACGTAGACCACGGTGTTGACGAAGACCACGGCTCCCCCGCAGGCCACCGCGAGGTTGAGCGCCAGCAGCGCGCGCAGCCGCGGCGCCCGCCAGAACAGCCGCATGCCGTGGGTGGCCCGGGTGAGCACCCCGCCCGGCACCACCGTGCGCGCCGGGGAGGGCAGCGCCACGGAGACCACCAGCGTGGCGGAGGCGAGGAAGCCGAGCGTGGTGCCGAAGAAGAGCTGGTGGTAGCCGACCACGGTGAGCAGCGCGCCGGCCAGCGCCGGGCTGACCAGGCTCTCCAGGTCGTAGGCCAGGCTGGCGAGGGAGAGCGCGCGGGTGTACTGGCGTTCCTCGGGCAGCAGTTCGGGGATCACCGACTGGAAGGCCGGGGTGAAGGAGGCGCTGGCGGCCTGGAGCACGAAGATCAGCAGATAGACCTGCCACACCTGGGTGACGAAGGGCAGCGCGAGGGCCACGGCGGCCCGGATCAGGTCCGCGCCGACCAGCAGGACCCGTCGCGGCAGCCGGTGCGCCTGGGCGCTGATCAGCGGCGCCAGCGCGACGAAGGCGATCATCTTGATCGCCAGCGCGGTGCCCAGCACGGAGCCGGCCCGCGCGCCCGCGAGGTCGTAGGCGAGCAGGCTGAGCGCCACCGTGGCCAGGCCGGTGCCCAGCAGTGCGATGACCTGGGCGGCGAAGAGTCGGCGGTAGGCGCGGTGGCGGAAGAGCGTGAGCATGGCGGACCTCGGCAGGGTCGACGGCATGGCGACAGAGCGGCTTGGCAGCAGCACGAGGATAGCTCAATGCGTGCGCACCTGCGCACATGTCGACGAGGCCCCTGGGGCCGACGCCACAAGGCCTCAGTCGTGCGAGGGCAGACGTCCGATCTCGTGGTCCGCCACGTTCAACGCCTCGTCCACCAACCGGCGCAGATGGCCGTGCTTCAGGGCGTAGACCACCCTGCGGCCGTCCTTCCGCGTGGTCACCAGCCCGGCCAGCCGCAGCTTGCCCAGGTGCTGGCTGACCGAGGTGCGGGTGGCGTTGCTGGCCTCGGTGAGCGTGCTGACATCGGCCTCGCCCTGCCCGAGCCGGTGCAGCAGGGCCAGCCTGGTCCGGTCGGAGAGCAGTGCCAGGATCCCGGCCGCGACGTCCAACTGCTCGTCGCCGACCAGCTGCTGCACATGCTTCGCACCTGAGACCTGCACGCCCTTGCTCATGCCGACCATCCTAGGCCGCGCACTCAGGACAAAAGGACGGACGGACGGACGAGCGCAGAGCCCGGCCGCCATGCCAGGCCCTGCGCTCGATCCTCCTTGACCGGTGCGCTACTCCCCCACGAAGTCGGCGCCGGTCCGTCGTCCAAGAACCTAGGCGACCCGGGTCGGCCGGCCGCCACTCCTGACGCGTTCTTCACGCGCCCGAAGCGGATCTTGACGACTCACTGGCACCCGGCGCCGGTGGCACGCGGCGCCGGGCGGTCTCGGTGGCTACCGGCAGGCCTTGCGGCCGTGGTTCGCCTTCTTCTTGCGCCGGGCATTCTTCTTGCGGGCACGCTTGGACATCGTCTCGGTCTCCTCTTGGTTCTCAGGCGGCCTTCAGCGCCAGTTGGTCGGCGAGCTTGGCCAGTCGGCGCTGCGAGCGCTCCTCGTGCACGGCCACGGCGGTCGGTGCGATGTCGCCGCCGTCGTAGTACTCGCCGTTGACCAGCGCCGCCTCGGGCAGGCAGAGGCGGACCACGGCCGCCGCGCCCTCCGCCGGGGGCGCACCCACCCGGCCGTAGAGCGGGAGCAGCGCGGTGTCGCAGAGCCCCGGGTTGAGGCTGACGCTGGTGATGCCCGAGCCCGCCGGGGCCATCGCTCCGGCGGCCATCGACAGCGCCAGCTGCGACTGGGCGTAGGCGGCCACCCGGGAGTACTTCTTGGTCCGGTTGGGGTCGGTCCAGTTCATCGACGCGGTGCGGTGCAGCGACGAGGAGACGTTGACGATCCGCGCGTCCCCGGCGGCCGCCAGTGGCTCACGCAGCCGCCCGGCCAGCAGGTAGCCGGCCAGGAAGTTCACCTGGAAGGACACCTCGACGCCGTCGGCCGACAGGGTGCAGCGTTCCGGCGCCATCACGGCGGCGTTGTTGACCAGTAGGTGCAGCTGTGGAAAGTCCCGGCGGACCGCCGCGGCCAGCGCCTCGACCTCGGCCAGTGCGGCGAAGTCAGCTGCATAGGACCGAAGTTGAGCACGGTCCACGCCCTGTGCGGCCAGCCGTTCGACGGCGTTCTCGGCCTCCGAGGCGGTGCGGGCATGGACCAGCACGGTGGCCCCCAGCTCGGCCAGCTGCCGGGCCGTCTCCCAGCCGATGCCCGAAGAGGCGCCGGTGACAAGGGCGTTGCGGTGTGCGAGGACTGCGGACATGGTCCTTCCAAGGGTGTGCGGCCACGCCCGGGGTGCCACCGAGCGCGCTTGGAAAGGCGAGCGGAGCGCGGCGGGTGCCGGGGTGAGCAGAAGAGTCGATGAAGGCAGGCCTCTGACGTGACGTCAGAGCACAAAGCCTGGAAGAGAAGCCGGGCAGCCGTCAGTGGGCGGCGCGGCGGAGCACGGACACGCCAGCGGGCGTCCGCGGATGCGGCGGACGGTCGTGGTAGCGGGCCGGGCAGGTCATGGCGGTGATTCAAGTACGCCGGGGATCGGAAGGCAAGCGCGACTCACCCGCCCTGATGAATCCCTTACACAGAAGGTCAGTCCGGGATCGCCAACCGGAATCGCAGCCGGCAGATCACGGCGTCGGTGCAGCCAGATCCTGCGGGACCGTCAGCCGGTGGTGGACGCGCTGCCGGTCCGACGCCGTCGGCCGAAGGGCCCAGGTTTGACGAGCGCGAGGCGAATCGCGGGCCCGGTGTAGGTTTCTGCCCTATGGACGGCTCGCGCGGCAATACCCCGTGGCATCGCTCCACAGCGGTGGAGGTGCTGGTCGCCGTCGGGTATGCGCTGGTGTTCCTCACCCCCGGTGCCGTCGAACCCGCGCTGCGCGCCTGGCTGGTCGCCGGCACGCTGCTGACCGTGGTGGCCCCGCTGCCGTTGCGCTGGCGCTGGCCCAGAACCGTCTTCTGCGTGGTGCTGGTCGGCAACCTGGTGGCCTGCTGCCTGGGCGTCGTCCGGGATCCGCTACTCGCGGCCGCCTTCGCGCTCTACCCGGCGGCGCTCGGCGCCGCGCCCCGGGAGCGGCGGGGCCTGCTGCGTGCCGGGGGCGGGCCCGCCGCCGCGCTGCTGGTGCTCGCGGCGGCCACGGGCGGCGTCGGGGTGGCGGCGTCAGCCGTCCGCACCGCGGTGCTCGGCGCCCTCGCGCTGGCCGGCTCCTGGACGCTGGCCCGGGCAGCCGCCGGGCGGCGGGCGCAGGCGGAGCGCGCGGTGGCGGAGGCGGCCCGGCGGGCGGTCACCGAGGAGCGGCTGCGGCTGGCCCGGGAACTGCACGACGTGGTGTCGGGGACGCTCGCGGTGATCCTGGTCCACGCGTCGGTGGGCCGGCACCTCGCGGACCGGGAGCCGGCACGGCCGGTCGATGCGCTGGGGCTGATCGAGACCGCGAGCAAGGAGGCCATCGCGGAGATGCGCGAGATGCTCGACATACTCCGAACCGACGGCCCGCCCGGGGACGCCGACGAGCCGCTGCGGGCCCGCCTGCTGCGGGTGGTCGACACCGCTCGCGCCGTGGGAGTCGAGACCTCCGCCGAGTTCGCCGGCCTGGACGTGCTGCCGCCCCGGGTGAACCAGGCCGTGTACCGGATCGTGCAGGAGGGGCTGACCAATGTGATCCGGCATGCCGCGCCGACCCGCTGCCGGGTGCGGGTGTCGGTGCGGGCGCAGCGCGCCGAGGTCGAGATCACCGATGCGGGGCCCGCCGGGGCCGCGCCGCTGCCGCCGGGGCTCTCCTTCGGGCGTGGGCTGACCGGTATGCGGGAGCGGGTCACCGCGCTGGACGGCACGCTCACCGCCGAGCCGGTCCGCGGCGGGGGGTTCCGACTGCTGGCGGCCATACCGCTGGGCGCGGGCCTGGCGGACAAGGCGCTGGACGAGGGTGCACCGATCAGCCGGATGGGCGAGGAGGCGGGCCGTTGAGCGGGATCCGGGTGGTCATCGTGGACGACCACGACCTGATCCGGGCGGGGCTGCGGCTGCTGGTCGACTCGGAGCCGGATCTGACCGTGGCCGGCGAGGCGGGCGACGGCCGGGAGGCCGTGGAGGTCGTCGCGCGGGTGCGCCCCGACGTGGTGCTGATGGACATCCAGATGCCGGGAACCGACGGTGTGACGGCCACCCGGCTGCTCTCCGCCGATCCGCGCACGGCGGCGGCGCGGGTGCTGGTCCTCACCACCTACGACACCGACGAGCACGTCTTCGGCGCGCTGGCCGCCGGTGCCGGCGGCTTCGTACTCAAGACCACGCCGCCGCCCGAACTGCTCACCGCGATCCGGACCGTGGCGGCCGGCGAGGCGCTGCTCGCACCCAGCGTCACCCGCCGGCTGATCGCCGAGTACACGGCTGCTCGTCCGGTCCGCCCCGACCTCGCCGCCGCGGCAGCCCGACTGCTGGACGGGCTGACGGCCCGCGAGCGCGAGGTCCTGGAGCTGGTCGCGCGCGGGCTGTCGAACCCGGAGATCGCCGCCCGGCTGCGGGTCGGTCCGGCGACCGTGAAGACGCACATGAGCCGGCTGCTGGCCAAGACCAACAGCCGGGACCGGGCCCAACTGGTGGTCGTCGCTTATGAGTCGGGGCTGATCCGGGCCGGCTTTCGCGAGTGATCCTACGGGTGCGTCCGCCCCTGGGGGGACGGCCGAAGTCCCCTCCCGCTCTGACGACAGCCGGGCGGGGCCGCTGCCACTCTGGCGGGCGTGATCGAGGTCGAGCAACTCAGCAAACGCTACGGCGGCACACTGGCCGTCGACGACGTCAGCTTCCGCGCACCATCCGGCCGGGTGACCGCCCTGCTCGGCCCCAACGGCGCGGGCAAGTCCACCACCCTGCGGATCCTGCTCGGGCTGGCCCGGCCCGACGACGGCCGCGCGCTGATCAACGGCACCGGCTACCGCGAGTTGGACGAACCGCTGAAGCAGGTCGGGGCCCTCCTGGAGGCCGGGGCCGTCCACAAGGGCCGCACCGGCTACCAGCATCTGCGCTGGCTGGCCGAGAGCAACCGGCTACCGGCGGCCCGGGTGCGCACCGTGCTGGAGCAGACCGGTCTCGCGGCGCGCGGGCGCACCCGGATCGCCGGCTACTCCCTGGGCATGACGCAGCGCCTGGGCCTGGCCGCCGCACTGCTCGGCGACCCGGGCGTGCTGGTCCTCGACGAGCCGCTCAACGGCCTGGACGCCGAGGGGATCAGCCGGCTGCGCTCGCTGCTGCGCCAACTCGCCGACGAGGGACGGACGGTGCTGGTGTCCAGTCATCTGATGGCCGAAGTGGCCCGCACCGCCGACCACTTGGTGGTGATCGGCTGCGGCCGGGTGCTGGCCGACCTGCCCACCGCCGAGCTGATCGCCCGGCATGTCGCGCCCGGTGTGCGGGTGAGCTGTACCGAACCGGCGCGGCTGGCCGACCTGCTGCGCAACGCCGGTGCCGTGGCGCAGCAGACTCCGGACGGCACGCTCGCGGTCACCGGGGTCACCGCCGCCGAGGTGGGGGCGCTGGCCGCCCGGCACCAGCTGGTTCTGGACGGGCTGAGCCGAACGGCGGGCTCCCTGGAGGAGGCCTATCTCAACCTGCTGAAGGAGGCGTGATGAGGCTCGCGGTCCTGCGTTCCGAACTCACCAAGCTGCGCACGCAGCGCTCGGCGATGGTCTGCCTGGGGGTACTGCTGCTCCTTGAGGTGGGCCTCGGCGCGGTCGCCGGCTGGTCGGTGCAACGCGCCATCGCCCAGGGCTCCTCGAAGCTCTCCCCCGACTGGGACCCAGAGTCGGCCGGGCTGTCGGTGATCGGCTACAGCCAGTTCGCGCTGATCGTCTTCGGGGTGCTGACGATCAGTCATGAGTACACCTCCGGCATGATCCGGCAGTCGCTGCTCGCCGTGCCCCGGCGGGGTGCCTTCTACGCGGCGAAGCTGCTGGTGAGCGCGGCGGTGTCACTGGCCGTGGCAATCCCGGCGGTCTTCTTCGGCTACCTGGCCACCGAGGCCGGGCTCGGCCGCTACGGGACGACGCTCGACGCTCCCGAACTGCCGCGTGCCCTGGCCGGCGGCGTGCTCTACCTGGTGCTGACCGGCCTGTTCTGCACCGGCGTCGCGGCCGTGCTGCGCAGCCCGGTGGCGGCGCTGGCAGTGCTGGCCCCGCTGTACTTCTTCATCTCCCAGCTGCTGACCGCCATTCACGCCACCGGCCGGTTCGCCGCCTATCTGCCCGACCAGGCGGGGCTGCGGATGTTCGCGGTGGGCGGGGCGCACCACGCCGCCCGGCTCGGTCCGGGCGGCGGGCTGGCGGTGCTGGTGGCGTGGGTCTGCTTGGCGCTCGGCGCCGGGTACCTGAGGCTGCGTCAGCTTGAGCCGTGACGCGGATGCGGTCGCAGGCTGAGCAGCGCCAGCTCGTCGCCGAAGGACACCAGCAGCTCACCTGGTCCGGTGACGGCCAACATCCCTACCCGATAAGGGAATCGCAGGGGTGACCCGACCGGGGTGTGCGCCACGGGATCCCACAGCCGTACCGTACCGTCGTCGCCGCCACTGACGACGTACACCCGGTCCTCCCACTCGATCGTCTCGATCGCGGTGAGCCGGCCACGGCCGTGCCCGCGCAGGCCCATCCCGGTCTCCAGGCCGGTCGCGACATCCCAGATCCGCATCCAGTTGTCGTAGCCGGCCCCGGTGACGGCGACGGTCCGGCCGTTGAGCACGGTCGTCACGATCCGGCTCACCGCGCGCCGGTGGCCGGTGAGCGGAATGCCCAACTGCCGTCGCTCTGCCAGGTCCCAGCGCTGTACGCGATGGTGCGAGTGGCCGGTGAGGACGACGGTCCGCCCGTCCGCCACCGCGGTCGCCACCGCGTGGACGGGCGAGTCGCCGGTCTTCAGCGGTGGCAGCACCGGTATGCCGGAGGCGAGGTCCCGCACGTGCACGGTCCCGTCGTCGCACCCCGCCAGCAGCACCGGCACGCCGTCCAACACGGCCGTGGCAAGGGAGTTGACCTCGGCCGGGAAGTCGGTGAGCGGCCGGGCGGCACTCCGGCGGGTGGTGAGATCGGTGACGCGCACCGTCGCGTCCCGGCCTGCGGTGATCAGCAGGCGGCGGCCGTCGGACTCGACGGTGGTCGCAGCGGCGACCCCGGCGCCGTGACCGGGCAATGCGGCCACCTCCCGCGGCCCTTCCGCCACTCCCCAGAGACCGATCGCGCCGTCATGGCCGCAGCTGACGGCCACCCGACGCTCGTCCAGCACGCTGCTGCCCAGCCACGCCGGGGCGGCCTGCGCGATGGTGGGCGGCGCGCTGTCGAGGCGGATTCCGGTGAGCCACCACACCCGCACCAGGCCGTCGGTGGCGGTGGCGACCACGGCGGGGCGGCCGTCGATCATCGTGAGGGCGACCCGGTCGATGGGCTGCTCATGGCCGGTGAACGGTTCGGCGATCGGCCGGCCGGTGGCGAGGTCCCACACCCGGACCCCGCCGTCCCAGCCGCCGGTGACGACGAGGGTGCGGCCGTCGACGGTGGCGGCGGCCACTGCGCCGACCCGGTCGCCACGGCTGGTCAGCAGGCTGTGGATGAGATGACTTTCCGTCAGATCCCACACCTGCACGGCGCCATCGTCGCCGGCGGTGACCGCGACCGTCCGCCCCGCCGACTCCGCCGTCGCCACGGCCGCCACCCGGGCCCGATGGCCGACCAGCGGCTCGGTCTGACCGTTCGTCAGATCCCTGACCAGCACCTCGCAGTCCCGCTCGCCGGCCGTGATGGCGACCGGCCGGCCGTTCAGCATCACCGTGACCACCGCGACCACCCAGCCGTGGTGGCCGCCCACGAGCTCGGCGACCTGCTCGCCGGTGGCGAGGTCCCACAGCCGAGTGAGCCCGTCCCACCCGCCGGTCACCAGCAACTCACGGCCGTCCAGGGTGACGCTCGCCGCCGTGATCATCCTGCCCTTGGCCACCGTCAGCGGCTCGCCGACCGGTTCGCCGGTGCGCAGGCACCAGGCGCGCAGCCGGTCGCCACTGCGGGCCGGGTCGAAGCGGTACTCGGGATCGTGCTGCTCGTGTCCGGTGAGGACCAGCGGGCGGCCGCCGATGGTCAGCGCCGCCACCACCCGGGCGTCCCGCTCGACCTCGAAGGCGTTCACCGTCTCGGCGGTCAGGGCGTCCCAGACCCGCACCTGGTCGGGCCACTCGTCACCGACGACGACCGGACGGCCGTCGAGTTCGGTCAGCGCCGGCTGCAGTCCGCCGGCGCGCAGCACCTGGATCAGCCGCTGGTCGGCCTGGCGACCGGTGGCCCAGTCGACCGTCCAGCTACCGCCTGGCTGCCCGGTGGACGCCACTTCGTCCAACTCGGCGGCCAGGTCGGGGTAGCCGAACCGGGCCGCCTCCAGGGCCAGCAGCTGTGAGCCGGTGGCGGGGTCGGCGTCGCGCAGCAGGTGGGCGACGGAGCTGCGCAGTCGCTCGATTCGCCCGTCTTTCTGATTGTCCATCATATCCGCCTAGCTGAGCGCCATTTGGACTGGCTCTGCCCCGTCATGGCATCCACCGCCAGCACGCTTCCCTTCATGGTGACCACATGGACCACACCATCGGCGACGACCGGATCGCTCCCCGGGCTGTCCAGCGGCACACGCCAACGCACCGCGCCGCCGGCCGGATCGAGCCGGAGCAGGGTGCGGTTGCCGACGCCGCTGACCACCCAGGCCGAGGACCCGCTGAGCGTGACCGCCGAGCCGCCGTGCGGGCTGGGCAGCTGCCAGCGCTGCCGGCCCTCGACCGCGTCGACCGCGTACACGCCGCCGGCGCTGTCGCCGATGTAGACGGTGTCACCGAGCACCGCCGGGCTCTTGTCGATGGTGCCGGACGCCTGCGCGCCCCAGCGGTGCTCACCGGTGCGCGCGTCGAAGGCGTCCAACCGGCCGGAGCCGGTGCCGATGTAGACCGTGCCGTCCGCCACCGTCGGCGCGCAGGTCGCCATGTACCGCTCGCCGGCGTCGTTGTGCCAGAGCCGCTTGCCGTCGCGCACCCTGAACGCGCTCAACTCGGCCTTGGCGCCCTGCACATAGACCCGCCCGTCGGCGACCGCCGGGCCGGACGCGGAGCCGTCGGGCAGCCGGACCTCCCAACGCGGCTCCCCGGTCTGCGCATCCAGCGCCCGCAGCGAGCTCGCGCCGCGCATCACATCCCGCGGAACGTGCACCACGTACAGCACGCCGTCATCGAGGGCCAGCGGCGCCGACTGGCCGACGCGGCGCTGCCAGCGCTCCCGGCCGTCGTCGGTGCCCACCGCGTGCAGCAGGCCGTCCTCGGTGGTGAAGTACACCACGCCGTCGCCGACCGCCGGGGTCCCGTCGACCTTGGCGCCGGCGGCGAACCGCCAACGCTCCTCGCCCGTCGCCGCGTTGAGCGCGAAGCAGTGGCCGCTCAGGCTGCCCTGGTAGAGGGTGCCGTCGCAGACCGCGGGCGCGGAGCCGAGGCCCGAGGGGAGGCGGACCCGCCAGGGCCGGAATCCGGCTGGCGGGGTGCCCTCGGGGAAGACGCCGGTGTGGGCCGGTCCGCCGCGGTACATGGTGGTGGGGCGGTGCTCGCGAGTCGTTGCGCGTCGACCGGCGGGCGTGCCGGGGCCGGCGTCCTGCGCCTCGCCCCACAGCCGCGGGTCCAACTCCGCCACCAGCCGGACCAGCGAGCGCAGTTCGGGGAGCGGCTGCCGGTCCTCGCGGAACAGGGCCGGCCCGTACGGGCCCACGTAGCAGAGCTGGTCGCCGTCCACCCGCCACTCCAGCCAGGGCCGGTCGTCGGTGAACTCCCGTACGCCGCGGGTCAGTAGGCGCTCGGCCAGGTTGAGATCGGTGGTCTCCACGACGTGTACGGCGTCGTACGCGGCGTCACCCGTTTCGTACAGGCGGTGCCCACGCCGCAGGGCAGCCTGCTTGAGCAGCGGAACCATGGTGTCCACGGCGAGCGAGTGCCGGGACACCACGACCAGGGGCAGCCGGTCGGGCAGTTCCGCCAGGTGCACGGTGCGCAGGGTGTGCGGCGCCAGCCGGAAGTCCCATGGCGACTTTGGCTGCGGGGTGACGGCGTCGAAGACGGTGACCCGGTGGCCGTCCAGGGTGCCCGTCACCACGAATCTGGCCCTCGACCCGTCGTTGGACTCGACGATCGCCTGCCGCCAGCGCCGCAGCAACTCGGGCCGCTCGTCGACGTACTCCCAGCCCTGCTCGGCGGCCAGTCGCCGCCGCGCCCGCGCCCGCTGCCGCAGATCGGCCCACCCGCGCCCCCACGGCCCGAACCGCCACCATGCCGCCCCCATCACGAGCACCCCAACGGCGCTCGCCAACCAGACTCCCCAACCACCCAAGGCCCACCTCCTGTTCGGAATTCGGACCCTACCCGGCGCGACGATCACCATCCCGAGCCGGACTGTAACAATCTCCCGCGCGAACGCCGCGGCGACCATCATCGGCGGCCCGAAACCCCGTTGACCCGTGCACCGCAGCCGCGCAGGATGGCGGACGTGATCCAACCACCGTGCCTCCGCGTCCCCCAGACACCCGAACACCGTGAGGATCACCATGCCGGACAGCACCTACACCCTGCGCGAGTACACCCCCGCTGACGAGCCGTCCTGGCTCCGCTGCCGGGTGCTCTCCTTCCTCGCCACGCCCTACTTCGACGACGTCGTCACCAGCAAGCCCCGCATCGACCGCCCGGGGTTCGAGCTGCTGATGGCCGATGCCGGCGGCGAGGTCGCCGGCATCATCGATGTGGCGGTGGAGGACGGGCTCGCCACCATCGACACCATCGCCGTGCACCCGGACCACCAGCGCCGGGGCATCGGGCGGGCGCTGTTCGACGAGGCGCTGCGGCGCGTCCGAGCGTCGGGCGTGCCGGTACTGGATGCCTGGACCAGGGACCGGCCGGAGACCCTGGCCTGGTACCGGGCCATGGGGTTCGCCGAGAGCAGCCACTACCTGCACGTCTACGCCAACCGCTACACCGACGGCGGCGAGCCGGCCCGCGCGGTTCCCGAGCCGCGCGCGGACCTGCGCCCGGTGATGCTGTTCATGCACGCCGCCTTGCAGGACGAGGAGTTGATGCGGCGCCAGTTCTCCCGGGTGCACGTCTGCCGCCGCTTCAGCTTGGCCGTTGGCGCCCCTGCCGCCGACTGGCTCGGAATCCATCCGCGATGAGCGATCGCTGAACGGCGCTCTGACGAACCGTCGACGCGCTGTCGATCGGCCGCTCCTACGGTGCTCGTACCCGCCGCCGGAGTGGCCGGCGGCTGTTGCGAGAGAGGTTCCACCATGCGCGTTTCGCGCAGGATCGGCGGGCTGGCCGGTGCGCTCTGCGCCGTGCTGCTCGCCGGCACGCAGGCCGCGACCGCGGCCACGCCGTCGACCGCGGTTGCGCCGGTCCCCGCCAAGAGCGGGGGCAACGCCGCCGCGGTGCCGGCCAAGGTGCGGATCGACCGGCTCGACCCGATCGCGGGCAAGGTGCCGCAGCGCGGCAGCCGGGCGGCCGCACCGCAGGCCGCCAACGCCGGGGCGCCGCTGACCTTCAACGGCGGCGCACAGGGTGTCTCCACCAACCCCAAGGTCTACCTGGTCTTCTGGGGCTCGCAGTGGAACAGCGACACCCACAACGTTCCGGACTACCTGACCCGAATGTTCCAGGGCCTCGGCACCGCCAACGACACCTGGTCCGCCGTCATGACGCAGTACTGCAACGGTGTCGCCAGTGGCAGCACCAGCTGCCCAGCCAGTGCCGCACACATCACCGAGAGCGGCCCGGTCTACGCGGGCGTCTGGATGGACAACGGCTCGGCGGCACCGGCCAACGCCTCCGACGGCGACCTGGCCAACGAGGCCGGCCGCGCGGCTGCCTACTTCGGCAACACCAACGCGGGCTCCAACGCCAACTCCCAGTACGTGGTGGTCAGCCCCTCGGGTACCCACCCTGGCGGGTTCCCGACCAGCGGGGGCTTCTGCGCCTGGCACAGCGATGCCAACACCCAGTACGGCAACATCGCCTACACCAACCTGCCCTACCAGCCGGACGGCAGCTGCGGCACCGGCGCGGTCAACGGAGCCAACGGCTACCTGGACGGCTTCGGCATCGTCGAGGGTCACGAGTACGCCGAGACCGTGACCGACTTCGCGGTCGGCTCCGGCTGGACCGCCACCGACGGCGAGATCGGCGACAAGTGCGCCTGGCAGGGTCTGGGCAACATCTCGCTGCCCAGCGGCACCTTCGCCGCCCAGCCACTCTGGTCCAACCGGGCCGGCGGCTGCATGCTCGGCGAGCCGGTACCGGGCCCCGGCCTGCCGACCAGCAATGTGCTGCTGACCAACCCGGCCACCGGCTGGGTCGCCGACATGGACAACGCCAACCCCGCCGACGGCACCAAGGTCAAGGCCTACAGCCCCAACCCGGGCTACCCGCAGGCGCAGCACTGGAACCTCATCCAGCAGCCGGACGGCAGCTACTGGTTCCAGCCGCTGCTCTCCTCGACCAGCTCACTGGACGCCAACACAAACCGTTCCACGGTGGTCGACGGCACCAGCTACTTCGCCCAGCTCTGGACCTACGGCAACAGCCCCGAGCAGCACTGGCGGGTCACCCCGAACGGCGACGGCACCTACCGGATCATCGCCAATGACAACGGCTGCCTGACCGCGAACGCCCTCGGCTCGGTGCTCGGCGACTGGGCATGCACGGGCGACAGCCACCAGAACTGGACCCTGACGCAGTAGCAACTGCCGTACTACGTGAGCTGGGTGGCTCATCACCGCGCCACCCGGCTTCGGCACGTGGCGAGGTCACCAGCCCGGTGCCCGCCGGATCCGCTGACAGGTTCCCGCCATGTCGTATTCCGGTAGCCCGCCCTCCCTTCTCCCAGCGTCCTCCCAGACTTCAGGCTGGTCGGCACCAACGGCACCCCGGGCCACCCCACAACAGGCCTCGGGTGTCGTCAGTCCCCCACGACATCCAGGGAGTTCGACGATGTCCCACGCTCGTCTGCGGGCCGCCGCCGCTGCGGCCGCCCTCGCCCTCGCGGCCTCTGTCGCCGCCACCACCCCCGCGCTCGCCACGTCCACCGCCCACCCGGCGTTCGGGCAGCACACCACCGGGTTCGCCGGCGGCAGCAACTGGGGCGGCTATGTCGCCACCGGCAGCAACTTCCAGTCCATCTCCGGCTCCTGGACCATGCCGCAGGTGACCTGCAACACCAGCAACGACCTGTTCGCGCCCTGGGTCGGCATCGACGGCTACGGCTCGCAGACCGTGGAGCAGACCGGCGTGCAGGTCGACTGCTCCAGCGGCTCGCCGGCCCTCTCCGCCTGGTACGAGATGTACCCCGCGGCGCCGGTCTACTTCAACGACCAGGTCAACTCGGGTGACAGCTTAACCGGTTCGGTGACAACCGACGGCTCCGGCACGTACACCATCTCGCTGACCGACAACACCCTGGGCTGGACCGAGAGCACCCAGCAGCAGCTGAACGGCCAGGACGTCAGCGCCGAGGCCGTCATCGAGTCGCCGACCCAGAGCTACCCGTCCTTCAATCAGCTGGACTTCTCCAACGTCACGGTCAACGGGCAGTCCTTCGACGCCGTCGGCCCGCAGGCCATCGACAGCGGCCAGTACACCGAGACCGCGCTGCAGGGCGGTTCGTTCTCCATCGTGCCGTCGGGTGCCGCGCCGGCCCGCCACCACCACGCCACGGCGCCGCTGACGGCGACCCCGCGTTACTGACGCACCGTCACAAACGCCGGGCTGCCTCCCGCGTGAGGCGGCCCGGCGCGCACCTACAGCCCGTACCGGCGGATGGCCTCCTGCTCCTGGGCGAGCCGGCGCAGGCAGCGCAGCACCGGCTCGAACAGCACCGCGGCGGCGACCGCGGCCTCCACCTGCGCCACTTCGCCGTCCTGCTGCTCCATCCGGTCCAGGTCGTGCGTCGCGGTCTGCTCCATCAGCCGGGCGTAGGGCGCCAGTTCGGCCGCGTCCACGGGGTAGCCGAGCCGCCCGAGCGAGGCCACTGCGTCAACCAACTCCCGGTAGACTGGCGAGAGTTGACCGATCTTGGCGGCGTGATCCCAGCCCACCTCGGCGAGCATCCGGTCGACCTCGGCCGTGGCGCCGCGCACCTGGGGATCGGCCGGATCCGGGTCCTCGGCCCTCGGCAGCGCCCAGAGCGCGGCGCCGAGCCGGATGCTGCGGCCCAGCGAGTCGTCGTCGACCTGCCGCAGCACCTCGCGCACCGTGACCACCGGGATCCGCCCGACCTGGATCATCGCGCGCACCAGCCGCAACCGGCGCAGGTGCGACTCGTCGTACTCGGCCTGGGTGGCGTTGACCCGCCGGCCGGGCGCCAACAGCCCTTCGCGCAGGTAGTACTTGATGGTCGGGATGGAGACCTGACTCGCCTCGCTCAGCTCGGCCAAGCGCATCCTCTTGTGCCCCTCATTGGTTAGTGCCACTATCCCATCATGGACGGGCGCGGCGCTCCAGTCACGGTGCTACGCGCCGACACCACGGGCCATGGGGGCAGCCGATGTTCGCCAAACCGACGATGTTCGCCAAACCGCATGGCGGACGCACCACCGCAGCGGCCGAAGGCGACCTCGTCGTCTTCCTGATCGGCATGCGGATCAACCACTTCTGGGCACCGCACCACTGGCTACCGGTGCTGACGGCGATGCCCCGGATGCTGCGCGAGCTCCGCGCCGACGAGCAGAGCGGCCTGCTGGGCTACCAGTTGCTGACCGGCTCCCCGCGCACCTACTACGTGGTGCAGTACTGGCGGTCCAAGGAGCAGCTGCTGAAGTACGCCATCGACCCCGCGCGCCTGCACCGCAAGGCCTGGGCGATGGGCAACCGGATGGAGCGCAAGTCCGGTCGGCATGTGGGAATCTGGCACGAGACCTACCTCGTGCCGGCGGGCAACTACGAGTCCATCTACGGCGACATGCCGCCCTACGGCCTGGCCGCCGCGACCGGCGTGCTCCCGATCGCCCGCCGCGGCGCCACCGCGCAGGAACGCCTCGACTGGGAGCGGACGACATGAGAGGGCCCGCGTGAAAAAGCCCGCGTGAAAAAGCCTGTGTGAAAGAGCCCGCATGAAAAGGCCCGTGTGAAAGAGCCCGCGTGAAAAGGCCTGCACGGAAAGCCCCCGCGAAAGAGCCCGCCGCCCGGCCGAGTTCGGCCGGGCGGCAGGCCGCGTCGTTGCTCAGCCCGCGATGCTCGCCAGCACCTCCGCGCCCAGGCCCAGGGCCGTGGTCATCCCCACGCCCGAGGTGACCGAGACGACGTGCACGCCCTTGACCGGCTCGGCGATCAGGAACGGCTCGGTGCTGGAGGCATAGACGCCGCGCCAGCGCTCCAGGACGTCGAGGCGGTCGACGCCGAGCAGGCCGGCGGTCGCGCCGAGCACGGCGGCGTCCAGGCGCTCCTCGTCGAAGAACTCGGGTGTGGTGTCGTAGGCGTGGGTGTCGCCGATGGTGAGGGTGCCGTCGGGGCGCTGGGTGAACATCAGGTTGAGGCCGATGCCGACCAGCTCCGGCTGCTCGCGGGTGAGCCGCTCGCGCACCGCCGCCAGGCTGGGGCAGGCGCCGAAGCCGTCGTAGCGCAGCAGCGAGAAGCCGGTCTGCACGGCCGGTTCGATGACGCGGTCGCCGAACGGGTTGGCGACCCGCAGCATCCGCAGCACGCAGCGCTTGATCCGGGCCCGGTCGGCCAGCTCGGGGAAGTGCCGGTCGACGTCGTGCCCGGTGGCCATGATCACGGTGTCGGCGTGCACCTCGCCCCGGCTGGTGCGCACGGTGCCGGTGTCCACGCCGTGCGCGGCGGTGGCCCAGTGGAAGCGCACGCCCCGCCCGGCGAGGTAGCGGGCGATGGCGCCGACGGCGTCGCGCTGGTCGACCCGCAGGTCATCGGGGAAGAGCGCGCCGCCGAGCACCCCGGGGCCGGTCGGCACGTACTCGGCCAGCTCGGCGGGGGTGAGCAGCCGGACCTGGTCGGTGCCGCGCAGCTCGGCGAACTCGGTGAGCACGGCGAGCTCGTCGGCAGCCCGGGCGACCATCGCGGTGCCGGTGCGCCGGGCCCAGAAGCCGGCCTCCTCGGCCAGCCGCAGCCAGCGTGACCGGGCCGCCAGGCCGTAGCGGAGCCCGTCGCTGTCCAGCCCGGTCGCGCAGGCGTGCCCGAAGTTGCGCACCGAGGCGCCGACGGCCCGGTCGTTGCGCTCCACCACGGCGACCGTCAGGCCGCGCTCCACCGCCTCGAAGGCATGCGCCAGGCCGACGATACCGGCGCCGACGATCACCACATCGGCCGAGTCCAGCGTGCTGCTCACGTTGCTCCCATCCCTGAGTTGTATGGACAACTTACTCCACGGGGAAACATAAGAGCAGTCCCCGGACCGCCCGACGCACGGGCGGTGAACGTCGAGTGAACTCAGCCGGACGTCGCGGTACCGGGCTCATCCGCCGCCCCGGGTCTTGACGGGGCAAGTTAGGAAACCTAACTTATGGTCCACCCCGCGACACCCCCACCTGCCCCTCCACCCCACGGAGTTGCCCGTGTCCGGCACCCTCAGCAGACGGATCGGCCTGTTCCAGGCGACCGCGATCAACATGAGCCAGATGTGCGGCATCGGGCCGTTCGTCACCATTCCGCTGATGGTCGCCGCGTTCGGCGGCCCGCAGGCGATCATCGGCTGGATCGCCGGCGCGGTGCTGGCCCTGGTGGACGGGCTGGTCTGGGCCGAGCTCGGCGCCTCGCTCCCGGGAGCCGGCGGCTCCTACGTCTACCTCCGCGAGGCCTTCCAGTACCGCAGCGGGCGGTTGATGCCGTTCCTGTTCGTCTGGACCGCGATGCTCTTCATCCCGCTGATCATGTCCACCGGTGTGGTCGGCTTCGTGCAGTACCTCGGCTTCCTGTGGCCGGAGATGACGAAGACCCAGGGCGATCTGGTGGGCCTGGCCACGGTAGTGGCGGTGGTCCTGCTGCTGTGGCGCAAGGTGGACCGGATCGCCAAACTGGCCACCGCGATGTGGGGTGTGATGATCGTCGCCGTGGCCGCCGTGCTGACCGCCTCCTACAGCCGCTTCTCCGCCACTCGGGCCTTCACCTGGCCGGCGCACGCAGTCGAGTTGACGCACGGTCAGTTCTGGCTGGGCTTCGCAGCCGGCCTCACCATCGGCATCTACGACTACCTCGGCTACAACACCACCGCCTACCTGGGCGCCGAGGTCAAGCAGCCCGGCAAGGTGCTGCCGCGCTCCATCGGCTACTCGATCCTCGGCATCATGGTGATCTACCTGCTGCTGCAGATCGGCGTACTGGGCGCGATCAACTGGCAGGACATGCTGGACAAGAACTCGGTGGCCTCCCAGTCGGTCGCCTCCGCCGTGCTGAAACTGGCCTGGGGCACCAGGGTTGCCGACGTGGTCACCGTGCTGATCCTGGTCACCGCGTTCGCCTCGGTGCTGACCGGGCTGCTGGGCGGCTCGCGGGTGCCGTATGACGCGGCCCGGGACCGGGTGTTCTTCCGCTCCTACGCCAAGTTGCACGCCAGGCACGAGTTTCCGGTGCTCGGCCTGCTCACCATGGGCGCGGTCACCGCGGTCGGCTTCCTGATCGGGCGGCACACCGACCTCAACACCCTGATCAACCTGCTCACCACCGTGATGGTGATCGTCCAGGCCTTCGCCCAGATCCTGGCCGTCACCGTGCTGCGCCGGCGCCAGCCCGACCTGCCGCGGCCGTACCGGATGTGGCTCTATCCGGTGCCGGGCATCGTGGCCGCCATCGGCTGGCTGGTCGTCTACGGCTATGCCGACCGGAACGCGCCGGGCTACCACCCGATCGAATGGTCGCTGGCCTGGGTGGCGGCCGGGGTGCTGGCCTTCCTGATCTGGTCCAAGGTGGAGCGGGTCTGGCCGTTCGGCCCGCAGGAGATCCGCGAGGAGTATCTGGAAGCTGACGTCCAGTCAGCTCGGGTTTGAGGTCAGGGTTTCGAAGACCTCGGGCCGGGCGGTGCCGAGCGCCGTCGCCAACGCGCCGCGCAGCACCGCCTCGTCCCCCAGCAGGCTCCCGGCCATCCGGGGCCGCAGCGGGCTGAGGCGGTGCAGGGCCTGCTCCACCGGGGCGAGCAGCAGGTCTGCGCCGTTGCCGAGGCCGCCGCCCAGCACCACCAGGTCAGGGTCCAGCACGGCCGCCACCACCGCCACCGAGAAGGCCAGTTGCTCGGACTCGCGGAGCACCGCCGCCATCGCCCGCGCGTCACCGGCCCGGGCCGCCGCGAAGACCCGCTTGGCGGTCAGCGGCCCGGTCATCCCCGCCGCCCTGGCCTCGCGCACCACCGACTCGGCGGCCGCCGCCTGCTCCAGGTTGACGCCGCTCCCCGGCAGCGGCAGGAACCCGATCTCCCCGGCGGCACCGTGCGCGCCCTGCTGGATCTCGCCGTTGACCACCACGCCCATGCCGAGCCCGGAGCCGATCAGCAGGTAGACGAAGACCCGGCTGCCGGTTCCGGCCCCGCCGGCGTACTCGCCGAGGGCGGCCAGGTTGGCGTCGTTGTGCACGCTGATCCGGGTGCCGAGGCCCGCCTCGATCCGCTCGAACAGCCCGCGCCGCCCCCAGCCGGGCAGCTTGGTGGCGTAGTGCACCCGCTGCTGCGACTCGTCCCAGACACCGGGCGAGCCGACCGCCGCGTGCACCACCTCGCCGGGTGCCAGGCCCGCCTCGGCGATCGCCTCCTGGGCGGCGGCCACCACGGCGTCGGCCACCGCGTTGGCGCTGCGGCCCCGGTTGGGCACGTCCCGCCGGGCCGTGATCCGCCCCGACAGGTCCGCGACCGCCACCCGCAGCCGGGCCCGCCCGATGTCCACCCCGAGCACGTGCCCGGCGGCCGGGTCCGGCTCGTAGAGCACCGCCACCCGCCCGCGCTCCGGCGTCAGCCGCCCGGCCTCCCGCACCAGCCCGACCTGCTCCAGCACGGCCAGCGCGGCCGACACGGTCGGCTTGGAGAGTCCGGTGTCGCGGGCGAGCTGGGCCCGCGACACCGGCCCGGCGGTGCGCAGCCGCTCCAGCAGCAGCCACTCGTTGTTGCTGCGCAACCGCTGCCGGTTCCACGGCTGGCTCTGCCCCGGGCCGCCCTCCGGACCGGGCAGCGTCACCGGGCGGGCGTCCATCCACAAACCTCCGGGCCGTCAACGTCGCTGGGGTGCGACGGCCCACTCTATGCAGCCGGGCGGCGGAAGGTGAGACCGCAATCGGCTACCAGACAGTAACCTCCGGCTGGTCCCGCGGCTAAGCTGAGCCGCGGCAGACTCGACGGGTGGGAGTTGACGGCATGACGACGGGGTTCTTCACCTCGGTGGACGAGGTCACGACGCGACTGGCCGAGGCCGGCTACCTGGCCTCAACGGCGGTCGCCACCACGGTGTTCCTGGCCGACCGGCTGGGCAAGCCGCTGCTGGTCGAGGGCCCGGCGGGCGTCGGCAAGACCGAACTCGCCAAGGCGGTGGCCGCCGTGGCCGACGCCCGGCTGGTGCGGCTGCAGTGCTACGAGGGTGTCGACGAGGCCCGGGCGCTCTACGAGTGGAACCACGCCAAGCAGTTGCTGCGGATCACCGCCGGGCGCGACGAGACCTGGGACCGGGCCCGCACCGACATCTTCAGCGAGGAGTTCCTGCTGCCGCGCCCGCTGCTCACCGCGATCCGCGGCAGCGAGCCGACCGTGCTGCTGATCGACGAGACCGACAAGGCCGATGTCGAGGTCGAGGGCCTGCTGCTGGAGGTGCTCAGCGACTTCCAGGTGACCATCCCCGAGTTGGGCACCGTCACCGCCGAGCGCCGGCCGTTCGTGGTGCTCACCTCCAATGCCACCCGGGAGCTCTCCGAGGCGCTGCGCCGCCGCTGCCTCTTCCTCCACCTGGACTTTCCGGACGCCGAGTTGGAGCAGCGGATCGTCCGACTGCGGGTGCCGGGGCTGGACGCCGCGCTGGCCGCGTCGGTGGTCTCGGTGGTCGGTGCGCTGCGTGCCATGGAGCTGCGCAAGCACCCCTCGGTGGCGGAGACCGTCGACTGGGCCCGCACCCTGCTGGCGCTCGGTGCCGACACTCTGGACGACGCCGTGGTGCGGGCCACCCTCGGCGTGCTGCTCAAGCACCAGGAGGACATCGGGCGCGCCACCGAGAAGTTGGCGCTGGCGTGATCGCCGAGCGGCTGACCGCCTTCGTGCACGCGCTGCGGGCGAACGGGCTGCGGGTGGGCCCGAGCGAGACCGTGGACGCGGCGGCGGTGGTCGAGGTGCTGGGCCTGGCGCACCGGGAGCGGCTGCGCGAGGGCCTGGCCGCCGCACTGCTGCGCGGCGAACGGCAACGGGCGGTCTTCGACGCGACGTTCGACCTGTACTTCCCGCTGCGGGTGGGCGCGCCGGATGAGCCCACCGCGGAAGTCACCGAGCTGCGCGACCGGTTGGCCGCCGCGCTGGCCGCGAACGACCAGGCCGCGATGGCGGCGTTGGCCGCCGAGGCGGTGCAGGCGCTCGGCCGCTACGGCAACTCCCCCGGCTCAAACGGCTACTCGGCCTCCCAGACCCTGGACCGGCTGCGCCCGCAGATCCTGCTGGCCCGTGTGCTGGCCGCCCTGCGCGCGGACCGCGACAGCGCGCCCGACTTCACCGAGCGGCTGGAGGCCGACGAGATCCGCCGCCGGATCCAGGCGTTCCGCGGCATGGTCGGCACCGACGCCCGCCGCCGGATCGCCGAACTGCGCGGCACCGACCGGATCGCCCGCCGCGCGGTGGCGCCCACCGTCGACCAGATCGACTTCCTGTACGCGGGACGGGACCAACTCGCCGAGCTGCGCCGCGCCGTCCGCCCGCTCTCCCGCAAGCTGGCCACCCGGCTGGCCGCGCGCCGCCGCCGCACCTCGCACGGCGAGATCGACCTGCGCCGCACGCTGCGCCGCTCGCTCTCCACCGGCGGGGTTCCGCTGCGCCCGGCGTACCGCCACCGGCGGCCGCAGCGCCCGGAGTTGGTGCTGCTGTGCGACATCTCGGGTTCGGTGGCCGGGTTCGCCGACTTCACCATGCTGCTGGTGCAGGCGCTGCGCGCGGAGTTCAGCCGGGTGCGGGTGTTCGGGTTCGTCAACCGGATGGCCGAGGTGACGGAGCTGATCAGCCCGGCGCTCGGCTCCTCGGCGCAGCGGATCCTCACCGAGGCCCCGGTGATGGGGCTGCACACCAACAGCGACTACGGCACGGCGCTGGGCGAGTTCGCCGATCGCTGGCTGGACGCGGTCGGCCCGCGCACCTCGGTGCTGATCCTCGGCGACGCCCGCACCAACCGCCGCGACCCCAACCTGCCCGCCCTGCGCCTGATCGCCGCCCGGGCCCGCCGGGTCTTCTGGCTCAACCCCGAACCGCCCTCCCTCTGGGACGGCGGCGACTCGGCGGCCACCCCCTACGCCTCGGTGGTCCCCATGCACCCGTGCCGCAACGCCCGCCAACTGGGCGCGCTGATCGAGAGGTTGCTGCCGGTATGAGCGCCTTCCAACCGCGCCTGCCGGTCCGGATCACCCTGCTGCGCGCTCGCGGCGAGTGGCGGCACAGCATCACTCCCGAGGGCGGCGGCTTCGTCTGCGGCGGGCTCGGCGGCCTGTCGGACGACGCCGACCCCGACCAGGCCAGGCGCGCCGCCGAGGCGATGCTGGCCCGGCTGGGGCGGGAGTTCCACGGTGCCGAGCTCACCGTCAACTGGGATGGCCTCACCGGCACCGTGGCGCCCGCTCAGCGGTAGCTCAACTCCGCGATCTCGTAGGCCATCCGGCGCCGGAAGGCCGGGGTGCGGCCCAGCACCGGCAGGACTGCGTTGCGCAGGTGGCGGCCGACGCCGGTGGCGGTGGCGATCCGGGTCATCCGGTCGGTGAACGCCACCACCCGCTGTGCGACCGGCCGGCGGCGCTCCTCGTAGCCGTCCAGGTCGCCGGTGGCGAGGGCCCGGCCGAGCGCGAAGCCGTCCTGGATACCGGTGTTCATTCCCTGCCCACCCGCGGGGCTGTGCACATGGGCGGCGTCCCCGACCACGAAGACGCGACCGGCCCGGTACCGGTCGGCCACCCGGTGGTGCACCCGGAACCGCGAGGACCAGCGCACCTCGTGCACCACGGCCTGACCGGGCACCCGCTCCTCGACCAGCCGCCGCACGGTCTCCAGGTCGGGCGCGGCCTGCGCCCGGGCCTGGTCGACCACCGCGACCACCCGGTAGCTGTCACCAGGCAGCGGGGCGACCACGAAGACCCCGTCCCCGCCGAGCGTCAGGCTGACCTCCTCGCGGCCCGGCGCCCAGTCCATCCGGACGTCGGCGAGCACGAAGGACTCGTCGTAGCTGGCGCCGGTGAACCCGATCCCGGCCGCCTCCCGGACCGTGCTGTGCATCCCGTCGGCACCGACCGCGTAGGCCGCCCGCAGCCGCTCCCCGGTGCTCATGGTGAGGACGACCCCGTCCGCGTCCTGCGCCAGGTCGGCCACCTGGTACGGACGGTGCACCGTGCCGCCCAGCGCCTCCAGCCGTTCGCGCAGCACCCGCTCGGTGGTGGACTGCGGAGTGAGCAGCGCGAACGGGTACTTGGTCGGCAGGCCGGCGAACGACAGCTGCACCAGCGGGCGGGCGCCGTCGCGGACCGCGAACCGGCTCAGCCGCAGCCCGGTGTCGATCAGCTGCTCGGCCGTCCCGAGCTGCTCCAGCACCTCCAGGGTGCGGGCGTGCACCACTCCGGCCCGCGAGGTGTTGGCGCCCTCGGCGAGCTTGTCGAGCAGCACGAAGTCGATGCCCGCCTCGGCGAGGGTGATGGCGAGGGTGAGACCGCTCGGGCCGGCGCCCACGATGGCCACGGTGGTGGTCTCGGGAAGTGCCGCCTCGAAGCGTGCGGTGCTGGTCATGGTGGTGCCCCCTTCGGTTGATGCCAACGCTTGTTGGCCAACGCTTGTTGACAACAATCCCCCGAGAGCGACGGCATGTCAACGGGTGTTGGCCAACAAACGTTGGCATATGGTGGGCAGCATGATTCAGGAACACCAGACGTCCCCGCGCCGGTCCGCGGACACCACCCGGGCGGCCATCCTGCGCAGCGCCCGCGAGCGTTTCGCTGCCCACGGCTACGAGCGGACCACCATCCGAGCCATCGCGGCGGACGCGGGCATCGACCCGTCGATGGTGATGCGCTACTTCGGCAGCAAGGAGCAGCTCTTCGACACCGCCCTCGCCATCGACCTGCAGATGCCCGACTACACGGCGGTGCCGCGGGCCGAGCTGGCCGAGGCGGTGGTGCGCCACTTCCTGGAGCGCTGGGAGGGTGCGGCAGCCGATGATCCGCTGCTGATCACGCTGCGCTCGGCGGTCACCAACGAGCGGGCTGCCGAGCGCCTGCACGAGGTCTTCGCCCGGCAGGTGGCGCCCTCGCTGGCCGCCGCGATCGGCCCGGAGACGGCCGCGCGGATGGGCGGGGTGCTGTCCGCCCAGCTGCTCGGCCTGGCGCTGAGCCGCTACCTGATCCGGCTGCCCGCCATCGCCGCGCTGACGCCCGATCAGCTGGTCGCCCGGCTCGCCCCCGCCATCCGCGCCACCCTGGACGGCGACGGCTCCGAGCGACCGGATCCGGAATAACCGGATGACGACCGGCCCGGCGGCTCACCACAATTCCGTCATGCTGAGTGACCACTGGCCCCTGCTGGGCCTGCGCCTGACCACGCCCCGCCTCGAACTGCGGCTCCCCACCGAGGACGAGCTCGCCCGGCTCGCCGACCTCGCCGCCGAGGGCGTCCACGAGCCCGAACGGATGCCCTTCCTGGTGCCCTGGACCGACCTGCCGCCGGCCGAGCGGGCCCGCTCCGTCGTCCAGCACCACTGGCTGCGCCGGGGCACCTGGACGCCGCAGGACTGGGCGCTCACCCTCGCCGTGTTCCGGGGCGGCGAGGTACTCGGCCTGCAGGCCGTCACCGGCCGCGACTTCGCCGTCCGGCGCGAGGTCAGCAGCGGCTCCTGGCTCGGCCTGCGGCACCACGGCCAGGGGGTGGGCACCGAAATGCGGGCCGCCGTGCTGGAGTTGGCCTTCACCGGCCTGGGCGCGCTGGAGGCGACCTCCGGTGCCATGGCCTACAACCACGCCTCGCGCGCCGTCTCCCGCAAGCTCGGCTACCGCGAGGACGGCGTGGAGCACCACGTGGTGCGCGGCGAGCGGGTGGCCAACACCCGGCTGCGGATCGACCGCGCCGCCTGGGAGCGGCACCGCACCACCCCGGTGGCGATCGACGGCCTGGACCGCTGCCTGCCGCTCTTCGACCTGCCGCAGCCTGCCTGACGGTCCAACCGCCGCCTCCGGTGGCAGGCTGGAAGCCAGCCGATACCGTCAACCCCAGGGAGTCGACGAATGGACCTGCGGGAGAGTGCCGCCGCCCTGCAACCCGACCTGATCGCCCTGCGCCGCGACCTGCACGCCGTGCCCGAGCTGGGCCTGCGGCTGCCCCGCACCCAGCGGCTGCTACTGGCCGCGCTGGACGGCCTGCCGCTGGAGGTGACCCGCGGCCGCGAGCTGGACTCGGTGACCGCCGTGCTGCGGGGGGCCGGTGACGGACCGACGGTCTTGCTGCGCGCCGACATGGACGCGCTGCCGGTGCCGGAACGCCCGCAGCCCGGCGGTCCGGTCTCGTCGATCCCCGGCCGGATGCACGCCTGCGGGCACGACCTGCACATGGCCATCCTGGTCGGCGCCGTCCGGCTGCTCGCCGAGCGGCGGGCCGAGCTGCCGGGCGACGTGGTCTTCATGTTCCAGCCCGCCGAGGAGACCGACGGCGGCGCCCAGCTGATGATCGACGAAGGGCTGCTCACCGCCGCCGGCGAGGACCGCCCGGTCGCCGCCGCCTACGCCCTGCACGTCTTCTCCAGCCGACTGCCCACCGGGCAGGTCGCGGTGCGGCACGGCACCGCGATGGCGGCGGCCGACCAGCTGCGGGTGGTGGTGCGCGGGCGCGGCGGGCACGGCTCTGCCCCGTACGCCGCGCTCGACCCGGTGCCGGCCGCCTGCGAGGCGGTGACGGCGCTGCAGACGGCGGTCACCCGGTCCTTCTCGATCTTCGACCCGGTGGTGGTCACCGTTGGCACCTTCCACGCGGGCGAGGTGCCCAACGTGATCCCGGACGAGGCACGGTTCACCGCCATCGTGCGCACCTTCTCCCCCGCCGCGCGGGAGCGGGCGATGGCGGTGCTGCCGCCGGTGGTGCACGGTGTCGCGGCGGCGCACGGGCTGACCGCCGACGTGGAGTACCACCGGGGCTACCCGGTCACCGCCAACCACCCGCAGCACGCGGACCGGGTCGCCGAGACCGTGCGCACCCTGCTCGGCGGCGACCGGCTGACCGAGGTCGAGCACCCGCAGGCGGGCTCCGAGGACTTCTCCTACGTGCTGCAGCAGGTGCCGGGCGCCTACTTCTTCCTGGGTGCCCTGCTGCCGGGGCGCGAGCTGGCCACCGCGCCCTACAACCACTCCCCCGAGGCCGCCTTCGACGAGTCGGTGCTCGCCGACGGCGCGGCGCTGCTGGCCGCGCTCGCGCTCAACCCGCTGACCTGACGGTTCGCGCGACGGGGGCCGGCCTGCTCCCAGGCCCCGCTCGATCCCCGGGGGACCCCTCAGCTCAGCTCGGCGGCGAGCCGGCGCAGCGCCGGGCCGTACTCGGGATCGGCCAGGGCGGCGGCGAACTGCGCGGTCAGATAGGCCAGCGGGTTGCCGGTGTCGTACCAACGCCCCTGGATCACCTGGCCGTAGACGGCGCGCTCGGCGGCGTAGGCGGCGATCGCATCGGTCAGGTACACCTCGCCGGTGCGGTGCTCGTACCAGCGGGAGGTCTGCCGGCGCAGCTCCTCGATGACGGCCGGGGTGATCACATAGCCGCCGATCGCCGCGTACTCGGAGGGCGCGGCGGCGGGCTCGGGCTTCTCCACCAGCCCGGTGATCCGCAGCAGCCCGCTCCCCAGGTCCTCCTTGACCACCGGCACGCCGTACCGGTGGGACTCCGAGCGCTCCATCGGCATCAGGGCCAGGACCGGGCAGTTGGTCTTCTCGAAGGCCTTGATCAGCTGCTGGGCGCGGGGCACCTCGGCGACGAAGACGTCATCCGGCCAGAGCACCAGCATGGGTTCGTCGCCGAGGTTGCGCGCGGCGTTCAGCACCGGGGTGCCGTTGCCGTACGGGCCGTACTGGTCGAGGTAGGTGAGGTGGCCGGCCCGGGAGAGCTCGCCGACCTCCTCGACGGCGTCCGCGTAGGCGTCCTTGCCGGCCGCCCGCAACTGGTCCACCAGCGCGGGGTTGGGCCGGAAGTGACGCTGGATCAGGTCCTTGTTGTCGGAGACGACGATGGTGATGTCGGTGATCCCGGAGGCGATCAGCTCGCGCACGGTGTGCTCGATCACCGGCTTGTCACCGACCGGCAGCATCTCCTTGGGGGTGGCCTTGGTGAGCGGCAGCAGTCGGGACCCGAGACCGGCGGCAGGGATCACGGCCCGGCGGATAGTGGTGGTCATGTCCCGACGCTACCAGCGGTGTTGGCCGGTCCGGTTGGCGCCGCGCAGGCCCGTCTGACGGCGGGTCAGGAGGGTCAGGCGGACCAGCCGCGCGAGCAGAGCACCAGGCGGTAGCCGTCCGGGTCGGCGACGGTGACGCCGTAGCGGTCCCAGTAGGGGTTGTGCGCGGGCACCCGGGTGCCGCCGGCGGCGAGCAGGCGCTCGATCAGCTTTTCGTCGACCGGTGTGCCGAGGTAGACCACGAACAGGTCGTCCACCGTGGGCGTGGGGTCGAGCGGATTCTCCGGATCGTGGGTGAGCTCGAAGTGCCAGGCGCCGCCTGCCGGGCCGACCATCAGCAGATCGTGCTCACCCGAGACCCGTTCGGTGGTCCGCCAGAGCACGCCGAGGCCGAGGCCGTCGACGTAGAAGCGCTCGGCCGCGGCCAGATCCCGGGACGGCCTGGCCACCCGGATGGTCATCGTCGAATCAATCATGATCGGACGCTACCGCCCCGCACGATCATGGCCAAGAGCCCACAGCTCACAGTCGGGACCCCGTGCACCGGACACCTCCCCTGCCGATTATGTCGGCAACCGAGGTACTCTGTTCCCGACAGGAAAGACGAGACACGGGGGGCCGATTCGTGAACGCGGTGCGCACACTGCTCACCACCGAGCGCGCCCGGCCCGAGCTGGTCCGGGAATCCCGGTGGGCCTGGCGGCTCGCGGTGGGCACGGTCTGCTTCGGCGCCTTCATGGGCCAGCTGGACGCCAGCATCGTCACCCTCACCTACCAGCCGCTGCGCACCGACTTCCACACCAGCCCGGCCGGCGTGGAGTGGGTCTCGCTCTCCTACCTGCTCACCCTGGCCGCCCTGCTGGTCCCGATCGGCCGGCTCTCCGACGTGCGCGGCCGCAAGCTGATGTACCTCTACGGCTTCGCGGTCTTCACCGCCGCCTCGGCCGCCTGCGGGCTGGCCCCCACGCTGGCCGCGCTGGTGCTGTTCCGAGTGGTGCAGGCGATCGGCGCCGCGCTGCTCCAGGCCAACAGCGTCGCCCTGGTGACCACCAGCGCACCGCCGGGCCGGATGCGCGCCGCGCTCGGCATGCAGGCGGCCGGCCAGGCGCTGGGGCTGGCGCTCGGCCCGACCATCGGCGGCGTGCTGGTCGGCGCGCTCGGCTGGCGCTGGGTCTTCTGGGTCAACGTCCCGGTCGGTGTGCTGGCCCTGGCGGCCGGCCACTACCTGCTGCCGCGCACCCGCCAGTGCGCCGCCGCCACCAGGATCGACCGGCCGGGCGTGCTGCTGCTGGCCGCCGCCAGCACCGCCGGGCTGCTCGCCCTCTCGGTGGCCTCCGGGCTGGGCCTGCCGGCCTGGTCGGCGGCGCTGCTCGGGGCGGCCGCGCTGCTGACCGGCTGGGCGTTCCTGCGTCGCCAGGCCCGCTGCCCGCACCCACTGATCGATCTGGCGCTGCTCCGGGAGCGGCGGCTCGGCCCCGGCCTGTTCGGCGGGCTCTGCGGCTATCTGGTGCTGTTCGGCCCGCTGGTGCTGGTGCCGGCCGCGCTGGCGCACCGGGGCGGCTCACCGCTGGCCACCGGCCTGGTGCTGACCGCGCTGCCGCTGGGGTTCGCCCTGGCCGCGACGGCGGCCGAGCGGATCCTCCCGCCCGGCTGGAGCGACCGGCAGCGCGGCCGGGCCGGCGCGCTGGGCGGCGTGGCCGCGCTGGTCCTGCTGGTCGTGCTGCCCGCCGACGCCGCCCTGCTGCCGCTGCCGCTGGCCCTGCTCGGTCTGTCGCTGGGCGTCTACATCCCGGCCAACAACACCCAGGTGATGCGGTCGATACCGAGCTCTGCGGCCGGCACCGGTGGCGGCATGGTCAACATGGCCCGCAGCCTGGGCACCGCGGTGGGCGTCGCGGCGGTCACCCTGGCGCTGCACCTGGTGCCCGGGCCGGCCGCCGGCCCGCGCGCCGCCGCGGCCATCCTGCTCGCCTTCGCGGTCCTCGCCCTCGCCACCACTGGCTCCCAGCCCGGGGCCTAGGCCCGCCCCGCCGCCTTCTGGGTGCGGCGGGCCAGCGAGTCGATCACCACGGCGGCCAGCAGCACCGCACCGGTGATCATGAACTGGATGGCATTGCTGAGGCCCTCGATGTTCATGCCGGACTGGATCGAGCCGATCACCAGCGCACCGAGCAGCGCCGACCAGGTGGACCCCCGCCCGCCGAACAGGCTGGTGCCGCCGATCACGGCCGCCGCGATCGCGTTCATCAGCAGGTTGCCACCGCCGGAGGTCTGGCTCGCCGACTGGATCTGCGCGGCCAGGAAGAGCCCGCCGATCGCCGCCATGGTGGAGCAGATCATGAAGACCGACATCCGGATCCGGGCGACGTTGATGCCGGCCCGCCGGGCGCCCTCGATGTTGCCGCCGAGCGCGAACACCTGCCGCCCGTAGCCGGTGCGGCGCAGCACGAAGTCCAGCACCACGATGAACGCCAGGAACACCACCAGCGCCAGCGGCAGACCCTTGTACTGGTTGAGGGTGTAGGCCGCCAGGTAGGCCACCACCGCCAGCAGTACGGTGCGCAGCGCGATGTCGGTGACCGGCCGGGACGGCACCCCGTTGACCCGGCGCCGCGCCGAGTCGACCAGCGAGGCGGCCAGGAATAGCGCCACCCCGGCGGTGGCCAGCCCGTAGGCGGCGATCTGCTGCTCGTAGATGGTGCTGTAGAGCCGCGAGACGATGTCCCGGCCGCTGAGGTTGACCGTGCCGCTGGCCCCGAGGACCTGCAGCATCAGGCCGTTCCAGCCGAGGTTCCCGGCCAGCGTCACCACGAAGGCCGGCACCCCGACCCGGGCGAAGAAGAAGCCCTGCACCAGGCCGACCGCGGCGCCGCTGCAGAGCGCGCAGAGCAGCGCCAGCCACTGGTTGACCCCGTGGGTGACCTCCAGCACCGCGTAGATCGCCGCGCACAGGCCGCTGACCGAGCCGACCGAGAGGTCGATCTCGCCGAGCAGCAGCACGAAGACCACGCCGATCGCGATCATCCCGGTGCCGACGATCTGCTGCGAGAGGTTGGACAGGTTCTGCGCCGACAGGAAGCTGCTGTTCAGGCTGCCGAAGACGGCCCAGATGATGATCAGGGCCAGGATCACCGGCAGCGAGCCGAGCTCACCGCTGCTCAGCCGGCGCCGGAATTCACCCAGGTAGCCCTTGACGCCCTCCTGGCGGATGATCAGCCGCGGGTCCACCGCCGGGGTGGCCTCCGCGGCGACCGGGACGGGTGCGTTGACCCCGCCGGTGGGCATCGACTCCTCGGGCAGGCGGTGGTGCGGCCCGCCGGTCTCGTAACGGCCTTCCGGGCGCGGGGCGTTCGGGTCGTAGGTCATGCGGAACCCTCCGTGCCACGGGCCTGGCGGCGGGTCACGGCGTTGTCCGTGGCGCCGGTGATGGCCGAGATGATCTCTTCCTGGGTGGTCGACCGCCGGGCGAAGACCCCGTTGTTGCGGCCGAGCCGAAGCACCGCGATGCGGTCCGCGACGGCCATCACATCGGCCATGTTGTGGCTGATCAGCAGCACCGCCAGGCCCTGGTCCCGGAGCCGCTCCACCAGGTCCAGCACCTGGGCGGTCTGCTCCACGCCGAGCGCCGCGGTGGGCTCGTCGAGCAGCACCACCTTGGGCGAGCCGATCAGCGAGCGGGCGATGGCGACCACCTGGCGCTGGCCGCCGGAGAGCGAGGCGATCGGGATCCGCACGCTGGGGATCCGGATCGACAGGGTGTCGAGCAGCGCCCGGGAGCGCTTCTCCATCGCCACCTCGTCCAGCACCCCGAACCGGGTCAGCTCGCGGCCCAGGAACAGGTTGCCGACCACGTCGAGGTTGTCGCAGAGCGCCAGGTCCTGGTAGACGGTGGCGACGCCCAGGCTCTGGGCGTCCTGCGGCCGGTGGATGGTGACCGGCCGGCCCTCCCACTCGATCACTCCGTCATCCGGCTGGTGGACCCCGGCGATCGCCTTGATCAGCGTCGACTTGCCGGCGCCGTTGTCGCCGACCAGGGCCAGCACCTCGCCGGCGGTCACCTCCAGTTCGATGTCGGTCAGCGCCTGCACGGCACCGAACCGCTTGGACACCCCGCGCAACGCCAGAACCGGGCCGGCTGTCATGGCGGACCCCCGGTCAGTGCAGACCGGCCGCGTTGCAGGCGGCCGCGTAGTCCGGGGTGCAGATCTGGGCGACGGTGTAGAGGCCGTCGGCTACCACGGTGGTCTTGATGTTGTCCTTGGTCAGCACGGTGGGAGCGATCAGCTCGGCCTTGACCGTGGTGTTGCTGCCGTTGACGGCGGTGGTCGGCGCCACCGAGGCGGCGAGCGCCTCGCCCCGGGCGAGGGCGACCGCCATGCTGCCCGCGGTGTTCGCCTCCGGCTTGTACGGCTTGTAGATCGACATGGTCTGGGTGCCCAGCAGGATCCGCTGCACGGCGTCCAGCTGGGCGTCCTGCCCGGTCAGCGGCACGGTCAGGTTGGCCGCCTTGAGCGCGGTGGCGATGCCGGCGGCCATGCCGTCGTTGGCCGAGTAGACGCCGACCACATTGGCCCCGCCGATCGCGGTGATCGCGGCGCTGGCCTCCTGGTTGGCGTTGTTCGGGTCCCAGTTCGGGGTGTCGTACTCCTTGCCGATCTTCAGCTTGCCGTCGATCTCGCTGTGCGCGCCGGCCTTGAACTCGCCCGCGTTGGGGTCGGTGGGCGAGCCGTTGATCATGATGATCTGGCCGTTCGCCGCCTTGCCGCCGACCGCCGCCACCAGCGCCTGGCCCTGCAGTTGGCCGACCTTGCGGTTGTCGAAGGAGACGTAGGCGTCCACCGGGCCCTGGGCGAGCCGGTCGTAGGCCACCACCTTGGCGCCGGCGTCATGCGCCTTCTGCACCGAGGACTGGATCGCCTTGGCGTCCACCGCGTCCAGGATCAGCACCTTGTCGCCCTTGGTCAGCGCGGTGTCCACCTGGGTCTGCTGGACCGTGGCGTCCTGGTTGGCGTTGTAGTAGTCGATGGTCGCGTTCGGGGCCAGCGCCTTGATCTGGGCCTCGATCAGCGGGCGGTCGAACTGCTCGTAGCGGGTGGTCTTGGACTCCGGGAGCAGCAGGCCGATCGTGATCGCCGCGGCCGAGCCGGTGGCACTGCCGCCGCCGCCCGCCTGCTTGGCGTTGCCGCAGGCAGCCGCCCCGAAAGCGAGGGCGGTTATCCCGGCCGTGGCGGCGGCGTGGCGCAGAACCTCGTTCATAGCGACCTCCCGGTCCGAGTTCACCCCCTGCCGCGAGTCTGCGAACCGTTCGCCGCCCGCCACGAGGCGGACTGCGCCGAACGGGCTGAAGCACACCCGTTGGGAGCAACCAGCGAGGCCGGATCAGCCGGCCACTGCTCGGGCCGCCTTGTCCCAGTTGGCGTGCAGCTGGTCCAGGTAGGAGCGGGCGGCCGGGCCGGGGGTGGTGCCACGGGCGATGGCCAGCATGTTTCCCGCGCCCGCGTTGTAGCCGACGGCCAGCAGCTCGTCCCGGGTCAGGCCCTCGGCCGGGTGCGCGGGCAGCTGGGCGGCCAGGTCGTGCAGGAACCAGGCGGCCGCCTCGACGGCCAGGTCCGGGTCGTCGGGCAGTTCCTCCCAGCGCCGGGTGGCGAAGTCCCGCCCGGCCTTGGTGTCGTCGAAGGCGGCGCGGTGCATGTTGGCGATGCCGAACGCCGCGTCCGGCTTGAGTGCCTGCCAGGCGCGTTCCGCGGCCGGGTCGTGCGGCTTGTAGGACTCGTTGTAGAGGATCGCCATCAGCAGCTGCGGGTCGATCCCGGCCTGCCCGGCCCGTGCCTTGACCTGCGCCGCGAAATGCGCCGGGTCGTAGGGGTCCGACGAGGGACTCGCCGACGGACCGCCCGGCGCCGAGGCCGCTGCCGTCGGTGCGGCGGCTCGGCCGGTACCGCCGTCGTGCTTCACCCCGTGCACCGCCAAGCCCAGCACCAGCACGGCCGCCATGCCGACCACCACTCGTCCGAATCCGCGCACCTGCCCGCCCTCCGCTCACGCCCGCCCGATCCTCACCGGCCATCTTGCCCGATGCCCGGGCTCGGCCCGCTGGAACGGCCGCAGGTCGGCACGGGTTAGAGTCGAAGATCAACAACTACGGGATCGACACCCTGGAGGAACAGCACCGGTGACCGATGGCGCACGCGACGGCCGGCCCGACACCGCCGACCGCTATGTCTTCGACCGCGAGTGGGAGCGCGAACACGAGCGGCTGGCCGCATTGGAGGCCGTCTACGACGGCGTGACCCTGGACCGGCTGGCCCGGCTCGGCGTGGCGGAGGGCTGGCAGTGCCTGGAGGTGGGCTGCGGGGCCGGCAGCGTGGCCCGCTGGCTGGCCGAGCGGGTCGGCACCCGCGGCTCGGTGCTGGCCATCGACCTGGACCCGCGGTTCGCCGAGGGCCACGGCCTGCCCAACCTCACGGTGCGCCCGCAGGACCTGCTCACCGACCCGCTGCCCACCGACGCCTACGATCTGGTGCACGCCCGGGCCCTGCTGGAGCACCTGCCGGCCCGCGAGCAGGCGCTGGACCGGCTGGCCGCCGCGACCCGGCCGGGCGGCTGGGTGATGGTCGAGGACTTCGACGTCGAGGGTGCGATGGCGGCCGCGGCGGCCCGGTACTGGCCGGCCGGCCACACCGAGCTGGCCGAGCGCCTGTACTCGGCGCTGCAGGCCGTCTTCGGGGGCGCCGGCGGCGATGCCGGCTGCGGCCGGTGGCTGCCGGACGCGCTGGCCCGGGCCGGGCTGACCGAGATCGGCGCCCTGGTGCACGCGCCGCTGCTGCCCGGTGGCACCCCGTTCCTGGTGCTGACCCTGCGCCAGCTGCGCGCCCCACTGCTGGCCGGTGGGCTGATCGCCGCCCAAGAGCTGGACACTGCACTGGAGTTGATCCAGCGTCAGGAGATCCGCTATACGCCGAACTTCATGGTCACGGCGTGGGGTCGTCGGCCGAGCCGACCGGCCCGGCGAACTGGCGCTCGCAGTCCCGGGTGAGGTCGAGCACCAGCTTCACCACCTCGGGCGCGGCGCCGGCACTGCCGGTGGTGTACGGGCTTTCGACGGTGTAGGCGTCGCGGACCAGCCGCAGGTGCCGGCCGCGGAACACCACCAGCAAGCGCAGCAGTTCGGCCACCGCGTGACCGGACGCCAGCAGCTGCGGCGAGGCCTGAGGTCCGGCCGCCAGCAGCGCCCGGACCACCTGGCTGACCACCGACTCGCAGCCCTGCCGCTTGCGGTAGAGCCGGCCCCACTCCGGCAGGCCGTAGTCGAGCAGCCCCTGGTGGAGGGCGGCGTGCTCCGGATCCACCCGGTCGCTGGACCAGAGCAGGTGGTCGATCAGGTAGAGCGGCACATGGGCGGCGGCCGGGCCGTAGAACGTCTGGCCGCCGACCGCCACGTCCTCCATGTACGGCCGCAGCCGGGCGATGAAGAACTCGGCCGGGGGCACCAGTTCGGCCACTCGACCGATCTGATCGGGCAGCACCATGAAGCTCTCGGTGGCCCGGGCCAGGGTCTCGGCGTACTGCGGATCCGCCGGGTCGAGGCTGTCGAGCACGGCGAGCTCCAGCGCGGACCGCTCCAGGCCCATCGCGCTGACCCGCACCGACTCGATCAGCACGCCCTCCTCGAACGCACCGGTGTACATCCGCTGCCGACCGCCGGACGGGTTCCAGGCGCCGTAGTGGAGGACGGTGTCGCGCGGCACCATGTCGGTCCCGTCGCCGAGGCGCAGCAGCAGCGGTTCGGCCGCGGGCACGGCGGCCAGCGGCTCCGTGCCGTACCGCTTGAACGAGCCGAGCAGCATCCCGAGGTCACGCATCGCTGCCAACCGGTCCTTCAGCGTGAACAGTCCGGCCCGCGCGGCGGCCTCGCCGAGCTCGGCGAGGATGGCGGCGAGCCGGCGCAGGTCGCCCCGCTCGTTCACTTCGGGCAGGGTGGCGAGGACCCGATCGGCGCCGAGCGGGTCGGCGGCGGCCACCGCGGCGCAGAGTTCTTCAGACAGTTGCACGGTCATCTCGTCCCCTTCTGCCCTCAACTCTCGCACGTGTGTCCGCACTGGCCGGAGTCGCCCCCAAGATGTTGATCATGGTGATGACCTGGTGAAACAGGCTCGTCACCGCACGCCACCGCCCGGGCGGACCATCCGCAGATTGGGCAGCCGCTCCTTCCACACCTGGCGTTCGCCGGTCGCCGCGAACCCGTGCCGCGCATAGAACCGCACTGCCGCCTGGTTGTACTCGGTCACCCAGAGGGCAATGGGATCGGGCCCGGCCCAGGCCAGGAACTCGGCCATCAGCGCACTGCCGCCCCCGCGACCCTGCGCCGGGCCGAGCAGATACATCGGCCCCAGGCTGACCTCCTCGGCCCGCAGCCCGCAGACCATCCCGATCAGCGGGCCGTCCGGCGCACCGTGCACCGCCCGGCAGAAGTGGTCGCCCGGCGCCCGCTCGACGTCGGCGAGAAAGGTCCGCCAGCGCTCGATGCCCTGCTCCGTCACCTGGTGGCCCTGCGCCGACCGGATCCAGGCCTCGTCGATCCCGGCATCGGGGTTGGGATAGGTCTCCAGCCAGGCGGTCAGCAGCAGGCGACCGAGCTCGGCGGCATCCGCGACGCCGGGAGTGATATTGAACGTGGGCATGCGACCCATTGTTCAGTGCATGCCCTGAACCTCGCGACGGCCGGTCGGCAACTACTCGATCAAGCCCGGTGAACTGTGCGAGGTCACCGAGGTCAGACTCGATCCAGCTCACACCGGTGCGGCAGGAAGTTGCCCAGCCAGCCGGTGCCGTCACCCGCCTTGCAGGCGGTGGCCCGGCCGACCAGCCGGCCGTCGACCTCGTTCAACTCCAGCGCCAGCAAAGGGCTGTTCACCCGGGCGTCGGCGGTGGGGAGCTGGAGCTCCGCGACAGCGCGCAGCCCGATTTCCGCATGGGCGCCGGCCGGGGCCGTGACGGCTTCGCCGCCGATCGCGAACGATATCTGATTCTCCGTCAGAACCTCTATTCCGATTGGCAGTTCACCATCCGCCGTGGCGACCTTCCCGGCCCAGCGGCTGCCGGCGGGCAGGGTGAGCGGCCGGGCGGGGTCAGCGGCGAACGGGGTGATCTGCTCGGTGCGGTAGCCGGGGACCAGCTCGGTCATGACGTGCTCGACGATGGCGTCCCGGGCCGCCTTGTTGGTGCTGTTGGTCAGCACGGCGACGGAGAGCTCCTGCTCCGGTGCGGCGATCAGCATCGCGGCCACCCCGCCCATGCCGCCGCCGTGGCTGCGGATCTGCGGCCCCGGGCCGGTGGAGACGATCCAGCCGAGGCCGTAGCCGACGTGCTCGGTGATCGGCAGCCCCGCAACGGCCGCAGCGGCGGTCTCCGGACGCAGCAGGCTCGGTGCCAGGTGGCCGAAGCGGGCCAGGTCGGCGGCGGTGGTCCAGACCGAAGAGGCGGCCGGAGTGCCGCTGCTGGCGACGGGCGGGTAGGCCCGGCCGTCCGGGGTGTAGCGGCGGGCGATCGGGGCGCTGCCGGGGTATCGGTCGGCGAGGTGGGTGTCGGCCATGCCGAGCGGCTCGAAGACCCACTCCCGCAGGCAGTCGGCCAGACTGCGGCCGCCGGCCCGCTCCAGCAGCCGGCCGAGCTGGTGGTAGCCGAGGTTGGCGTACTCGAAGCCGCTGCCCGGCTCGCGGAACCGCACCTGGTAGCGGTCGCTGTCGATCGGCCGCGGGGTGTCCGCGTAGTGGAAGTCGTAGTACGCGCCCACACCGGCGCGGTGCTGCAGCAACTGCCGGACCGTCGGCGCCGGTTCGCCATCCGGGCCCGGTACCGGGTCGTCCAGCCCGAACAGCCCGTCATCTGCCGCCGCGCAGACGGCAGTTGCGGTGACGGCCTTGCTGATCGAGGCCAACGCATAGGCAGTTGCGGTGGTCGCCGCGCGTCGGTCCTCGATGTCGGCCCAGCCGTAGGCGCGTTCCAGCACCACCTCACCGCGCCGGGCCACCGCGATCGAGACCGACGGGCAGTCGTGCTCCCCCAGCGCCTTGGTGCAGTACTCCGCCAGGCCGTCGAGCATCCCCAACCCCTCCCAAGGTCAATACGAACGTATGGTCGGGAGCCTATCTCCCCTCGTCTCCGCGGTTCGGGGTGGGATCGCCGGGTAGGCGGCACAGTGAGGTGACCGATCATGACCATCCCCTTCCCGGCGGATCCGGACGCCGCGCCCCCGCACCCGCCGATACCTCCCGAGCCACTGCCGCCGGAGCCCGGCCCGGTGCCCCCGCCCTCGCCGGTGCCGCCGCCGGACCCGAGCGACCCCGAGCCGGGCAACCCGCCGGGCCCGCCGCCGCAGCTGCGCTAGCCCATCCGGGGGCGGCTCGCCCAGCGGCCCGTGCCGTAGCGGCAGGAACGCCGGGCGGGCCGCCTACCGTCGTGGGTGCCCGAACCCGCGAACCCCCCGGAGCTGCGCATGACCACGATTCCTCCCGCCGAGCTGAGCGGGCGCTACATCTTCGACCCGGCCCACACCAGGATCGGCTTCGTGGCCCGCCACGCCATGGTCACCAAGGTGCACGGCTACTTCGGCGAGTTCGAGGGCAGCGCCACCATCGACGGCGCCGACCCGGCCAAATCCAGCGCCGAGCTCACCATCAAGACCGCCAGCATCGCCACCGGCGTCGACAAGCGGGACGAGCACCTGCGCACCAATGACTTCCTGGACGCCCCGACCTACCCGGACATCGTCTTCACCTCGACCGGCATCGAGTCCAAGGGCGGTGAGAGGTTCAGCCTCACCGGCGATCTGAAGATCAAGGAGACCACCAGGCCGGTCACCCTGGACGTCGAGTACGACGGCTCCGCCCGCGACCCGTACGGCAACCTGCGGCTCGGCTTCACCGGGTCGACCACGATCAACCGCAAGGAGTGGGGCATCAATTGGAACGCCGCGCTGGAGGGCGGCGGTGTCCTGGTCGGTGAGAAGGTGACGCTGGAGTTCGACGTCTCCGCGATCCGCCAGGACTGACCCGGGCGGGAGCGCGCAACGGGCGCCGGTTACCATCGGCCGGTGTCCGAATCCCGTCGCCCGTTGCGCGCGCTCCAGGCCGTCCCGGCGCCGGTGCGCTGGCTGGCGCCGCCGGTGGTCCTGCTCGGCTGCGTCGCCGCCGTGATGATGACCGGCCCCTACCAGCCGCCGACCACCGCGCCGCGGCCCCCCGCAGATGCCGTCGGCCCCTGCCAGGCGCTGATGAAGCAGCTGCCCGCCACCTTCGAGGGCCACCCGCGCACCGACCCGTCACCGTATGTGGCCGTCTGGGCCACCTCGCCGCGCACCGTGCTGCGCTGCGGTGTGCCGCGCCCGGCCTCGCTCGACGCGCACAAGCACGACATCGGGCCGAACGTGGACGGCGTCACGTGGTACCAGGAGGGCGACGGGTACGGCGGCTACAAGTTCACCCTCACCCTGCACCAGCTGTACGTCGAGGTCGCCGTGCCCAAGGGCGCCACGCCCTACCCGGTCGACCCGCTGGCTCCCGTCTCGCCGGTGGTACTGGCCACCATCCCCGACCTGAGCGGGGACCTCAACAACCCGATCGACTGAGCACCGGCCGTTGCAGCAGCGGCCCGCTGAGCGGCAGCACCACCTGGCACGGGACCGACCGCGGCACCGCCGGCCGCACCTCACCGGGACGTGGAGCTGATGGTCCGTCAGGCCGAGTCTCGCACCACCAGCTCGGTGGGCAGCACCAGTTGGCGGCGGGCCCGGTCCGGCTCGGCGATCTCCGTCAGGAGCAGCCGCGCCATGGTGCGACCCATCTCCTCGGTCGGCTGCCGGACACTGGTGAGCGGCGGATCGGTGTGCCGGGCCACGATGGAGTCGTCGAAGCCGACCAGCGCCACGTCCTGCGGCACCCGCCGCCCGGCCGCCCGCAGCACCTGGAGGGCACCGGCGGCCATCACATCCGAGCCGCAGAAGACCGCGTCCAACTCCGGCTGCCGCTCCAGCAGCTCGGTCATCGCGGCCCGGCCGCCCTGCTCGGTGAAGTCGCCGTTCGCCACCAACTGCCCGACGTCGTCGAGGCCCTGGTCGGCCAGCGCCTCCTGGTAGCCGGCCAGCCGGGCCTGCGCGCCCTCCAGGTCCAGTGGCCCAGTGATGGTGGCGATCCGCCGGCAGCCGCGGCGCAGCAGGTGGCGCACCGCCGTCCGAGCCCCGCCCGCGTTGTCCGCGGCCACGCAGCTGAGCGTCTCCCGCTCACCGCGCCGCCCGGCCAGCACGGTGGGGATCTGCAGTTGCTCCAGCACCCCGGGCAGCGGATCGTCCCGGTGCACCGCGACCAGCAGCACGCCGTCCACCCGCTGGGCCCGCAGGTAGGCCGACAGCCGGTCCCGCTCCCGCTGGTCACGGACCAGCACCAGCAGCAACTGCATCTCGGTTTCCGCGAGTTCGGCGGACACCCCGCTGATGATGTCGGCGAAGTAGGGCTCCGAGAACAGCCGGGTCTCGGCCTCCGGCACCACCAGGGCGATGGCGTCGGTGCGGCTGGTGACCAGGGTGCGGGCCGCCCGGTTGGGCACATAGCCAAGCTCGTCGATCGCCTGCCGCACCGCCGCCCTGGCCTTCTCGCTGACCCGGGGTGAGCCGTTGACCACCCGGGAGACGGTGCCGCGGCCGACACCCGCCAGCGCCGCCACCTCCTCCAGGGTGGGCCGGGCCGGCGTCCGTCCCGCCGCGGCCACGGGTCGCTGCGTGCTGCTCATCCTCACCTCATGGCGTCTCGGTGGTCCGGCCCGGATCGGGGGCCATTGTGACAGGTGCGGCCGGAAGCAGCACCAGGGTGCCCCAACTTCCCGCCGCCACCCGGTGGTCGGTGCCTGCCGGCACCACCATCAGCTGACCGGCCGCCACCGGCACCTCCCGTCCGGCCAGCTCCAGGTTGATCCGACCGGTCACCACCATCAGTGCCTCGTCCATCTCGTGGACCTCCCAGGGCAGTTCGCCGCCATCCATGCGCAGCACCCGGATCTCGCCGGTGCCCACCCGGGCCACCTGGTCGGACGTCCAGACCTGCGGCAACTCGGCCGCCGTCGCCGCCAGATCGATCACGCGCATGGCAATGCCCCCTTCGCGGGCGTCACTTCGTGGATGTTTCGCACGCTATCCGGTTCGGCGCCCGCGTTGGTCGACCGTTTGGCAAAATCTGCCGGCTGGCAAAACCTGCCGTTCGGCAGCATCCGCAGCTCAGCAGCATCCGCCGCCAAGCGGCGTCAGCTCAGCCCAACCGGGCGGCCCGGGCCAGCAGTTCGGCCCGCCCGAGCGGATCCACACCGGTGGCCGGCACCGTACAGGCGTGTGCCCCGGTGATCGCGCCGTAGCGCGCGCACCGCTGCGGTGACTCCCCCGCCAGCCAGCCGAACAGGAACCCGGCGGCGAACGCGTCCCCCGCGCCGTTGGAGTCGACCACCGGGGCCGGTGGCGCCAGGGCCGGCGTGTGCGTCAACTCCCCGTCCGCCAGCAGGTAGCTGCCCTCGGCGCCGGCCGTGGCGACGACTGCCCGGGCCCGACCACGCTCGACGATCCGCCGCATGGTCCGCTCCGGGTCGGCCAGCTTGGCGGTGGAGACGAAGACCAGGTCGGCCGCGTCGGCGAACGGCTGGTGGTAGGGATCGGAGCCGTCCCAGTCGTGCAGGTCGGTGGAGACCGTCACTCCCGACTCGCCGAGCTCCGGCAGCGCCTCGGCACACGGCTGGGTGATCGACACGTGCACATGGCGACTGGCGGCCGCGAGCGCGCGGACCGCCTCGACGGGCAGCCGGTCGGCCGCCTCGGTCCGCGAGGCGTCGTAGAGCGAGAGCCGGCGCCCGTCCGGGCCGACCAGGTTGACGGCGCGTCGGGTGCCGCCCGGCAGCGGGAAGGTGGTCAGCCCGAGCCCCCGGTCCTGGTGCAGCCGCCGGACCAGCTCGCCCTCGTGGTCGTCGCCGAGCAGGTCCAGATGGTGGGTGCGCAGGCCGAGTGCGTGCAGGCCGAGCGCGACGAAGTCCCCGGTCTGCCCGGCGCGGGTCTCGATGCGCGGCACCGGATAGCTGTCCGCGTACGGCAGTGGCAGTTCGGGGACGTGCACGATGCTGTCCACTCCCGCGCCGCCCAGCACCAGCACATCGGTCTGACGTTCCATCAGGTCGCCTCCGAGAGAAGCAAGATGTTTCGGAAACTTTCCGAAAACCTTTGCGTCATCATAGGGGCGCCTGGCCGGGCCGGAACATGCCGAAGGCCCACCCGTCGCCAGGTGGGCCTTCGGTGGGCGAGCGTGGCTCAGATGCGCGGCGGCGGGGTGCGCATCAGGTCGCGCATCTGGGTGAGCAGCTCGACCTCGGTCAGCGGCTCCTCGGCCGCCGGCAGCCCGGCCTTGCGGCGCTTGCGATCGTTGTACGCGTTCAGCGGTGCCACCACGAAGAAGTAGAGCGCGGCGGCGATCAGGGTGAACGAGATCAGGGCGTTGATGAAGGCGCCGTAGCGGAACAGGCTTTGGTGGATCGTGAAGGTGAGCGCGGAGAAGTCCTGCTTGCCGAAGATCGCGGCGATCAGCGGCGTCAGCAGGTCGTTGACCAGGCTGTTCACCACCGCCACGAACGCGGCACCCATGACGAAGGCGACCGCCAGGTCGACCACGTTCCCGCGCATGATGAACTTCTTGAAGCCCTGGAACATCACAGCCTCCTCGGTGTCGCGACCCCTCCAGCGTTCAGGGCCGCACACCGGACGGCGCGTCAGCACGGCCGTCCGGGTGAGGGGCCGCCGCCGTTCGGGGGCAGCGTGTCTGAAGGCCGGTCAACTAGGGTCTGCTGCGAAAGTGGATCTTGGGTTGCGATGATCATTGTGTGGCGCGAGGGGATCTGACGGACGGCCAGTGGGCTCGGCTGGAGCCGTTGCTGCCGGTGGGGAAGAAGGCGGGCAGGCCGCGGACGTGGACTCGTCGGCAGTTGATCGACGGGATACGGTGGCGACCCGGGCGGGCACCCCGTGGCGAAACGTCCCCGAGCGATACGGTCCGTGGGACCGGGTCTACGACCTGTTTTCGTCGCTGGCAGCGCGACGGCACCTGGAAGCGGATCCTGGAGCAACTGCAGGTCCAGACAGACGCGCAGGGCCTGATCACCTGGGACGTGAGCGTGGGCTCGACCGTCTGCCGCGCCCACCAGCACGCCGCCGGCGCGCGTAAAAAAGGGATCTGCAACGCGAGCCGCCGGCGGGATCGACGCCGAGCCAGACGATCACGGGCTCGGACGCTCCCGCGGCGGCCTGACCACGAAGATCCACCTCGCGACCGAGCAGGGGCAGAAGCCGCTGTCGCTGCTGATCACTGCCGGGCACCGGCACGACAGCCCGCAGTTCCAGCCCGTCCTCGAACGCATCCGCGTTCCCTGCACCGGGCCGGGGCGGCCGCGCACCAAACCGGACAAGGTTCGCGCCGACAAAGCCTACGGCTCTCGCGCGAACCGCTCCTACCTGCGCAGACGCAGGATCGAGTGCACCATCCCGGAGAAGGCCGAACCAAGTCCGCAACCGGAAGAAGCTCGGCTCCCGAGGCGGCCGGCCGCCGGCCTTCGACAAGGAGGACTACAAGGAGCGCCACGCTGTGGAGTGCGGGATCAATCGCCTGAAGCGCCACCGCGCGGTTGCCACGAGGTACGACAAGTTGGCCGTGCACTACGAAGCGACAGTGCTGGTCGCCGCCATCAACGAGTGGCTTTGACCAGCGCTTTCGCAACAGACCCTAGTACGGCACGTCAAAGCAACCGGTCTGGGTCCAGGCCGAGGCCCCGTACTGATTGGCGGCTCGCATCGTGAGGCAGATGTGGTCTCCGGAGTACGGGCCGTTGATCACGTAGCTGGTACCAGTCGCCGAGTAGATGGTGTCCACCTTCGCGGTCTGGTTGTCGTAGTGGATGTCGTAGCGGGTCGCGCCCGACAGAGCAGTCCAGCTCACGGTCAGCGGCATCGAGCACGCGCCGGCGCAGAACTCGTTGAACTTGTAGCTGAACTGGGTCATGTCCGGTGGCGGGGAGCCCTGCGGCGGGGCCGGGCTCGGGGGCGGGGTGCTGCCTCCTGACGTACCGCCAGGCGTGCCGCCGGAGTTGCCTGCGCTCGTGGCACTGCCGCTGATGCCACCCGGGTTCCCGCCCGTCCCGGGGGCGGATCCTCCTCCGGTGCCCACACTGCCGGAGCCCTTGGGCGGGCTGGCGGTGGCTCCGCTCGGCGTCTGCGTGAGCGAGGGCGCGCCACTCGACGGTGCGGCCGACGGCGACGACGACGGTGGCGAGGAGGACGGCGCGGCCGAGGACGGCGAACCGCTCGCACCCGAGGAACCCGCCGTGGGAGTCGCCGGCACCGAGGAGCCCGGGTGACTGGCGCTCGGCGATCCCAGGCCCTGGTTGTCCGCCGTCGTCCGCCCGTCCAGACCCAGCACGGCGGCGACCACCACGCTGATCACCACCGCGGCCGCCGCAGCGATCACCCACGGTCGCCGCAGCTGGGCCCGCCGGCCGCTCTTCGGCCCCTCCGGCAGGACCGGAATGGTGGGCGGATGGGCGGCGTACTCGCGCAGACTGGTCACGCCGCTGACATCGAGCGTCGCCTCGCCCAGGTTCAGCGCCCGCCCCAGCGCCTCGGTGGTCAGCCGCTGCTCGGGGTCCTTGACCAGGCAGCTCCGGACCACCTCGACCAGCTCGGCCGGCACGGCGTCGAGGTTCGGCTCCTCGTAGACGATCCGGAAGCCGAACCCGAAGGAGTCGGTCTGGCCGAAGGGGTGCTGACCGGTCGCGGCGAAGGCCAGCACCAGTCCTAGCGCGAACACGTCGGCCGCCGGGCCGACCCGGCCCTTGCCCTGTAGCTGCTCCGGTGCCATGAACTGCGGGGTGCCCAGCAGCACCCCGGTCTGGGTCAGGGTGGTCACCGCCGCACCACGCGCGACCCCGAAGTCGATCAGCCGGGGACCGTCCGGGCCCAGCAGGATGTTTCCGGGCTTGACGTCCCGGTGCACCAGCCCCGCCTCGTGGATCGCGGCCAGTGCCTCGGCCAACCGCATCCCCAGCGCCCGCACTGGCACGACCCCGAGCGGACCATGCTCGGCGATCACCGCGTGCAGCGAGGGACCGGGCACGTACTCGGTCGCCAGCCAGGGCTGCTCCGCATCGACGTCGTGGTCCACCACGGCGGCCACGTACGGCCCCGACACCGCTCGGGTGGCGACCACCTCGCGGCGGAACCGGGCGAGGAACTCGGCGTCGTGCGCCAGCTCCCCGTTGATCACCTTGACCGCGACCGCGACGCCGTCGCGCTGCCCCAGGTAGACCTTGCCCATTCCGCCCGAGCCGAGCACGGCCACCAGCTCGTACGGACCGACCCGCGCGGGATCCCCCTCCTGCAGCGCCTTCACCACCCCACTCCCGTCGAACTCGCCCCGAACCTCGAACACCGGTCGCCCCGCACAGTCAGCATGTTTCTCTCAGAACCCTCAACACCTCGGCGCGAGGCGGCGAAAGCTCCCGCAGCCTCGGCCCACCGACCCTACCCTCCGATCGTGGCCTACTCCCTGACGGATAGCCAGTTTTCAGCCCGGCCATTCCTGATCGGTCGCGTCCACGCAGGTCAGAGGCCTGTGCTGACAGCAGGTGACCACCAGTCCGATTTTTGATGAGTCGTTAACAACTGTTACCCCGGGCCGCATAGTTGACCGGCCGTGTGACAGCACCACTTCGTGGTACTCCCGGGTGTTGCTCGGGTCAGCGTGGTAGACCCGAGGCGTGTTCTCCGTCCAGTGCCGCCACATCCAGCCAGCGGCCGTCGAGAGTCCCTACGGACACCGTGCGACCGGGTGCGGTGATCACAGGATGACGCACACCATCAAGACCGTTCTGGCCGAGGACTGGCGCAAGGCCAAGGAGATACGGCTGCTCGCGCTCCGGGACCCGGTCGCGCACCTGGCCTTCCTGGAGACGCTGGAGCAGGCGACCGCCAGGTCCGACGGGGAATGGCAGGGACGTGCGCGGGCCTCCGCCGAAGGGACGTCGCTGCGGCAGTTCGTGGCGCAGGCCCCGGACGGGGAGTGGTTGGGCACGGTCACGGCGCGGGTCGAACTGCCCAGCGGCGACTGGGCCTTCGGAGGAGCGCCGAAGGCTCCGCAGACCCATCTGCTCGGCGTCTTCCTGCGGCCCGAGGCTCGCGGCGCGGGCATCGCCGAGCAGTTGCTCGGCGCCGCCGTCGCGTGGTTCTGGTCGCTGACCGAGCCCCGGGTCGAGCGGGTCCGCCTCTTCGTGCACGAGGACAACCCCCGAGCCCAGGCCCTCTACCGCAAAGCCGACTTCGAACCCACCGGCGCCACCGTGCTGGTGCCCGGAGACAGTCCGTTCCACGAGATCGAGCTGGCCGTCCACCGGACAGTCTTCTAGAGGTGGTCGAAGGGGGCGAGGGCCGGCGGGTAGATCATCCAGCGGACCAGCAGGAAGACCGGGATCGCCAGGTGCACCAGCAGCGCGCCCTCCGCCGCGCAGCGCAGCCGCCGGGCACCGGAGGGGCAGTAGCCGGCCGCCAGCGCCCCGATCCCGGCGCCGGCCCCCACCAGCAGGAGCAGCAGCACCGTCCGGTTCACCGATGACTGGACCTCCAACTCGGCCAACGAGCCGTCCACCGCACCCACGCGCAGGCCCGGCAGCCACACCGCCCACAGCAGCACCCCGTCGATCGCCAGCGCGCTGCCGCCCCAGAGCGCGGCGCGCAGCAAGTCACCGCGCCGCGTGCGCGCGGCGCTCCCCCGTGCCATGGTCCGCGTCCCCCTTCGCAGAACTGGTTCACGTCCAACGATCGAGCCCCGGGGGCCGGTGGGCAAGGCTTCCGGCGGTTCTGACCGCACATCGGCTCCGGACCGCGGAACAGCCCCTGGACCACGGGGGTCCAGGGGCTGTTCCAGGTGGGGTGCGGCTGTCAGTGCTTGAACTGCGGGCCGTACGAGGCGACATAGCCGGGGGCGGGCGAACCCACACCGGTCACGTCGTCGTAGCCCTCGGTCGCCTGCAGCGAGGAGTCCTTGCCGAGGGTGCGCACCGAGGTCTTCAGACCGCCGGAGGCGTCGACACCGTTGGCGAAGTCGACCCGGGCCTCCGCTATGTCCTTGTCGGCACCCAGCGGGTGGTCCGTCACATCGTGGAACAGCGGCGAGCCGTAGCGGGCGTAGATCGCCGGGTTGGCGAAGCCGATCGGGAAGTGCTGGGCCTGCTGCGCCAGCGCCTGGATGCCCGCGATCACCGGCGAGGCCAGCGAGGTGCCGCCGATCCGGTACTCGTCGTAGGAGACGCTGCCGTCGGGCCAGGTCTGGGTCTGGCCCACCAGGAAGCCGGTGTTGGGGTCGGCGACGGCCGCGATGTCCGGCACGGTGCGCATCGGGGTGCTGCCGTTGGCCTTGGCCAGCGCGTCCGGCACGACGCCGGCCTGGTAGGCCGGCTGCGGGGTCAGCGAGCTGGTGCCGCCGCCGGCGCCGCCGGTGAACGCGCCGGGCAGGCTCTCCCAGCTCTTGCCGTCGGCCGAGAGCAGCGCCTTGCCGGTGCCCCAGCCGGTCTCGAACTTGTAGGTGTCGTTCTTGCCGACGGCCAGCGAGGTGCCGCCGACCGCCGTCACCCAGGCCGAGTTGACCGGGCTGTCGACCTGCTTCTTGCCGGTGTTGTCGAGCTCGTCGCCGTTGTCACCGGAGGAGAAGTAGAAGCCGATGCCCTCGACCGCGCCGAGCTTGAAGGTCTGGTCGTAGGCGGCCGCCAGGTCCGGCGTCTCGTTGGCCTCCACGTCGCCCCACGAGTTGGAGACGATGTCGGCCAGGTGCTTGTCGACGACCTTGGTGAGGGCGTCCAGCAGGTCGGGGTCGTTGCAGGAGGACGCGCCGACGAACTTGATGTCCGCCTCCGGCGCGACCGCGTGCACAGCCTCGACGTCCAGCGACTCCTCGCCGTACCAGCCGGACGCGCCGCAGGAGTCCGTGCTGTTCCAGGCGGCCGGCAGCTCCTCGCTGTACTGGCCCTTGCGGTAGGGCGCGTCACCGTTGCGCTGCGCGTACTGGGCCGCGTCGGCCGCCATGGTCGGCGAGGCGTAGGCGTCGGTGATCGCGACGGTCACGTGCTTGCCGGTGTACTTGCCCGCGCCGTACGCCGCCCGCAGCTGCTCGCCGGTGTAGCCGTGGATCGCGTACGGGACCTTGCTGCCGTAGGCGTCCGGCAGCGTGGTGGCGACGTTCTGACCGTAGTAGGTGGAGAACGGGCCCGCGTTGCGGAAGCCGGCGGTCGGGCCGGGCAGGGTGTCCTGCGGGGTGGACTTGTGCGGCGCGTTGTCCAGGCCGGTCACCGTGAGCACCGCGTCGGCCAGGGTGGCCGGGGCGGAGGCGGCGTGCTGGGGCGCGTGGTAGGTCTTGCCGTCCTTGCTGTACTCGTGCAGCGGCGTGGCGAACGCCTTCTGCACGGCGGCGGCGTCACCGGAGACCGAGACGTAGTGCTGGTTGGCGTCGGTGACCGTCAGGCCCGACGACTTCAGCCAGTTGGTGACCGCGTCGATCTGCGCCTGGGTGGCGCCGAACCGGGCCTGCGCCTGCTCGGGCGTCAGGTACTTGCCGTAGAGCGGCGAGTTCGGGTCCGACACGGCCTGCGCGTAGGCGGTCAGGCCCTGCGGGTCCCGGCCGGCCAGGTAGACCCGGGCGGTCACCGGCGCGGAGTCCGCGGTGGCGCCCTTGTCGGCGGCACTGGTCGCCCAGGCCGGCTTGGTGTCGTTCAGCGCGGCCCGGCCGTGCGGAACGGAGTCCGCCTGGGCGGACGGCATGCCGATCACGAGCGCGCCGGCGACCAGCGGCAGGATCGCCGCAACGCTCGTCGCAACACGCCACTGGGCACGATTGATGGTCATGTACCCCCCTGCGTTGGGAAAGGTTCGCGAGCAACCACCCCGTCAGGCCCGGCGCACTCGGGTGCGCGCAGGCGTCAGCAACCGGAGTTGAGCCGGTTGCGCATGGGGTGTGCCTCGCTTGGCAGGAGCCGAGCATAGCGGCGACGGGCCGTGACCAATACCCCCTATTTCTCCTGACGTTTGCTCACAATTCGTAGCTTTGCCTCGGAGTTACCGCAGAGTTGCCCCGCGTTGCCGAACCGGGGGGTCCGCCGGACCGGCGGGCCCCCGGGGCTGCCGGCGTCAGCCGAACATGCCCGGCTGGTAGTCGCCGGCCGGCTGGCGGATGATCACGTTCAGCCGGTTGTAGGTGTTGATCACGGCGATCAGCGAGACCAGCGCGGCCAACTGCTCCTCGTCGTAGTGCTCGGCGGCGTTCGCCCATGCCTCGTCCCTGACACCGCCGGCCGCGTCGGCGATCCGGGTGCCCTGTTCGGTCAGCTCCAGGGCGGCGCGCTCGGCCTCAGTGAAGACGGTGGCCTCGCGCCAGGCGGCGACCAGGTTGAGGCGGGTCGAGGTCTCCCCGGCGTGGGCGGCGTCCTTGGTGTGCATGTCGGTGCAGAAGCCGCAGCCGTTGATCTGGCTGGCGCGGATCTTCACCAGCTCCTGGGTGGCAGCGGGCAGGGTCGAGTCCGAGACCGCCTTGCCGGCTGCGTTGAGGTACTTCGTGACCGTGCCGCCGACGGGGCTGGCGTAGATGTTGAGCCGGGCGTCCATGGTGGTCTCCTTGCCGTGTCGACGCTTACACAGCACCGACGGAGCGGCCCGGCCGAATGTGACAGCGCCCGCGGGGCGGGCAGCCGTGACCTGCCTCACCCGCCCGGCCGCAACACCGCCAGCGTCTCCCGAAGCCACTCCACCCAGAACCGCTCCAGGCCGATGCCCGCGCTGAGCACCCGGTGCTGCAGGCGGTTCTCCTCCGCGGCGCGCTCGACCGGAAAGTCGTTCCGCTCGATCTCCAGGTACTCGGCCAGCTGGCGTTCGTGCAGTTCCAGGTGGCGTTCCAGCTCCTCGGCGAGCCCGCGCCCACCGACCGTGGCCGCCGCCCGCAGCCGCAGCAGCAGTGGTTCCCGGACCGCCTTCGGATCCTGCGGCTGCCCGACCCACTCGACGAGGGCGGCGCGGCCGGCGGGCAGCACCTCGTACTCCTTGCGCTGCCCCCGGCTCGGTGGCTGCGGCAGCGAGCGGATCAACCCGGACTGCTCCAGCCGGCCCAGTTCGCGGTAGATCTGCTGGTGGGTGGCGGACCAGAAGAACCCGATCGACTTGTCGAACCGCCGCGTCAACTCCAGCCCCGAGGACGGCTTCTCCAGCAGGGCGGTGAGGATGGCGTGCGGCAGCGACATGGGCCGATTCTAGTGACGGCTGCCCAGCCGACCAGCGGCCCGGCCGGTTGGCTCAAGCGGGATGACTCGCGGGATGGCTCAAGCGGCCGAGGAGAGGGCCAACTTGGCCGCGAAGCCGGCGAACAGCACCGCGACGCTGCTGGTCATGGTCGCCGACAGCCGCTTGCGGCGGTGGAAGGCCGCGGCCAGCGAGGTGCCCACCAGTATCAGCGTGGTCAGGTAGAGCACGCTGAAGGTCTGCAGGATGCCGCCCAGCAGCGTGAAGGAGAGCGCCGGCAGACCGTAGGAGGGGTCGACGAACTGGGTGAAGAAGGACAGCAGGAAGAGGATCGCCTTGGGATTGAGCAGGCTGACCACCAGCGCCCGCCGGAACGGACGCTCACCGGAGACGGACTCGGCGGCGGCCTCCGCCTCCGCAACCGCCTCGGGAGTGGCGGCGGCCACCGCCCCCGCCCGCTGGCGCCACAGCCCACGCGCCGACCGGAGCATGCCCACGCCCATCCACAGCAGGTAGCCCGCACCGCCGAACTTCACCACCGCGAACACCGCCGGATCGGCCCGCAGCAGCGAGGCGGCCCCGAACGAGGTGAGCGTGATCAGCGTCAGGTCACCCGTGAACACCCCCGCCGCCGCCCGGAACCCGGTCCGCACACCCTTGCGGGCGGCCACCGAGAGCACATAGAGCGAGTTCGGGCCGGGCAGCAGGACGATCACAAGGGCGCCCAGCACATACGTGGCCAGGTGGTGCACTCCGAACACAGGCGGTCTTCGCTTCCTGGGGCGGCGGTCGGATCAGCTGCCCAGCCTACGGTGCGATGAACGGGCGCTGGAAAGTGGTGCTCGTCACCCCCGCAGACGGCGTGCCCGCAGGTACTCGGTGCCCAGCAGCCGCAGCGCGGCCGGCTTGCCGGGGCCGGCCGAGCGGCGGAGCAGCGCGGGGATGTCGGCACGGGCGGCGGCGCTGGTGAGCTCCTCCAGGCGGACCATGCAGCGGACCATCGGGCGGTGCGCGGGCGGCACGAGGTCGATGACGGCCCGCCCCTCGGCCAGGGTGCGGTCGGCCCGGTCCAGCTGCTCGGCGAGCAGGGCCGCGACGGACGGACCGGAGCGCCCCTGCGCCAGGTCGTCGCGAGCTACCTGATGAAGCGTCAGATACTCGTCGGGGATGGTGAGTCGGCCGCCTTCCAGGTCCTCCGCCAGGTCATTGACGAAGTCCAGCCGCTGGCTGCCGTCGATGTAGGTGCGGCAGGCCGCGCGGTAGGCGGACTGGTCGCCGGTCGGGCCGAGCAGGGCGGCCACGACCATGAAGGCGGGCAGCGAGTAGTCGTCCAGGTATCGCTGGTAGTCGGCCTCGGCGGCGAATCCCGCGAAGTCGAGGTCGGCGGTGGCCGTGGCGAGGAAGTCCCGTACTCGGCCGGCGAGAACCGGGTGCGCGGCCACGGTGTTCAGTAGCGGGCGCAGTTCGGGGTTGTCCGTCGTCCCCGCAGCGAGGCTGTCGGCGACCTCACCCTCCCAGGCCGCGAACGCCGCCTTGCGCTCGGCGACCGGCCCGCTGTCGAGCAGGCCGTCGGTGCGGTGCATGAACGCGGTGGCGGCGATCACGTGCGGAACCAGCGCGGCGGGCAGCAGCAGCCGAGCGGCGAGGGCGGCCTCGCGCCGGTAGCGGGTCACCTGCTCGCGCTGCCGACCGTAGTCATCGCGCAGCCGGGGATCCCGTATCCCGGCGGCGTCCAGCGCCCGCTCCCAGCTGCCCACTCGTCCTCGCTCATCTCCGCTGCTCAGCCCTGGTCAGGGCCGCCGCACGATACATGATCGAGTGGTGTACGGGCCAGTGGGATCACTCGTTCTGGTGTTTCCCGCGGTACTTGACGAGCTTTCTGACGGTCCGTCAGTAGGCTTCCCAGCCGTACCCACCGATCACACCGGGAGGCTGCCTCATGTACCCAACGGAGTACCGCTACACCAAGGAGCACGAGTGGATCCTGCTGGAGGGCAAGGTGGGGACGGTGGGCCTCACCGACTTCGCGCAGAAGCAGCTCGGGGACATCGTGTTCGTGGAGCTTCCCGAGGTCGGCAAGCAGTTCGAGCAGGATGATGCCTTCGGGACGGTGGAGTCGGTCAAGTCCGTGAGCGAGCTGTTCGTGCCGCTCGCCGGGAAGGTCGAGGAGGTGAACGGCGACCTGGACAGTGAGCCGGAGCTCATCAACGAGGACCCCCACGCCACATGGCTCATCAAGCTCGACGTCACCGACCCGAAGGCCGTCAACGGCTTGCTGACCGCGGAGCAGTACCAGGCCTACATCAGCGAGTGACACGGCGTCCCGGGGGTGGGGCACCCCGCCCCACCCCCGGGAACCGCAGGCGGCTACAGCGCCGCCGCCAGCCGGGTGCCCTGGTCGATGGCGCGCTTGGCGTCGAGCTCGGCGGCCACGTCGGCGCCGCCGATCAGGTGCGCCTCGATGCCCGCCGCCCGCAGGCCGTCGAGGAGGTCGCGGCGCGGCAGCTGGCCGGCGCAGAGCACCACGGTGTCCACGGGGAGCAGCTGCGGTTCGCCGTCGACCAGCAGGTGCAGGCCCGCGTCGTCGATCAGCTGGTAGCTGACGCCCGCGACCATGGTGACGCCGCGGTGCTTGAGCTCGGTGCGGTGGATCCAGCCGGTGGTCTTGCCCAGGCCGGCACCGACCTTGCTGGTCTTGCGCTGCAGCAGGTGGACGGTGCGCGGCGACGCCGCGCGGACCGGGCGGGTCACGCCGCCGGGGGTGGTGTGCTCGGTGTCCACGCCCCACTGCTCGAAGAAGACGGCCGGGTCCTGGCTGGCGCCCTTGCCGGGGTCGGTGAGGTACTCGGCGACATCGAAGCCGATGCCGCCGGCGCCGATGATCGCCACCCGCTCGCCGACCGGCGCCTTGTCGCGCAGCACGTCGAGGTAGCTGAGCACACTGGGGTGGTCGCTGCCGGGGATCTCGGGGCCGCGCGGGGTGACGCCGGTGGCCAGCACCACCTCGTCGTAGCCCTCGGCGGCGAGCTGCTCGGCCGTCACCACCGCCCCGAGCCGCAGCTCGACCTCGAGCGCGGCCAGCTGGTGCCGGTAGTAGCGCAGGGTCTCGTTGAACTCCTCCTTGCCGGGCACCTGGCGGGCGATGTTGAGCTGCCCGCCGATCTGGGCGGCAGCGTCGTAGAGGGTGACGGCGTGGCCGCGCTCGGCGGCGCTGACGGCGAAGGCGAGGCCGGCCGGGCCGGCGCCGACCACGCCGATCCGCTTGCGCAGCTTGGTCGGTGAGAGCACCAGCTCGGTTTCGTGGCAGGCCCGCGGGTTGACCAGGCAGGAGGTGATCTTCATCTGGAAGGTGTGGTCCAGGCAGGCCTGGTTGCAGCCGATGCAGGTGTTGACCGCCTCCGGGGTGCCGGCCGCCGCCTTGTTGACGAACTCCGGGTCGGCCAGCAGCGGGCGGGCCAGCGAGACCATGTCGGCCGAGCCGTCGGCGAGCAACTGCTCGCCCAGCTCGGGGGTGTTGATCCGGTTGACGGTGACCAGCGGGATCGAGACCGAGCCCATCACCTTCTTGGTGACCCAGGCGAAGGCGCCGCGCGGCACCGAGGTGGCGATGGTCGGGATGCGGGCCTCGTGCCAGCCGATACCGGTGTTGATGATGGTGGCGCCGGCCTGCTCGACGGCCTGGGCCAGCTGGATCACCTCGGGCAGCGTGGAGCCGCCGGGGATCAGGTCGAGCATCGAGAGCCGGTAGATGATGATGAACTCGGCGCCGACCCGCTCGCGCACCCGCCGGACGATCTCCACCGGGAAGCGCATCCGGTTCTCGTAGCTGCCGCCCCAGTCGTCGGTGCGCTGGTTGGTCGGCGCGGCGATGAACTCGTTGATCAGGTAGCCCTCGGAGCCCATGATCTCCACGCCGTCGTAGCCGGCCTGCTTGGCGAGCTCGGCGGTGCGGGCGAAGTCCTCGATGGTCTGCTCGATCTGCTCCGCGGTGAGCTCGTTCGGCACGAACGGGCTGATCGGGGCCTGGATGGCGCTCGGGGCGACCAGCTCGGGGTGGTAGGCGTAGCGGCCGAAGTGCAGGATCTGCAGGGCGATCCGGCCGCCCTCGCGGTGCACGGCCTCGGTGATCGCCCGGTGCTCGGCCGCCTCCTCCTCGGTGGTGAGCTTGGCGCCGCCGCCCCACGGGCGGCCGGCCTCGTTGGGTGCGATGCCGCCGGTGACGATCAGGCCCACGCCGCCGCGGGCCCGGGTGGCGTAGAACTCGGCCATCCGCGCGAAGCCGTTCTCGGCCTCCTCGAGCCCCACGTGCATGGAGCCCATCAGCACGCGGTTGGGCAGCGTGGTGAAGCCCAGGTCGAGCGGGCTGAGCAGGTGGGGGTAGGCGGTCATCCGGACTCCTCGCGCGAGTGTGGTTACTGAACAGTAGGCGCCGGGGTGCCTACTGTGCAACCAGTTTCATAAAGGCTCGGCATGCTTCATGAAGCGCGTTCCACGAGAGCGAGGCTGGACGGCTACCGACCGGTCGACCCAGCGAGCGCCTGAGCCCCGGAGGCAGCGCGGTCGGACCGCCGGACGCCTGAGCCTTTGGAGGTCAGGCCTGCCGGGCGTCGTAGGCCTGCTGCGCGGCCAGCATCTCGGGCAGCCGCCCCTCGACCAGCATGATCAGCTCCTGCAGCTGCCGGGCCACCGTCATGCCGAGCTCGGTGAGGCGGTAGTCCACGCGCGGGGGGTTGGTCAGCTGCGCCTCCCGGTGCACCAGACCGTCGCGCTCCAGCGCGTGCAGCGTCTGCGACAGCATCTTCTCGCTCACCCCGTCGACCCGGCGGCGCAGCTCGTTGAAGCGGAAGCTGCCGTCCAGCAGCGCGGCCAGGGTGAGGCTGCCCCAGGCGTGGGTGACGTCCTTGAGCACGTGCCGCGACGGGCAGTTGCGCGCGAACACGTCGTAGGGGAGCTCGTCGGAAAGCTGCTCGAGGCCGGCGGGGGATCCGGCGCAGGGTTCAGTCGCCATCCCGACATTGTACGCCCCAAAGCGCTGGCGCCAACCCTGGGAAAGCGTCACCCGAAAGGGTTGCGCTTTCGAAAAGACAGTGCTTTTCTTGCGTCAGCACCACGCAGCAAGCACCGCGAACGTCCCCTGGGGAGCATTCAGTGACCAGCCCTGTTATTTCCGTTGCCTTCCACTCCGGCTACGGCCACACCGCCGTCATCGCGGAGGCCGTCCGCGAGGGTGCCGCGAGCACGGGTGCCACCGTGCACCTGATCAAGGTGGAAGAGATCACCGAGGAGCAGTGGGAGCTGCTGGACGCCTCGGACGCCGTCATCTTCGGCTCCCCCACGTACATGGGCGGCGCCTCCGGTGCCTTCCACACCTTCGCCGAGGCCAGCTCCAAGCGCTGGTTCGAGCGCACCTGGCAGAACAAGCTGGCCGCCGGCTTCGCCAACTCGGGCTCCAAGAGCGGTGACAAGCTGGCCACCCTGCAGTTCCTCTCCGGTCTGGCCGCCCAGCACGGCATGACCTGGGTGAACCTGGGCCTGCTGCCGGGCTGGAACAGCACCGAGGGCAGCGAGAGCGACCTCAACCGCCTGGGCTTCTTCCTCGGCGCCGGCGCCCAGAGCAACGTCGACCAGGGGCCGGAGGGCGTGCACAAGTCCGATGTGGCCACCGCCGAGCACCTGGGCCGCCGGGTCGCCGAGCAGGCGAAGATCTTCGTGGCGGGCAAGGCCGCGGCCTGAGCCTTGGCTACCTGATCAACGGCGCCTGAGCCAGAGCACCTGGCCAACGGCTGCCAGCTCCGCGACGCCTAAGCAAGTGCTTCAAGCAACGCCGATGGGCTGCTCCCCCGCCTTCGCGGGGAGCGGCCCATCACGCGTGCGGGCTCAGAACACCACCAGCGAGCGCCCGCCGCGCCCGGCCGCCATCCGCTCGAAGGCGGCCGGGATGTCGGCCAGCGCGATCCGGTCGGTGATCAGCGCCTCCAGGTCCAGTCGGCCGGCCCGGACGTGCTCGCCCAGCACCGGGATGTCCCGGGCCGGGTCGCTGTTGCCGTAGACGCAGCCGCTGATCGTCCGGGCGAAGTGGAACAGCTCCAGGGCGGAGAAGGAGACCATGTCCTCCTTGCCGCCGATGCCGACCACCGTGGTGTGGCCGCCGCGCCGGGTGGCGGACCAGGCGGCCCGGATGGTGCCGGCCCGGCCGACGCACTCGATGGCGTGGTCGGCGCCGTAGCCGTCCGTCAACTTCCTTACCGCACGGGCGGTCTGGTCGTCCGCGAGGAGGAAGTCGGTGGCGCCGTGGCGGCGGGCCAGCTCCTCCTTCTCGGGGCTGACGTCGACGGCGATGATCGGCCCGGCGCCGGCGATCCGGGCCGCCTGCAGCACCGCGAGGCCGACCCCGCCGAGCCCGTAGACCACCACCGACTCGCCGGCCCGCACCCGCGCCGCGTTGTGCACCGCGCCGTACCCGGTGAGCACCGCGCAGCCGAGCAGGGCGGCCGAGGCCAGCGGCACGCCGTCGGGCAGCGGCAGCAGGGCCCGCTCGGCGACCACGGTCTCCTCGGCGAAGGCCGCCACACCCAGGCCCGGGTAGACGCCGGTGCCGTCCGCCAGGGTGCCGTAGGTCTGGCCGTAGGCGTCGGCGGCACGCTCGCACAGCCATGGCTCGGAGATCTCGCAGAAGTGGCAACTACCGCAGGACGGAGCCCAGTTGAGAACAACCTGGTCGCCGGGGCGGACCGTGGTCACGCCCTCCCCGACGGCCGTCACGGTGCCGGCGCCCTCGTGGCCGAGCACCACCGGGGCCGGTGCCCGCAGCACACCGTTGGCCAGTGACAGGTCGGAGTGGCAGACGCCGGCCGCGGCCAGGCGGACCCGCACCTGGCCGGGCCCCGGCTCGGGCAGTTCGATCTCGGCCAGTTCCAGCGGGGCGCCCACGGCGGTGAGCAGGGCAGCGCGAACCATCGCCCGTCCTTTACAAGATTGAAGGTGTCTTGGGGTGCTTGGTAGCCGGGTCAGAACTGGATCGACTTGGTCTGCAGGAACTCCTCCAGCCCGTGCCGGCCCAACTCCCGCCCGACGCCGGAGGACTTGTAGCCGCCGAAGGGCGCCAGCGGGTTGAACCGGCCGCCGTTGATGTCCACCTGGCCCGCGTCCATCCGGCGGGCGAAGGCGGCGGCGGTCGCCTCGTCGGCCGCCCAGACACCGCCGGCCAAGCCGTACTCGGTGCCGTTGGCGATCTCCAGGGCGTGGTCCTCGTCGCGGTAGGCGATGATCGAGAGCACCGGGCCGAAGATCTCCTCCTGCGCCACCGTCATCTCGGGCGTGACATCGGCGAGCACCGTGGGCTGCACGTAGTAGCCGGTCGGCAGGCCGTTCGGCGCCTCGGCGCCGCCGACCACCAGCCGGGCGCCCTGCTCGACACCGGCGCGGATGTAGCCGCGCACCCGCTCCCGCTGCTTGGCGCTGACCAGCGGGCCCATCCGGGTCTCGGCGCTGGTGGGATCGCCGGGCTGGTACTTGGCCGCGGCCTTGGCGGCGATCGCCACCGCCTCCTCGTACTGGTCCTGGTGCACCAGCAGCCTGGTCCAGGCGGTGCAGGTCTGGCCGGAGTTGGCGAAGACGTTGGCCGCGTTCACGTTGACCGCCCGGCCCAGGTCCGCGCCGGGCAGCACCACGTTGGCCGACTTGCCGCCGAGCTCCAGGGCCACCTTCTTGATGCCGCGCCCGGCGTGCTCGGCGATCGAGCGGCCCACCGCGGTCGAGCCGGTGAACGAGACCAGGTCGACCCCGGGGTGCGCGGCCAGCGCGGCGCCGACCTCGCTGCCCACCCCGGTGACCAGGTTGAAGACGCCGGCCGGGAAGCCCGCCTGGTCCACCAGCTCGGCGAAGAGCCGGGCCACCAGCGGGGTGTCCTCAGCGGGCTTGAGCACCACGGTGCAGCCGGCGGCCAGCGCCGGCAGCACCTTGGCGACCACCTGGTGCAGCGGGTAGTTCCACGGCGTGATCGCGGCGACCACCCCGGCCGGCTCGGCGTAGACCGTGGAGTTGCCGATCTTCTCCTGGAACTCGTAGCCGGCCAGCAGTTCCACGTAGGAGGAGGCCACCAGCAGCGGCAGGGCGGCCTGCACGCCGGTGGCGAAGCCGATCGGGCTGCCCTGCTCGGCGACGATGGTCTCGGCGATCTCCTGCTGGCGGGCCGCGAGGCCGTCCCGCAACCGGGTCAGCGGCGCGAGCCGCTCCTCGCGGCTGGTCAGGCCCCAGTCCCGGGCGGCCGCGCGGGCGGCGGCCACCGCCGCGTCGACGTCGGCCGCGGTGCCCGCCGCCACGGTGGCGATCACCTCTTCGGTGGCCGGGTTGCGCACCTCCAGGGCGCCACCGCCCAGGCTGGGCCGCCAGCCGCCGCCGATGTACTGGTCCGCATGCTGCTGCACGGTGGTCCTCTCCTAGCACTGCTACCGGGGCGTTAACTACCAGCGCTAGTCAACGCCCCGGTCCCCGCTCAGCGCAAGGAGGCGCCTGGGTCACTGCGGTGTGACATAGGCACCCGAGATACCGCCGTCGACCAGGAAGGTGTTGGCGGTCATGAACGAGGAGTCGTCGCTGGCCAGGAAGGCGACCGCGGCCGCGATCTCCTCGGGCTCGGCGAACCGGCCCAACGGGATGTGCACCAGGCGGCGGGCGGCCCGCTCCGGGTCCTTGGCGAACAGCTCGCGCAGCAGCGGGGTGTTGACCGGGCCCGGGCAGAGCGCGTTGATCCGGATCCCCTCCCGGGCGAACTGCACGCCCAGTTCGCGGGACATCGACAACACCCCGCCCTTGGAGGCGCTGTAGGAGATCTGCGAGGTGGCCGCGCCCATCACCGCCACGAACGACGCGGTGTTGATGATCGATCCCTTGCCCTGGCGCTGCATGTGCCCGATGGCGTACTTGCAGCACAGGTAGACGCTGGTCAGGTTGACCTCCTGGACCCGCCGCCAGGCGTCCAGGCCGGTGGTGAGGATCGAGTCGTCATCCGGCGGCGAGATGCCGGCGTTGTTGAAGGCGATGTCCACGCTGCCGTAGGTGTCCACCGCGGTCTGGAACATCGCCTCGACCGCCGCCTCGTCGGTCACGTCGACCGGCACGAACAGCCCGCCGACCTCGGCGGCCGCTGCCTTGCCGGAGCGCTCGTCCACATCCGCGCAGACCACCCTGGCGCCCTCGGCGGCCAGCCGCCGGGCGCTGGCCAGGCCGATGCCGCTGCCGGCACCGGTGATCACGGCAACTCGGCCGTCCAGACGGTTCGTCGTCATAGCATTACTCCTCGGTCGAGATGAAGACGTTCTTGGTCTCGGTGAAGGCGTTCAGTGCGTCCGGCCCCAACTCGCGCCCCAGGCCGGACTGTTTGAAGCCGCCGAACGGTGTCGAGTAGCGCACCGACGAGTGCGAGTTGACCGACAGGTTGCCCGACTCCAGCTCCCGGGCCACGCGCAGCGCCCGGCCCACGTCCCTGGTCCAGATCGAGCCGGACAGCCCGTAGTCGGTGGCGTTGGCGAGGCGCACCGCGTCGGCCTCGTCGGTGAACGGCAGCACGCTGAGCACCGGGCCGAAGATCTCCTCGGTGGCCACCCGCGAGTCCGCTGCCACCGGCGCCAGCACGGTGGGCGGGAACCAGAAGCCCTTGCCGTCAGGAACCGTGCCCCGCAAGTGAACTGACAGATCGCCATCGGACAGGAAGCCCGCCACCCGGTCCCGATGGGCGGCCGAGATCAGCGGGCCCATCTCGGTCCGCTCGTCCGCCGGGTCACCCACCCGCACGCCCAGCACCGCCGGTTCCAGCAGGCTCAGGAACTCCTCGTAGACGCCCTGCTGCACCAGCAGCCGGGAGCGCGCGCAGCAGTCCTGCCCGGCATTGTCGAAGACCGCGTAGGGCGCGGTGGCGGCGGCCTTGGCCAGATCGGCGTCGGCGAACACAATGTTGGCGCTCTTGCCGCCCAACTCCAGGGTTACCGGCTTGAGTTGGTCGGCGCAGACCGCGGCGATCTCCTTGCCGACCCGAGCGGAGCCGGTGAAGACCACCTTGCGGACGTCCGGGTGGCCGACCAGCCGTCGGCCGGCCACCCGGCCGTGACCGGGCAGCACTTGCAGCACGCCCTCCGGCAGGCCGGCGGCCAGGGCGAGTTCGGCCAGCCGCAGGGCGGTCAGCGGGGTCAGCTCGGCGGGCTTGAGCACCACCGTGTTGCCGGCCGCCAGGGCCGGGGCCAGGCCCCAGGCCGCGATCGGCAGCGGGAAGTTCCAGGGCACGATGACGGCGACCACGCCCAGCGGCTCCTGGAAGGTCACGTCGATGCCGCCGGCCACCGGGATCTGCCGCCCGAACAGCCGCTCCGGCGCCGCGGCGTAGTACTCCAGCACATCGCGGGCGTTGCCGGCCTCCCAGCGGGCGTTGCCGATGGTGTGGCCGGCGTTGGCCACCTCCAGCGCGGCCAGGTGGTCCCGGTCGGCGTCCACCGCGGCGGCGAAGGCACGCAGCAGTCTGGCCCGGTCGGCCGGCGCCACCTTACGCCAACTGTCGTATGCGGCCTTGGCCTTGGCGACGGCGGCGTCGGTCTCGGCGAGGCCGGCCAGCGGCACGGTCCGGATCACCTCCTCGGTGGCGGGGTTGACCACCTCGAAGGTCGTTGCGTCGGTCGGGGTCACGCTGTCTTCTCCTCCAGGGTGTTGACCAGGGCGCGGAACAGCCGGCCGTCCGTCGGGTCGGCCTCGGGGTGCCACTGCACGCCGAGCGCGAAGCGCGCGTCGGGCAGCTCCAGGCCCTCCACCGTGCCGTCCTCGCTCCAGGCCACCGGACGCAGGCCGGTGCCGATCCGGTCCACGGCCTGGTGGTGGTAGCAGAGCACTTCGGGCCGCTCGCCGAGGATCACGCCGAGCTTGGAGCCTGACTGCACCGTCACGGTGCGGCGGTAGAACTCGCCGAGGGCGATCTGATGGGTCTCATCGCCGACTCGGTCCGGGAGGTGCTGGACCAGGGTGCCGCCGAAGGCCACATTGAGCACCTGCATGCCGCGGCAGACCGCCAGTACCGGCAGGTCGTTGTCGAGCGCACCGCGCAGCAGCGCCAACTCCCACTCGTCGCGCAGGCTTTGGGGCGCTCCGGTGCGCGGGTGCGGCTCGCTGCCGTAGCGGGCGGGGTCGACGTCCGGGCCGCCGGAGACCACCAGGGCGTCCAGCCGGTTCAGCAGGCGCTGCGGTGCCTCGCCGGGCTGCGCGGGCAGCAGCACGGCGGTGCCGCCGGCGGCGGTGACCGCGTCCACGTACTGCTGCGGGATCAGCGCGGCGGACCGCTCCCAGCCGCCCCAGGTGGCCGGTTCCAGGTAGCTGGTGATCCCCACCAGCGGCGCCCCGGTCACAGCCGCTCGAATCCGCGCCGGCGCTCCCAGTCGGTCACCGCCGCGTCGAAGGCGGCCAGTTCGACTCGGCCCGCATGGGTGTAGTGACGCACCACGTCCTTGCCGAAGGCCTGCGCGGCCGGCTCGCTCTGCGCGAAGGCGGCCACCGCCTCGCGCAGTGTGGCGGGCACCCGGGGCGCGTTGGAGGCGTAGGCGTTACCGGTGAACTCCGGTTCCAGCTCCAGCTGGTGCTCGATTCCGTGCAGCCCGGCGGCGATCAGGGCGGCAACGGCGAGGTAGGGGTTGACGTCGCCGCCGGGCACCCGGTTCTCGAACCGCAGCGAGGGGCCGTGGCCGACCACGCGCAGCGCGCAGGTGCGGTTGTCGCGTCCCCAGGCGATCGCGGTCGGCGCGAAGCTGCCCGGCACAAAGCGCTTGTAGGAGTTGATGTTGGGGGCAAGTAGCAGCGAGAACTCGGCGAGGCAGGCGAGTTGTCCGGCCAGGAAGTGCTCCATGGTGCGGGAGAAGCCGTGCGGGCCGTCGCCGGCGAACACCGGATCGCCGGTGGCGTCGCGCAGACTCAGGTGGATGTGGCAGGAGTTGCCCTCGCGCTCGTCGTACTTGGCCATGAAGGTGAGGCTGACGCCCTCCTGCGCGGCGATCTCCTTGGCACCGGTCTTGTAGACGACGTGGTCGTCGCACGTGGTCAGCGCCTCGGCGTACTTGAAGGCGATCTCGTGCTGGCCGAGGTTGCACTCGCCCTTGGCGGACTCCACGGTGAGGCCGGCGCCGGCCATCGAGTTGCGCACCCGGCGCAGCAGCGGCTCGATCCGCCCGGTGCCCAGGATCGAGTAGTCCACGTTGTACTGGTTGGCCGGGGTGAGCTCCCGGTAGTCCCGATCCCAGGCCTGTTCATAGCTGTCCTGGAACGTGATGAACTCCAACTCCGTTCCCGCATAGGCCTGCCAGCCGTATCCGGCGAGCCGATCCAGTTGGCGGCGCAGGATCTGCCGGGGCGAGACCGAGATCGGGGTGCCGTCCTGGGTGGCGAGGTCGCACTGCACCATGGCGGTGCCCGGGTGCCAGGGGATCAGCCGCAGGGTCCCGATGTCGGGCACCATCACCAGGTCGCCGTAGCCGTTCTCCCAGGAGGAGACCTCGTAGCCGTCGACCGTGTTCATCTCGACGTCCACGGCCAGCAGGTAGGAGCACCCCTCGGCGGCGTGCGGCAGCACATCGCTGAGGAAGTAGTCGGCCGCCAGCCGTTTGCCCTGCAGCCGGCCCTGCATGTCGGTGGCCGCGAGCACCACGGTGTCGATGCTTCCGTCGGCGACTCGCTCGCGGAGCTGGTCCAGCGTCAATCGGGTGCCGCTCAAGGCTGCTCCTGACTCGTCGCGGCGTCCTGGATGCGCGGTCCGGTGAACCAGTGGCGGGCCGAGGCCAGCCACCAGATCCCCGAGAAGCCCAGCACCACGGCGATCGCGACGGCGGTGTAGTTGAAGTTCCCTACGGTGATCGGGTACTTGGTGGGAAGCATGAAGAGCACGGTGATCAGCGCCGTCCAGCCGACCGCGACGATGCCGATCGGCCGGCTCCAGCGTCCCAGGTGCCATGGGCCTCGCTCGAAGCCGTCGCCCAGGCGCAGCCGCAGGTAGACCGGGATGACATAGGCCAGGTAGAGGCCGATCACCGAGACCGAGGTGACGGCCGCGAAGGCGGTGGAGTTCCACAGCGCGGGCAGCCCGAGCAGGAACGCCCCGCCGGTGCCCAGCCAGATGGCGTTGTTGGGGGTCTGGGTGCGCGGGTCGATGCGGTGCCAGAGCTTGGCGCCGGGCAGCGCGCCGTCTCGCGAGAACGCGTACACCATGCGGGAGTTGGCGGTGACCGAGGCCATCCCGCAGAAGAACTGGGCGCCGATCACGATGATCAGCAGGAGTTCGGCGCCGCTGGTGCCGAGCGCGTCCAGGAAGATCTGTGCGGGCGGCACTTGAGTGGGGGTGTTGACCTCCGGGTCGTAGTACCGGATGGCGAAGGTCAGCCCGAGGAGCAGGATCCAGCCGGCCACCAGCGAGATCGCGATCGAGTTGACGATCCCGCGCGGCCCGGACCGGGCGGCGTCCCTGGTCTCCTCGGTCATGTGCGCGGAGGCGTCGTAGCCGGTCAGGGTGTACTGGGCGAGCAGCAGGCCGAGCAGGGCCACGTAGAGCGGGTTGTGGAAGCCGGTCTCGTTGACGAAGTGCCCGAACACGAAGCCCGCCGAGGAGTGGTGGTGCGGCAGCACGGCCAGTGCGCCGACGATCAGCAGCACGCCGACCAGGTGCCACCAGACACTGACGGTGTTGAGAACGGCCACCAGCCGGACCCCGAAGCTGTTGAGCAGCCCGTGCAGCAGCAGGATCACCGCGAAGATCTCCACGGTGTGCACCGGGCTGGCGGCATAGCCGAAGCGCAGGTCGAGCAGGGCGTTGGTGAAGGTGGCGGCGCCGTAGTCGACGCTGGCGGTGACCGCGACGCCACCCATGAAGTTGCACCAGCCGGTTATCCAGCTGAACGCCGGGGCGTTGCGGCCCGCCAGTTTGGCGGCCCAGAAGTACAGGCCGCCCGCGGTCGGATAGCTGGAGCAGATCTCGGCCATCGCCAGCCCCACGCAGAGCGTCATCGCCCCGACCAGCGGCCAGCCCCAGGTGATCAGCGCGGGGCCGCCGGTGGTCATGCCGTAGCCGTAGAGGGTCAGGCAGCCGGAGAGGATCGAGACGATGGAGAAGGAGACCGCGAAGTTGGAGAAGCCGGAGAGCGAGCGGGCCAGCTCCTGGGTATAGCCCAGCTCGCGGAGTCGCTGTTCGTCGGTGGAAACATCGGCGGTGGTCGCCGGCAACACCTGTGCGGCAGGGTGGTCGGCGGCTGGATGGTCGGAGGACATGCGCACCCCTCGGGGGTTCGGTGGGGGATCCGAAACATGCGCCCACGGCACTGTGGCACCAATGGCCCGGAACCAGACCATTGACTTGCCAGGCATGCTCCCGCCTGGACAGCTGCCCCGTCAAGGGCACCTGCCGAGCGGTCACCGAGATAGCACCTGGGTACGATTCCGATGTGGACATAGCTGGCGGTGGCGACCCGCGGATGGACTGGCAGGGCGGCGCGATCTTCCGCCCGGTCCGGACCGGCAACGCCTTCGAGGAGACCGTCCAGCGCATCCTGGAGGCCGTCAAGCTCGGCATCTTCGGCTACGGCGACCGGCTGCCTCCCGAGCGGGAGTTGGCGGTCCGGCTCGGCATCAGCCGGGAGACCCTGCGCGAGGCGCTGCACTCGCTGCAGGCCGCCGGCTGCGTGGAGTCCCGCCGGGGCAGGTACGGCGGCACCTTCGTCACCTACCGGCTGCCGCCGCCCGACCTCGGCGAACTGCGCCGGGCCGTACGGGACATGGGCGCCGAGCTGGAGGACGCCCTGACCTACCGGCTGGTCCTGGAGAGCGGCGCCGCCGAACAGGCCGCCCGGCGCGGGCTGACCGAGGAGCAGCGCGGCTACCTGTGCGGCCGGCTGACCGAGTTGGAGGCCGCCGGGCCCGACGAGTACCGCCGCCTGGACTCCCGGTTCCACCTGGCGATCGCCGAGGTGACCGGCTCGCACTCGCTGGCCGCGGGCGTCGCCGAGAGCCGGATGCGGCTCAACGACCTGCTGAACGCGATCCCGGTGCTGGACCGGAACATCGAGCACTCCTCGCACCAGCACCGGGCGATGGTGGAGGCGATCCTGGCCGGCGACGTGGCCGGCGCCCGGCGCGCCACCGAGGAGCACCTGGCCGGCACCGCTGCGCTGCTGCGCGGGTTTTTGGGCTGAAGGGGCTTGGGCTGAAGGAGCATCAGCGTCCGTAACCCGGTGCCGTGTTGATGGTGCCGTTGTTGTCGTTGTTGGAGTTGGAGGAGCTGGTGACCGAGCTGCTGAGGTCGGCGCCGAGCCCCAGGATCAGGAACACCACCAGCAGCACCTTGCCCGCCATGCCGACCAGCAGCGGCCGGGTGGCCGACTGCGGGGGCTCATCGGTCGGCGGGTCGCCGAACAGCCGCTTGGGATAGGCCGAGGTGAGCATCAGGCTGTACGCGATGAACCGCATCCGATAGCGGACCAGCGCGGCGGTCGCCTCGAAGAGCGGTCGCGGGAGCCGGGCCGTGATCAGCGTCCACAGCCAGATGAAGAACGCCAGCACGAGCCAGCCGGCCCCCAGGAGACCGCTGATGATCGCGGCCGGGATCATCAGGATCAGCCGGAAGAACACCGCCGCCCGGTTGAGCTGCCCCGGCCGCACCTCGATCCGCACCGGATACTCCGGCGGCTGGCGCAGCGAGAACGGTGGATAGCGGTCGATCAGCAGGAACAGGCTGACCGTCAACCGGGCGTCGTAGCCGAGGAAGTTGGACAGGTAGCGGGCGATCGGCGCGGGCAGCTGCGCGGTGAGCAGGGCGGCGAACCAGCCGACGATGGCGGCGAAGAACGCCGCGATCGACAGCACCCAGACCACGATGAGGTGCGGGATCAGGATCAGCCACCGAAAGAGGACGGTGAGCCGGCGCTGCCGCCCCGGCTCGGGTACGTCCAGCACCGGCAGGAACTCCGGCGGCCCCGCCGCCACCGGCATCGACCAGCCGCCCGCCACCTCTGCCATGGCCGCACTCCTCACCGCTCGTGACCCACCGCTCGTGACCCACCGTTCGTGACTCACCGCTCGTGACCGGAGTCCTGCCAGCCACCGTCGCAGCAGCGGCCGCGCCCTGCATCCGCAGGCATCCGAACGGACGTCGGGCACCTGCGATCAGGGTTACGGCCCGCCGGCCGGCAGCTGCGGCCCACCGGTCAGCGGGTACGCAGCCAGTACGCGCGGGCTGCCAGGGCGAGCGACACCCCGTAGACGCCGAACGCACCGATCCCGATCCAGCCGGCGAGCAGCGCGTTGTCCACCGTGTGGAAGTCACCCGGGGCGCTGGCGGGCAGCGCCCCGACCATGGTGAGCAGCAGGTACCCGCTGCCGACCACCCCGTACGGCGCCAGGGTGGCGGCGCCGAGCACTGCCGGGGTGAGCGGCAGCCAGCGCGGCACCCGTCGACCGGCCAGCCCGAGCAGCCAGCGCGGGAACACCTCGCCCCAGGGCCGGACCAGCCCCCAGAGCAGCACCACGCCGAGCGCGGCCAGCAGGGCCGTGACGTCCAATCCCCAGGACTCCAGGGTGAGCCAGATCCCCGACGCACCGTTGCGCCGGGCGGTCGCCACCATCTCCGCGCCGCTGGCGCCCGCGAAGGTGCCGCCGGTGGCCCAGGTCAGCTTCATCACCACATAGGGCACGAAGCAGACGGTCCCAACTGCCGCCAGCAGCCTGGGCCGTCGCACCGTCAGCCACCCACTGAGGCGGGTCGGCGCGGCGGGCCGCCGTTCGCGGACCGCCTGCCAGAGCAGCAGCGTGCCGACGGCAGCGAGCGCCTGCTGCCCGGCGGCCGGCCAGCTGTCCACCTGCTCCCCCGTCAGCAGGACGATCACCTCCATCAGCAGCCCGAAGGCCCCGGCAGCGGCCAGCGCACAACCGGCGAGCAGCACACCGCGCCGTGCGGTGAGCGCGCCGAGCCCGGCCACGGCGGCCACCGCGACCACCGCCCAGTCCAGCGCGGCCGGTCCGGGGTGCGGGCCGCGCCAGAAGAGCGGTGTCCCGCGCACCGCGCAGAACAGGCCGTAGAGGCCGTAGGTCAGTGCCCAGCCGAGTACCCGCCGTGTCGATCGCATGCGCCCACGCTCGCAGTGCCGCCCCCTGGGGCACCTCCCCCTGCCCGGGGATCCCGCTCCCCCGATCGGGGGAAGCCGAGCGACCACCGTTCACACCACCCCCTAATACGCATCACAGATACCAATTGCTACCGTGTAACCGTGCGACTGACCAAGGGAACGGACATCGCCCTGCGGATCGCCATGCGTCTGGCGGTTCTGCAGGAGCAGCATCCGACCACCAGAGAGGTGGCCGCCGCAGTCGACGTGCCGTATACGCACGCGGCCAAGGTGGTCAGCCGGCTTCAGCACCTGGGAGTGGTGACGGCCCGACGCGGCAATGGCGGCGGACTGTCACTCACCCAGGCGGGACTGACCGGCTCGCTCGGGCAGTTGGTGCGGGACCTGGAGGGCGTCGGCGATCCGGTCGGCTGTGAGGACGACCCGCCGTGCCCGCTGCGCGCCGCCTGCCGGCTGCGCGGAGCGTTGCGCGGTGCCCAGGAGGCGTTCTACGCCTCGCTGGACCCGCTCTCCATCCAGGACCTGGTGGCGCCGCCGACCGGCCCGGTGCTGCTCGCACTGAGTCCGCGTCCCACCGGCTGAATCCGCCGGAACCCGGGTGGTCCCGTGCCGTCCGGCCCGGGGTGGTGTCAGCGCGCGCCCGCGCACTCGGTGCCGTCGACGCCCATTGGCGCCCGTCGGGGCCTGTCGATGCCCGCTGACGCCCGCCTATGCCGTCAAATGCGAATCTGATCTACCAGTTTGGAGCCCCCACATGCTGTCTGCCAGCGCCACGGCCACCATTCGGGCCACCCTGCCCGTCGTCGGCGGAGCCATCGGGGAGATCACCACGATCTTCTACCGCCGCCTCTTCGCCGCCCACCCGGAGCTCGAGCGCGACCTGTTCAACCGTGGCAACCAGGCCTCCGGCGCCCAGCAGCAGGCGCTCGCGGGCTCGATCGCCGCGTTCGCCTCGGCACTGGTGGAGCACCCCGACGCCCGCCCGGACGTGATGCTGAGCCGGATCGCCAACAAGCACGCCTCGCTGGGCGTGGGCGCCGAGCACTACCCGATCGTGCGGGAGCACCTGTTCGGCGCCATCGTCGAGGTGCTCGACGCGGCGGTCACCCCCGAGGTCGCCGCCGCCTGGGACGAGGTCTACTGGCTGATGGCCAACGCGCTGATCAGCATCGAGAACCGGCTCTACCAGGAGTCCGGGGTGTCGGCGGGCGAGGTCTGGCGGGAGTACCGGGTGGTGACCCGGCGCAGCGAGACGCCGCAGGTGGTGACCTTCGGGGTGCGTCCGGCCGACGGCACCGCGCTGCCCGCGACGCGCCCGGGCCAGTACGTCTCAGTGCAGGTCGAACTCCCGGACGGCGCACGGCAGATCCGGCAGTACAGCCTGTCCGGCCGCACGGACGGCGAGCTGCGCTTCACGGTCAAGCGCGACGGCGAGGTATCCGGCTTCCTGCACGACGCCGTCGAGGTCGACGGCGAGCTGCGGGTCAGCCTGCCGTTCGGTGACGTCCTGCTGGACGAGCAGAGCGACGCGCCGGTGCTGCTGGTCTCCGCCGGGATCGGGTGCACGCCGATGATCGGCATACTCGACCACCTGGTGGCTACTGGTTCACAGCGCCAGGTGATCTCGGTGCACGCCGACCGCTCGCCCGCCGAGCACGCCTTCCGTACCGACCTGGCCGAGCTGACCGCCAAGTTGCCCGACGCCGCCGCCCACGTCTGGTACGAGAGCCCGGAGGGCGACTGGCCGGCCGACCGCACCGGCCTGATCGACCTCGGCACGCTCGACCTGCCCACCGGCGCCACCGCCTACCTCTGCGGCCCGCTGCCCTTCCTGCGCGCCGCCCGCAGCCAGCTGCTGGCCGCCGGGCTGCCCGCCGCGGCGATCCACTACGAGGTCTTCGGCCCGGATCTCTGGCTCGCCGGCGCCTGATCCCGCTGCCTGCCCGACCGGCGCACGCTGGCCATCCCTGGCGCCAACTCCCCTGATGCCAGGGATGGTTGCGCGAGGGGCCGTGGCACGGTCAGCCGTCCAGCGACTCGCGGATCCGGCGCGACGGGCTGAAGGTGTAGAGCTCCAGGATGTCCGGTGGGTCCACCAGCCCCGGACCGCCCGCCTCGACCCAGGCGGTGATGTCCCGCGCGGCGTCCGGGTCGTTGACGAAGCCGAGCCAGACCGGACGGCCGCCGGCCCGCCGACCCTCACCCGACGGCTGTATGACGATCACGTTCGCGCGGTCACAGGCGTCCAGGCAGCCCACCGGCCGCACCCCGGCCACGCCCGCCAGCGAGGTGCGCAGATCGGTGAGTTGGGCCGCGTGGTCCAGGCCCGGCACCTTCGGCGTGCCGCAGCAGCAGCCCCGGCAGACCGTCACCGTGCAACGCGGCGCACCGCTGCCCGCCGCACCCGTGCGCTTGTCCGCGCCCTTGTCCGTGCCCTTGCCCTTGTCCCGACGTCCCATACCCCTGCCCAAGCTCCGCGCCATGTCCCGCCGGGAGTCTAGACGAGCGGCCACCGATCACCCCCGCCACCGATCACCCCCGCCACCGGCGCCGCCGACGCACCCGGCTCCAGAACCAGCCCGCCGGCGGCCGGTCGGAGCGCCACGGCTGCGGCTCGGGCGGCTCCCGGCGCCAGCGGGCGGCCAGCATCCGGGCCCGGCCGGACGGCTCGATCACCGGGGCCGCGCGCACGAACGCCTCGTCCAGCTCGACCTCGTCCCAGTCCCCCGACTCGCCCGGCTCACCCGGCTCGCCCCCGACCGGTTCGCCCTCGGTGGGCGGCTCCGCACTGCTCATCGGCGCACCTCTCCGGGACCAGCATCGCCGCGCTCTCCATCTCCAGGATCAACGCGCACCGGGCCGTACCGAGTGCCCCAACCGGCCTTGATAATGAATGGTTATGCCAACCAGATGTTCTAGATCTTGGACTTCTATCTGACGCTGAGCCAGAGTGGAGGACGAGCAACGCGGAAACCCGATCGACCGAGGGAGCACCCCATGGCCACGTTCGTCCTCGTCCCCGGCACCTACCACGGCGGCTGGTGGTACGGCCCGATCGCCGAGGAACTGCGCGGGCACGGCCACACCGTGCACGCACTCACCCTGACCGGCGTCGGCGAGCGCAACCACCTGCTGAACGCCTCGATCAACCTGCATACCCACATCGAGGACATCGTCCAGGCGCTCGACAACGAGGAGATCGAGGACGCGATCCTGGTCGGCCACAGCTACGGCGGGATGCCGATCACCGGGGCGGCCGACCGCCGGCCGGAGCGGATCGCGTCGCTGGTCTACCTGGACTCGTTCGCCCCGCGCGACGGCGAGTCGGAGCTCGACATCCTCCCGGCCGACTGGCGGCAGCAGACGCTGGCGGCTGCGGCCGGCAACGGCTTCGCCATGGTTCCCCCGGCGTTCCTCACCGCCAAGGACGCCCGGGTCACCTCCCACCCGCTGGCCACCAAGCTGCAGCGGATCCGGCTGACCGGTGCGCACGAGCAGGTGAACCGCCGCACCTATGTGCACTCCAGCGGGTTCGAGGGCAGCCCGTTCCTGGCCACCTACGAGCGGCTGCGCCAGGACCCGAGCTGGACGGTGGAGTCACTGCCGATCGGGCACGACATCATCCGCGACGCGCCCGACTACCTGGTGAAGCTCCTTCTCGCCCAGGTGAGTTGATCGAGCAGCGGGCGCTAGGACAGGTCCAGCTGGTACAGATGCGTCCGGTGGGTGGTCCGGTATCCGAGGGCGGCGTTCACCCGGCGCATCGCGGCGTTCTCCTCGGCGGTGTCGGTCAGCAGGCCGGCCAGCCGGGGGAACTCCGCGCGCACCGTGTCGATCTGGGCCGCCTTCAGCCAGCGCGCGATCCCGCGACCCCGGTGCTCGGGCCGCACCGCCGTGCCGTAGTGCTGGGCGTCGCCGGTCCCGTCACCGGCCAGCACCAGCTCGGTGAATCCGACGAACTCGCCGCTCGCCGTCTCTACGGCCGCCATGGTGCAGAGCAGTTCGCCGCGGGCCGCGACCGCGTCGGCGGCCGCCCGCATCCGGGGCACGTCCCAGACCACCCGGCCGAAGTCGGCCTCGCCGATCGGCATGTCGTCCATCGCCGAGCGCGCGGCCACGAAGGCCTCGGCCAGCTCGTCCGACACCATGCCGTCCCAGTGCAGCAGTTGGTAGCCGTCGGGCCCGTGGGGCACGGGCGGCGCCTCCGAGTCCAACGCCAGGCGCACGTACTCCAGAGTCGCCGCCCGCCGGAACCCGCGGTCCGCCAGGAAGGCGTCGCCGGGCGAGCCCTCCTCGACCTGGGCGATGACGCAGCGCCGCTGCTCGGCCCCGGCCGCCGCCACCACCTGCGCCAGCAAGGCGGATCCGACACCCGCCCGGCGATCGGCGGGGTGCACGGCCAACATCAGCTCGCCCAGGTGGTCCCGGCCCGCAGCGGTGGGAAGCCGCAGGAAGGCCGAGCCGATCGGGTGGCCGGCCTCGTCCTCGGCAAGCCAGGCCAGGCGGCGGCTGGTTGGCGAGGGGTCGGGGTCGGTCAGGGCGGTGATGCGCAAGAGTGCTCCAGAACGTTGGGTGACGCACGGCTGTCCTGCGGTACCCAACGGCAGGCCCACCCCGAGCGCAACTCCTTTTCCGCCCGGCCCATCTGAACCTCAGAGCCGCTGCCGCTGTCCGGTGGCGTCCGATCGCCGCACCGCGTCCAGCAGTCGGTGCAGGCGCAGCCCGTCCGTGAAGTCCGGCACCGTCCGCTCGCCGCTGCGCAGATCGGCGGCCAACCGGGCGTAGAGCTGTGCCACATGGAAGCCCTCCAGCCCGGATTCCGCCGCGCCGACCGCGAACAGCCGTGTGGGCAGTGGGAGTTCGGCGAGCTCGCCGACGATCGTGCGTGAGCCGAGCAGGCGCAGTTCGCCCATCTGGATGCCGGAGGGGCCGGCCGGTCCGGTGGATTCCAGCACCAACACCCCCTCGGTCCCGGCGAGTTCCACTCGGGTTCCGGCTCCGGCGACCTTGCCGTCATGGATGTGCGCGGAGACCACCGCACCGCCGGGCAGCGTCCCGCCGAGCAGCACCTGGTCGGGGCTGGTCACCGACACCCGCTCGCTCGTCTCGCCCACCAGGTAGGAAGTCCGACGCACGGACAACTCGGCCTGTACTCGCGCCAGTTCGCCGGTCAGGTGCTGCACGGCGTCCAGCGTGTGGCCGCCTGCCACCTCCAGGGTGCCGGCGCCGTTGGTGCGGTCCAGGGTGTAGACGGCCCACTCGGGCATCCGATCGCCCGCGCCCTTGGCGCGGCCGGAGTAGACCGTGACCGAGGTGAGTTCGCCCAGGTACCCCTCCTCGATCAGCTCGCGCGCCCGCAGCACCGCGGGCACGTAGCGGGTCTGCAGTCCGATCGCATGGTGCACGCCGGCCGCCTCGGCGGCCGAGGCCAGCGCCTCGGCCTCCTCGGTGATGCGGGCCAGCGGCCACTCGCAGTAGACGTGCTTGCCGGCGGCCAGCGCGGCCTGCACCAGCTCCAGATGGTGGGGAACCTTGACCGTGACGGCGACCAGGTCGACCTCGGGGTGCTCGGCGAGCTGCCGGGCGTCGGCGAAGGCGTGCGCCACCCCGAAGTGTGCGGCCGCCGCGCGGGCGCTCTCGATCCGGCTGGTGCCGACCGCCGTGATCTCGTAGTCCGGCAGCGATCGCAGCGCCGGGATGTGCGCCCGCTTGGCCCACCCCAGCTCCGTGTTGACCCCGATGATGCCCACCCGGATCCGCTTCTCACTCATGCTCACAGCCCCGCCCCTCGCTCTGTGTTCATATGCCCATCCGTTAAACGGACAGATCGTGTCCGCTTTCCCGGGAAGCCTAGCGAAGCGGACAGCTTTGGTCCAGTTATCCGGCTCGCCCGATAGACTCACCGCATGGACACGCCCATAAGTGCCGTGGAGCGGCTGCTGATCGACCCGACGGGTCGTCAACCCCGCGCCGACGCACGCCGGAACGTCGAACGACTGGTCACCGCCGCCCGGATGGCGATCGCCGAGACCGGCGTGGACGCCAGCGCCCATGAGATCGCCGCCCGCGCCGGAGTCGGAGTCGGCACCTTCTACCGCCGCATCCCGTCCCGCGAGATGCTGCTGCTGGCGGTGCTGGACGAGGTGCTCGGCGAGACCATCCAGGCCGCCGACCGAGCACTGGCGCACCCGGACCCGTGGCAGGGGCTGAGCGAGTTCGCGGCCGCCTACGTCGGGCTGCGGAGCGAGAGTTGCGGAATCGGCGAGGCGCTCGGCGGCGCCTGCGGAGAGGGCCTCGACGCCACCCTGGCATCGCTGCGCGAGCGGTTCCGACTGCTGGTCGAACGCACCCAGGAAACGGGCGTGATGCGGTCAGACGTGGCCTGGCAGGACGTCCCGTTCCTGCTCGCCTCGATCGCCACCGGCCGGAACACCCTGGGCCTGCGGGCCACCGAGGACCAGTGGCGGCGCACCCTGGGCGTCCTCCTCGACGGCCTGCGCACCCCCGTCCCCACCACTGCTCTCCCCGGGAAGGCGCCGTGCTGACCGACACCCCGATGAACGCCCGTGACGTCGACCGCGCGGTTCGCGAGACGGTCGAGCTGCTGACCCCGCACACCGGCGCCGACTGGACGGCGCCGGCGGGCGGGCTGACCTGGAGCTGCTGGGAAACCGCCGCCCATATCGCCCACGACCTGCTCGCCTACGCCGGCCAGGTCGCCACGGGCGTGCCGGACGGCTATCTGCCCGTCGACTACCAGGCGCAGCCGACCGCTCGCCCCGACCAGCTGCTGCGGCTGATCAGCGCCGCCGGACGGCTGTTGAGCACCACGCTGGACGCGGCGGACCCGAACCTGCGGGCCTGGCACTGGGGGCCGACCGACCCGACCGGGTTCGCCGCGATGGGCACTGCGGAAACGCTGCTGCACACCCATGACATCGCGCAGGGCCTGGGGCTCGACTGGCGTCCGCCCATCGAGGTGAGCGCCAGGGTGCTGGCCCGGCTCTTCCCCAGCGCGCCGGCGGGCGAGCCGACCGAGGTGCTGCTCTGGCAGACCGGCCGCGGCGACCTGGCGGGCCATCAGCCGCTCACCTCCTGGGTCTGGAAGGCCGCGCTGCCGCAGTGAACGCCACCGGCCTGCCGGTGCGTCGTCAACGCACCGGCAGGCCAACGGCGCTCAGTGAACCATCAGGCTCCACCGCGCCGGGGATCGGCCGCCAGCACCGCTCGCAGTGCGGCGATCCGCCCTCGCCAGCGCTCGCCCTCCCCCGACTCGTCCCACAGCTCGGCCAGTTCGGAGCCTGCCGCGACCACCCGATCCAGGGCCGCCGCGGCCAGCGCGGGCAGCTCACCACCCAGTCCTGGCACCGGCCTTCGCGGACCGTACACAGGGTTCACCGGTTCACCACCCGGGCAGTACGCGGCGACCAGTGCCGCGGCGGCCACCGCACGCTCACCGAAATCGCCGTCCAGGTAGCCGTCTTCGGCGAGCACCGCACGCAGCGCCGCCCGCACCAGCTCGGCGCGCTCACCCTCGACGGCCTCATCCAGCTCACCGGCGAAGTCGGCCGCCGCGTCATTGTCGAACGAGCCGACGTCCCACGTCCCCATGCTTCCTCCCACTGTTCGAAACACCGCCCTCAGACTGCCACGCGCCACTGACAGTTCGACTGGTCAGAGCGGGTTCGCGTCGTACGTCGCACACGCGGAGAATTCGAACACCTCAGCTCGCCCGGCCAGTCCCCCAATGGCTGGTCAAGCCGGTCAACAGTTCGCCAAATCTGCCAACTGAGACTTCCTGAAGTATTGCTGGGAGTACCCCGATGCTGTTTGATGAGCACCGGTCAACCGGCCCGGACGCAATCCCGGCACCCCCAACTGCCGGCCCCAGCGGCACCGGGCCACCCGTGAAATCCCGCTAGTGCGCACCGACTTGTCGCCGCACCCCGGCGCCACCGGTGCACGCCCAGCACCCGCGCAGTCCCCACCGATGACCTCGGCGGACCCGCCCCCGGCTCGCGGCCGGGGCACCCCAGACTGCGCGACCCCAATTGGCCCCCACACCAATCACCAAGGAGCCCCGGGATGCGCGACTTGCGCGAACACCGAACCCCCACCTCCCGCCGCCTGCGCCGCACCGCCGCCGTGGCCGCACTCGCCGTGGCCGGCCTGATCGGCGGTGCCACCACCAGCACCGCCTCGCCCGCTCCGGCCGGCGTCGACGCCGGCGTGCACACCGTGCGCACGCACGGCCAGGAGATGCAGGTCCAGACCCACGGCCGCCACGGCGTCATCTCGATGAAGGGCGCCAAGGGCTTCAACGCCAAGGGTCTCACCGCCAAGTCCGCCGCCCCGGCCGCCTCGGGCACCCTGGCCTACAACGGCGGTCCGGTGGAGCACAACGTCACCGTTTACCTCGTTTTCTGGGGTAACCAGTGGGACAGTGACAGCAACGGCGTCCAGCAGTACCAGACCAACCTGTTCAGCGGCCTGGGCACCTCGCAGGACACCTGGTCCACCGTGACCTCGCAGTACACCGACAACAGCGGCTCCGGCCCGAGCTTCAACGGCGCCGTGCTCGGCGGCACTTGGGTCGACGACTCGGGCGCCGCGCCCGCGTCGGCCGCCCAGGCGGACATCGCCGCCGAGGCCAACGTCGGCGCCCAGCACTTCGGCGTCTCCGGCTCCGACGTGCAGATCGTGGTGATGAGCCCGAGCGGCACCTCGCCCGACGGCTTCCCGAACAGCGGCTTCTGCGCCTGGCACGACTGGAACGGCAACGTCTCCTACACCAACATGCCGTACGTGCTCGACGCCGGCTCCAGCTGCGGCGCCAACTCGGTCGGCAACCAGCTCGACGGCTTCAGCATCGTCGGCGGCCACGAGTACGCCGAGTCGCTGACCGACCCGGAGCCGTCCAGCGGCTGGGTGGCCTCCGACGGCTCGGAGAACGGCGACCTGTGCGCCTGGCAGAACCTGGGCAACATCTCGCTGCCCACCGGCAGCTTCGCGATGCAGCCCACCTGGAGCAACAACGCCGGCGGCTGCGCGATGTCCTCCTGATCCACCACTCTGACGGCTAGTCAGAACCCGGTCCCCGCAGGCCCGTCCTGCGGGGACCACCCCCGCTACCGGTCCTGGTGGTCGCGAGTCCAGTCCAGCAGCCGATCCACCGTCCAGGTGGTGATCACCCGAGCCGCCGGCACGCCGGCCTCGGCGGCCCGCTCGCAACCGTAGTCCTGCCAGGCGAGTTGGCCCGGCGCGTGGGCGTCGGTGTCCAAGGCGAAGAGGCAGCCGGCCTGTTCCGCCTCGCGCAGCAGGCGCATCGGCGGATCCAGGCGCTCCAGACGGGAGTTGATCTCCACGGCGGTGCCATGCTCGACACAGGCGGCGAACACCTCCGCCGCGTCGAAGCTCGACTCGGGACGCCCCTTGCCACCGCCCCGCACACTGCGTCCACCGCCCCGCTCCGGGCCGAGCAGCCGTCCGGTGCAGTGACCCAGCACATCGACCAGCGGATTGCGCACCGCGGCCAGCAGTCGGCGGGTCATCGGCACCGCGGCCATCCGCAGCTTGGAGTGGGCCGAGGCCACCACCACGTCCAACTCGGCCAGCAGCTCGTCCTCCTGGTCCAGCGAGCCGTCCTCCAGGATGTCGCACTCGATCCCGGTGAGCAGCCGGAACGGCGCCAGCTGCCGGTTCACCTCGGCGACCACGTGCAGTTGCTCGCGAAGCCGCTCCGGGCTCAGCCCGCCGGCCACGGTGAGGCGCGGCGAGTGGTCGGTCAGCACCGCCCAGTCATGGCCCAACTCCTTTGCGGTGCGGGCCATCACCTCGATCGGGCTGCCGCCGTCCGACCAGCTCGAGTGCAGATGGCAGTCGCCGCGCAACGCGGCCCGCAGCTCGGCCGCCGCCCCGGTGAGCGGCGGCAGTGCCTCGCCGGCCCGCGCCTCGACCTCGGCCAGGTAGTCCGGGGTCTGCCCGGCCAGTGCCTCGGCGATCACGGCAGCTGTCACCGGGCCGACTCCCGGCAGCGCGGCCAGCCCGGCGGCCGTCCGGGGCAGCTCGGACCGGTTGCGCACCACGTCGGCGGCGTTGCGGAACGCCTGAACCCGGTACGTGGAGGCCTGCTCCCGCTCCAGCAGGAAGGCGATCCGCTCCAGGGCCTCGACAGGATCCATGCCCCCATCGTCCGACAGCGGCCACGCCACCGCGCGTCCAGCGGGCGCCGGAGCGGGCGGCCTGCCACTATCGGTGCCATGACCGATCCGACGGCGACGGTCACCGAGGTGGCGGGCCGCCGACTGCGCCTGACCCACCTGGACCGCGTCCTCTACCCCGGCAGCGGTTTCACCAAGGCCGCGATGCTGCACTACTACACCCGGGTGGCACCGGCCATGCTGCCGCACCTGGCGGGGCGGCCGGCCAGCTTCCTGCGGCTGCCGGAAGGGGTCACCGGCCAGCAGTTCTGGGCCAAGCGGGTGCCGTCCGGCTCGCCCGCCTGGGTGCCGAGACTCGCGGTGACGCACCGTCAGGAGACCATGCCGCAGGTGGTGGTGGGCGATCTGCCGACGCTGCTCTGGGCCGCCAACCTGGGCTGCCTGGAGGTCCATGTGCCGCAGTGGCGGGAGCAGCCCGACACCCACGACCGGCTGATCATCGACCTGGACCCGGGCGAGGGCGCCGGGCTGCTGGAGTGCTGCGTGGTGGCGCTCACCGCGCGTGAGCTGCTGGCGGCGGACGGTCTGACGGCCTTCCCGAAGACCACCGGCAGCAAGGGCCTGCACCTGACGGTGGCGCTGGTCGACACACCTGCCGAGCAAGTCTCCGACTACGCGCGGGAGTTGGCCCGGCGGCTGCGGCGGGCGCTGCCGGATCTTGTGGTCGACCAGATGGCCAAGCAGCTGCGGCCAGGGCGGGTCTTCGTGGACTGGTCGCAGAACAACAGCGCCAAGAACACGGCCGCCGTCTACTCGCTGCGGGCCCGGCCGGAGCCGGCCGTCTCGGCGCCGCTCGACTGGCCGGAGTTGGCCGCCTGCCGCCGTGCGGAAGACCTGGCGTTCACGCCCGACGCCGTGGCCGAGCGCGTCGCCGACCGCGGCGATCCGCATGCCGCGCTCGCCGACCCGGGCGCGGCCGGCACGCTGCCCGGCTGACCCGCTGCCCGGCTGATCGTCCGGACGCGGCGTTGCGTCAACCGCACACGGTATCGACCGGACGCGGTGTCGACCGACGCGGTGTCGACCGACGCGGTTACGACACCGCGCGCAGCCTGCGCTTCTTCGGCGCCTGCTCCCGCAGGGCGGCCAGCAGCTGGTCCCGGGTCATCGAGGAGCGGCCCGGCACCTCGCGCTCGGTCGCCAGCCGGTAGAGCTCGGCCTTGCTCAGCTGTGTCAGATCGCCCTCCGCTTCGGCGGGCGGCTCCGCTGCCTGCTGCGCGGGCGCGGCCGCCTTCCGCCCCGAGGCCTTCTTCCCGGCCGCCTTCGGTTCCTCCTCCTGGCCGCCGCTCTCCCCGGCCTGCTTGAGGCTGCGCTCCAGCACTGCCATCAGGTCCACCACATTGGTCGACTCCGGTGCCGGCTCGGCGACCACGACCTCCTTGCCTTCGAGCTTGGCCTCCACCAGTTCGCGGACCTGGGCGGTGTAGCTGTCGTGGTACGAGTCCGGTTCCCAGTCGGTGCTGAGCGCCTCGATCAGCTGGCAGGCCACTGCCAGCTCCTTCTCCGAGGGCGTCACCGGCTGGTCCGGCAGGTTGTCGATCTCGCGGTGCGGATCGCGCACCTCGTCCGCGTAGTGCATGGTCTGCAGCACCAGCACGTCGCCCTCCACCCGGACCGCCGCCAGGTACTGCTTGCCGCGCATCACGAAACTGGCGAGCCCGGCCCGGTTGGTCTCGGCGAGCGCCCGGTGCAGCAGCCCGTACACCTTGGCGTACTCGGCGCCGCGCGGCCCGAGGTAGTACGTCTTGTCGAAGTAGATCGGATCGATCCGGCCCAGGTCGACGAAGCCGCTGATGTCGAGCGACTTGGACCGTCCCGGCGAGATCTGCTCCAGTTCCTCGGGCTCCACCACGACGTACTCGCCCTCGGCCAGCTCGTAGCCCTTGACGATGTCGCGGAAGCCGACCTCCTCGCCGGTGCGCTCGTTGACCCGCTGGTTGCGCACCCGGTCGGAGGTGCCGCGCTGGAGTTGCCGGAAGTGCACGGCATGGTCCTCGGTGGCCGAGTAGAGCCCCACCGGCACCGCGACCAGCCCGAAGCTGAGCGTGCCCGTCCAGATCGGTCTGGCCATCGCCGCCTACCTCCCTCGGCACCCCCTTCGGCTTCCCATGGTGCTCCCCGGTGTGCCCTGGTGCCCACCGAGGTCCGGTAGACATGACCGCATGACCACCGACTCCGCCGCCGTGCTTCGCGGCGTCCGCGCCCTCGGCCCCTACTTCGCCGTCGAGACCGGTCCCGTCCCGCCGGACGGGTACCGGCCGCTGGGCGCGCTCTTCGCGACCGGGCCGGGCGCGCCGCTGGCGGTGCGGATCGGGGAGGTCGCCGGGAAGCTGCGCACGGCGGAGCCGCGGGTGGCCGCGTCAATCACCCATCTGGGGCTCGCCGCCCGCTTCTGGTCGGTCACGCTGGGCATGCTGGCGGTCGGCGGGCTGGTCCCGGAGTTCGATGCGGAGCGCGTGCACTGGCGGCAGCCGGCGGACGGTCCGCTGGACCTGTGGCTACCGGGCTCGGCCGCGCAGCCGGCCGGCCCCGCGCCCGCCGAGGACGTGCACCGGGCCGCGATCGCCGGTGCGCTCGCGCCGCTGGCCACCGCCGTGCAGGCGGTCGCCTCCGTCGCGGACGGGCTGCTCGCGGGCAACGCGGCGTCCGCGCTGGTCGGCACGGTGCGCCAGATGCGCCGACAGCTTCCCGCGCCCGACCACCGCCGGGTGGCCGCCGTGGCCGGCGAGCTGCTGGCGCGCGAGCCGCTGCTCGGGACCCTGCGGGGCGATTCGCTGCGGCGGACCAGCTGCTGCCTCTACTACCGGATCCCGGGCGGCGGCCTGTGCGGCGACTGCGTCTTCGACCGCGCGCCCGGGAGCGCCGTCAGCCCCGGTGCGGGTGCCGGGAACATCTCGTCCCATACGCTGACCCGGTGACCGCTTCCCTCATCGATGACCTCGGCCACCCCGTCCCGCTGCACGGCCCCGTGCGGCGGGTGGTGTCGCTGGTGCCCTCGCTCACCGAGGCGGTGGCTGTGACCGCGCCCGGCCTGCTGGTCGGCGCCACCGACTGGTGCAGTCACCCGGTGGGCCTGGAGGTCGCGCGGATCGGTGGCACCAAGAATCCCGATCTGGCGGCGCTTCAGGCGCTGCGGCCTGATCTGGTGATCGCCAATGAGGAGGAGAACCGGGCGCCCGACCTGGCCGCGCTGCGGGCGGCGGGGGTGCCGGTCCATGTCACCGAGGTGCGCTCGCTCGACCAGGCGTTCCGCTCGCTGGACCACCTGCTCACCGCGGTCTGCGGGCTGCCGCGGCCGGCCTGGCTGGTGCGGGCGGAGCGGGCCTGGGCGGAGCTGCCGGTACCGACCGGTCCGGCGCGCCGGGCGGTGGTGCCGATCTGGCGGCGGCCGTGGATGGTACTCGGCCGCGACACCTTCGCGGGAGATCTGCTGCGACGGCTCGGGGTGCGGAATGTGTACGAGGCGCACCCGGACCGCTACCCGGCCATCAAGCTGCCCGAACTGCTCGCGGTTGAGCCGGAGTTGGTGGTGCTGCCGGACGAACCGTACCGGTTCACGGCGGACGACGGACCGGAGGCCTTCCCCGACATCCCGGCCGCACTGCTGAGCGGGCGCCCTCTCACCTGGTACGGGCCGTCGTTGCTGGCCGCCCCGACCGTGCTGGGGGAACAACTCAGGCGGTGAGCCGCCGGGTTCGTTCCGCGTCGCCCACGCGCGGGCAGGTCAGGCAGGCCTCCGCCGGGCGGATCGCGTAGTACATGCAGCAGCCGGCTCGGGTCCTCGTCAACTCCCCGGCCGGCAACCGGCGGAAGCCCGCCGGGCCGCGCAGCGGGGCCGTGCCGCCGGGCAGCAGCTCGGCGGCCCGGGTGGCGGCGTGCTCCTCGCGGTCGAGCATCCGGCCCAGGTACCAGATGCCGGAGACCAGGTCGTCGGCCACCATGCCCCACAGGGCGCGCGCGCCGCGGCGGGTGACGGCCTGGAAGGCGGCCACCGCCGGATCCGCGAACTCGCCGATGGTGTCGCGCAGTTGGTCCGGCGATCCATCGGTCCGACAGCTCCCCGGGCGGCAGGCGAGCTCACCGGTGGCCGGGTGCAGCCACACCTGGCAAGGACTCAACTCGGGCACCAGGTCGGCCAGGTACCACGGCCCGCCGGCCAGCAGGCAGGCCGACCAGAGGTAGTGGTGCAGCAGCCGGGAGGCGGCCACATGGGCGGGCACCGCGCGGCCGTGGTCGGTCAGGATCCGGGCCGCCTCCCCCGCGACCAGCTCGTCGATCCGCGCTGCGAAGCCGTCGGCCCGCACCCAGCCCGGCCCGGGCGCCGCTTGAGGCCCGCTCAGCACCCGCATCCGCCAAGCCGGAGCACAGGCCGCCAGCTGCTGGTACACGCCGGAGAGCACCGGGCACCACCCCTCCCATCGTCCATCGTCCATCGAATTAAGGTTAGCCTCACCTTATACTGACGCACCGTAGTCGCCAGGGGCGATTTGACGGACTTAGGTTTGCCTAACCTAAGATCGATCACGTGTTGAGAATCGAACTGCCGGCCACCACGGCCCCGGCGCGGCGATCCCCGGCGGCCCGGCAGACCTTGCTGCTCGGCCTCGGGCTCTGCCTGCTGCTGGTCTGCGTGGCCCTGAGCCTGGCCCTGGGATCACGCGCCATCCCACCGTCGACCGTCATCGACGCGCTGCTCGGCCACCACGCCGGAAGCGGGCCCGACGCCCAGGTGGTGACGGGCCTTCGGCTGCCGCGCACGGTGCTCGGCCTGGTGGTCGGCGCCGCGCTCGGGGTGGCCGGCGCCGTCGCCCAGGGCGTCACCCGCAATCCGCTGGCCTCGCCGACCACACTCGGCGTCAACGCCGGCGCGAGCTTCGCGGTGGTCACCGCGATCTACGCGCTGCAGCTCACCCGGCCGGTGGAGTACGTCTGGTTCGCGGTGGCCGGCGCGGGCCTGGCCGGGCTGGCGGCGCAGGCCATGGCCCGGCGGGCCGGCGAGTTGGATCCCACCCGGCTCGCGCTCGGCGGCACCGTGCTGACCGCGGTGCTCGCCTCCTGGACCTCCGCGCTGATGCTTCTCCGCCGCCGCACCCTGGACGAGGCGCGGTTCTGGCTGGCCGGCTCGCTCGGCGGGCGGGGGCTCGAAGTCCTCACCCCCGTCTGGCCGTTGCTGCTGGTCGGGTTGGTGCTGGCGGTCGCCGTGACGCCCGCGCTCAACGCGCTCGCGCTCGGTGAGGAGACCGCGCAGGCGCTCGGTGTGCCGGTGGCCCGGATCCGGACCGCCGCCGCACTGGCCGTGGTGCTGCTGGCCGCCGGGGCGGTCGCCATCGCCGGGCCGATCGCCTTCGTCGGGCTCGCCGCGCCGCACCTGGTCCGGCTGCTGCTCGGCGCCGACCAGCGGTGGCTGGTGCCCGGCTGCGCCATCGCCGGACCGGTCCTGCTGCTGACCGCCGATGTGCTGGGCCGACTGGTGGCCCGCCCCTCGGAGTTGGAGGTCGGCATCGTCACCGCGTTCCTCGGCGCACCGCTGCTGGCGGTGCTGGCCCGGCGGGCCGCCTGGTGAACCGCCGCACGGCGGTCTGCTGCCTGACCGCGCTGGTGCTGCTGCCGGCCCTCGCCGCCACCGCGCTCAGCCTGGGCGAGGTCGCCATGTCGCCCGGCACCGCGCTGCGTGCGCTGTTCGGCTTCGGCCAGGGCGGCGATGTGCTGGTGGTGCGGGAGTTCCGGGCTCCCCGGGTGCTGGCGGCGCTGATCGCCGGTGCCGCGCTGGCGGTCTCCGGCCAGTTGCTGCAGCGGCTGTTCCGCAATCCGCTGGCCTCGCCCGATGTGATCGGGGTGACCGGTGGCGCGTCCTTCGGCGCGGTGCTGCTGCTCGCCCTGGGTGCATCCCAACTCCTGGTGCCGCTGGCGGCGTTGGGCGGCGGGCTGGCGGCCGCCGGGCTGCTCGGCGCGTTCGCCTGGCGGTCCCGGGCGGCGGTCGGCCGGCTGGTGCTGGTCGGGCTCGCGGTGCAGGCCGGGCTGGCGGCGGCGGTCAACCTGATGATCGTCCGCTTCCCGGCTGAACTCGCCTCCTCCGCGCTGCAGTGGACCACCGGCTCGCTGTACGGCCGCACCTGGACCGAGATCCGGGCGGGCGGCGCCGCGGTCGCCGTGCTGCTGGTCGCGGTGCTGCTGCTGGACCGGCGGGTCGCGGTGCTGGACCTCGGCGACGAGTCGGCCGGCGGCCTGGGCCTGCGCCCGGACCGGGCCAGGCTCCAACTCCTGTTGGTGGCGATCGCGTTGGCCTCGCTGGCGGCGGCGCTCAGCGGCCCGGTCGGGTTCGTGGCGCTGGCCGTGCCGCACCTGGTGCGACTGCTGGCCGGACCGCCGACTCCCGGCACCGTGCTGCTGAGCGCTCTCACCGGTGCGCTGCTGCTGCTCGGCGCCGATGTGGTGGTGCTGCATCTGCTGCCCGTCCAGGGCCTGCCGGTCGGCGCGGCCACCGCCACCCTGGGCGCCCCTTGGCTGCTCGTCCTGATGATCCGTCAAACCCGGAGCACGCGTTGAGAAACGAACTGGCGACCAGCCGACTGACCCTGCGATACGGCGAACGGACCGTGGTCGACGGCCTGGACCTGACCCTGCCCGGCGGCGCGATCACCGCCGTGGTCGGCCCCAACGCCTGCGGCAAGTCGACGCTGCTGCGCGGCCTGGCCCGGCTGCTCGACCCGACCGCGGGCACGGTCACCCTGGACGGCGCCGACCTGCACCGGATGCCCGCCCGCACGCTGGCCAAGCGGCTCGGCCTGCTGCCACAGCAGCCCGTCACCCCCGAGGCGATCACCGTGGAGGGCCTGGTGCGGCTCGGACGCTATCCGCACCAGCGGCTGCTCAACCCGTGGTCGGCCGCCGACCAGCAGGCCGTGGAGCGCGCGCTGCACCGAACCGGCACCGCCGAACTGCGCGACCAGCCGGTGGACCAGCTCTCCGGCGGCCAGCGGCAGCGCGCCTGGATCGCGCTCACCCTGGCCCAGGACACCGAACTGCTGCTGCTGGACGAGCCCACCACCTTCCTGGACCTTCGCCACCAGCTGGACGTCCTCGACCTGGTGGCCGACCTGCACCGCGAACTCGGCCGCACCGTCGTCATGGTGCTGCACGACCTCGGCCAGGCCGCCCGCTACGCCGACCACTTGGTCGTCCTGCACGAGGGCCGGCTGGCCGCCGCCGGACCGCCCGGCGAGGTGCTGGACGCCGAGCTGGTGGAGCGGGTCTTCGAGGTGCCCTGCCAAGTCGTCCCCGACCCCGAGACCGGCACCCCGCTGGTCGTCCCCCGAGCGCGTCGACCTCTCTGACGCACCCCGACCGTCGGCATCTCTAACGCACCCCGCCCGTCGGCATCTCTGACGCGTACCAACCCGTCGCCCTCCCCGACGCCTCCCAACCGTCGGCCTCTCTGACGCCTCCCGTCAAGGAAGAACCACTCAATGCACAAGCGCCTCCCCGCCGTTCTGCTCGCCGCCGCGGTCGGCACCGCCCTGCTCACCGGGTGCGGCAGCAGCGGCTCCACGCCGGCCTCCACCGGTACCTCCGCCTCCGCCGTCGGGAACGACGCCGCCGCGAGCTTCCCCCGCAGTGTCCAGCACGCGATGGGCACCGCCGAGATCAAGAGCCGGCCGCAGCGCGTCGTGGTGCTGGACAGCGGCGAGTTGGACGATGTGACGCTGCTCGGCCTCACCCCGGTCGGCGCCGTCTCCCCGCACATGAAGACCGCCGGCGGCTTTCCGTCCTACCTGAAGGGCGAGTTGGGCGGCACCAAGGACGTCGGCCCGATGGCCGAGCCCAACCTGGAGCTGATCGCCTCGCTCAAGCCCGATCTGATCCTCTCCTCCAAGGTGCGCCACGAGAAGGTCTTCGACAAGCTCAACGCGATCGCCCCGACGGTCTTCGCCCAGACCACCGGCGCCCCTTGGAAGGACAATCTGACGCTCTACGCCAAGGCGCTCGGCAAGGAGGACGCGGCCCGGCAGGCGCTGGCCGACTACCAGGCGCGGGCGGCGAAGCTGGGCGAGGAGATCAAGGCGAAGAACGGCGGCACCATGCCGACCGCCTCCGTGGTGCGGTTCGTGGCCGGCCCGACCCGGCTCTACCAGAAGGACTCGTTCAGCGGCACCGTGCTCCAGGACATCGGCCTGCGCCGCCCGGCCTCCCAGGACGTCAACTCCTCGATGCTGGACGTCAGTCCTGAGCAGATCGACAAGGCCGACGCCGACCTGGTGTTCGTCACCGTGGCCGATGACCCGACCAGGACCCAGCAGAGCCAGGTGCAGTCCACGCCGGTCTGGCGGAGCCTCAACGCCGTCAAGAGCGGCAAGGTCTTCAACGTCCCGGACGAGACCTGGATGTCCGGCATCGGCGTGCAGGCCGCCGACCAGATGCTGAACGACATCGCCAAGGCCGCCGGCGTCGCCCTCCCCAAGTGACTGTCCGACGTGACCATCCCTATGCGTGAGGACGCCATGCGGCTCTATCTGCTCGCCCACAACCCCACCGACTCCGTCTCCCAGGGCTTTCTGCCGGCCGCCGTCCGGCTCGGCCTGGCGGTGACCGTCCTGACCGACGACCCGGCCGCGCACCGGCTCGCCTATGCCGAACACGGCCTGCCTGCCGAGGTGCTGGCATGCCGGGTCGGCGACTTCCGCGAGGTGGTCGCCGCCATCTCGGCCCACCACGACGGCCCGGCCGCCGTGTTCAGCAACAGCGACCACCTGCAGACCCAGACCGCGCTGGCGGCCGAGTACTTCGGCCTGCCGGCCAAGGACTGGCGCGCCACCCTGTGCGCCAAGAACAAGGCCGAGCTGCGCCGCCGACTGGCCGCCGCCGGCCTGGACACCGTGCGCAGCGTCGAACTCACGGCCGACCAGGATCCGGCCGTTGTCGAACTCCCGCCGTTCCCCTGTGTGGTGAAGCCGCGCGAGGGGGTGGCCAGCGAGGATGTGGTGCTGGTCGCCGACCTGGCCGAACTACTGGGCCGCTGCGCCGAGATCAGGGAGCGGCGACCCGGCGCTGTGCTGGTGGTCGAGGAGTTCCTGGTCGGGCAGCTGAACACGCTGGAGACGCTGGGCGACCAGCGGGACCGGGTGGTGCTCGGCGGCTTCCGGACGCGGCTGTCGCCGCCGCCGCACTTCATCGAGGAGGTGCTGGAGTTCGTGCCGGCCCACCCCGCCGAGGTGACCAGGCAGGTCCTGGCCCAGCTGGACGCGATCGGCGTGGGACTGGGCGCCTGCCACACCGAGTTCGTGGTGCAGCCGGACGGGCGGGCTCGGATCATCGAGGTCAACTACCGGGCGATCGGCGACCAGTGCGACCTGATGCTCCAGGAGATCCTGGGCATCCGGTACTTCGAGCAGGTGCTGCTGGTGCACCTCGGGGAGTCGCTGCCGCGCGAGCTGGGGCTGCGCGGCGATCTGCGGGCCCGCAACGAGGCGGTCTACGCCGACCGGGCCGGCACGCTGACCGCGGCACCCGGTCCGCAGGATGCGCGACTGGGCGAGATCCGGCTCCGCTACCGCCCGCTGCGGGGGATCGGCGAGCGGCATCCGCACTACCGGACCAACCGCGACTACCTGGGCGTGGTCTGGGCGATCGGCCCCGACCAGGGCGCCGTGGACCGGGCGGTCGCCGAGTTCATCGCCGCCAACCGCTGGGAGATCACGGTATGAGCGACACCGCCGAGCAGTTGACCGTGCGGGTGCTCAGCGCCCTGCTCCGCGAAGACGTGGCCGGGCTGCGCAGCCGCGGCAGGCTGACGCACCGAGCGGACGGCCCCTGGCTGGTGCTGGCCGACGAGCGGATCGCGCTGCCCGTGGAGCCGGACGGCTTCCAGTGCGAACTGCGCGCCCGGCTCCCGCTGTTGGCGGTCGACGGCGAGCCGCGCGGTGAACTTCCGGCGATCCTCGAAGCTTTCCGGGCACTCGCCGACCCCATGGATGCCACCGGATTCACCGAGTTCACCGAGGAGTGCCGCCAGACGCTTGCCACCATGCTGCTGCATGAGCGCCATCTGCCGATCGTGCTGGGCGAGTTGGTCGATTGCTACGGCGACGACCCAGCCGACTGGGAAGGCCCGCTGGCCAGTCTGGGCTTCGACACGCTCGCCGCCCATCTCGACCACCCGGCCTATCCGACCGCTCGCGGTCGGGCCGGGCTCGACATCGACGACCTGCTGCGCCACGCCCCGGAGTGCCACCCCTCCTTCGAGCTGCGCTGGTTGGCACTGCCGGGCGAGGCGCTCACCGTGCACGGCAGCGCCCCGCTGCCCGATTGGTGGCCGACGCCGGCCATGCTCGGCCTGCCGGAACTGGGCGGGAGCCATCTCACCATCCCCGTCCACCCGTTGTCGCTCGGCGCACCACTGGCCGAGGCGCTGCAGGCCACCGGGCTGACCGAACAGGCGGTGCCGGCCGACCGCCCCTATCTGGCGGTGCGACCGACCCTGTCGATGCGCACGGTCGCCGTCCTGGACGATCCGGCCTGCCACCTCAAACTGCCGCTGGCCACCGCCACCCTGGGCCTGCGCAACCGGCGTACCATCAAGCCCGGCACCTTGCGGGACGGCGCCGCCGGTCAGCGGTTGCTGGCGGAGGTGATCGCCCACGAGCCGCGGTTCGCCGACACGGTGCTGCTCGCCGACGAGCAGTGCTATGCGCACGCCGGCCATGAGCTGCTCGCGGTGCTGCTGCGGCGCTTCCCGGCCACCCCGGAGTCGGTGGCGGTGCCACTGGCCGCGCTACTGGCCCCCGAGCCGGGTGGCGTCCTGGTGATAGACCGGCTGGCCGACCGCTTCTACGGCGGTGACCCGGTGGCGCTCTATGACGCCCTGCTCACCCTGCTACTCGACTGGCAGACCACGCTGTTCGCCCACGGCATCGCCCTGGAGTCGCACCAGCAGAACACCACACTGCTGCTGGACCGCGCCGACGGGCGCACCAGGCTGCGGCTCCTGTACAAGGACAACGACGGGCCCAGGATCAACCGATCGCGCTGCCGACTTCCGTGGGACGATGACGAGTTCGACGACGGCCGGATCTTCGCCGAGGACGACCGGGCGCTGACCGACCTGTTCACCACCATCACCGGCCACCTGTGCACGGCCGCCCTCGCCTTCGGTCTGGCCGAGCACGGCCGGGCGCCGCTGGACACCACCTTGGGCCTGCTGCGCAAGCGACTCGGCGAGGCGATCGAGCGGCTCGGGCCGGTCGGCGAGCCGCTGCGAGCCGCACTGCTGGACGCCGAACGCCTGCCGGTCAAGGCGATGGTGAGCGCGGGCAGCCTGTACAGCAAGGCCCGCAGCGGGGCGGCGGACATCAACAAGCACTACACCAGCGGTCCCAACTACCTGGCGGGCCGATGACGGTCACCGCTCCCCCCGAGCCGTCGACTCAGGCCCCCGCGGCGGGACTCTCGCGCCGTCAGGTGCAAGCGGTCGCGGGCTGCTACTTCGTGGCGTCGTTCGCCGCCCTGGGGCTGCCGCCCTATCTGACGGCCATCCTGCCCGGCCTCGGTGATCCGCACGGCCGCTGGGCCGGGCTGCTCTACATCGTGCCCACGGTGTTCAGCGCGCTCGGCGCCCCGCTCTGGGGGCGGCTGGGCGACCGGTTCGGCCGCAAGCGGCTGCTGCTCCGCGCCCAACTGGGGCTCAGCGTCTCCTTTCTACTGGCCGGGCTGGCCGACAGCCTGTGGGCGTTCACGCTGGCCCTGGTACTGCAGGGTTTCCTCGGCGGCACCTTTGCCGCCACCAACGGCTATCTCGCCGCCGCCCTGGAGGGCCCGGGGCTCTCCAAGGCGCTGACCCAGATGCAGGGCGGCGCCCGAGCCGCGCTGGTGGCCGCGCCGATCCTGGTGGGGGCGCTCTCGCCCTGGCTGTCGCCGCACCGCCAGTACGTGGTGATGGCGCTGCTACCGCTCACCGCGGCGGCGCTGCTCACCCGGCTGCCGGAGCCGGGCCGACTCGTCAGCACGCCACGCAAGCGGTCTGCCGGGAAGCCGAGTTCGGCGTTGTGGGCGCTGTACGGCGCGGAGTTCGCCTTCGTCTTCGCCACCATCGTCTCGTTCCCCTATCTGATCGCCCTGGTGGAGCAGCGGGTCCCCGGGCTCAACTCCACCGTCGCGGGGCTGCTGTTCGCCCTGCCGCACCTGTGCTATCTGCTGCTCGCCTCCCGGGTGCACACCGCCGTGCTGCACCGGCCGCGGGCCGGGCTGGCGCTCGGGTTCGTGCTGGTCGCGGCCGGTCTGGCCGGGCACGCCCCGGCGCACAGCGTGGCGGCGTTCGCGCTCACCCGCCTGGTGCTCGGGCTCGGCATGACCCTCGGGCTGGTCTGCCTGGCGGTGCTGGCCGCGGCCGCCGCGCACGGCCGGGCGCCCGGTCGGATGTTCGGCACCCTCGAACTCGCCTCCAAGGGCGGTGCGGTGGCCGCGGGCGCGGTCGCCGCCCTGGTCAACTCCGCCTTCGGGCCCGGCGCCCCGGTGCTGATCGGCACCGCCGCCGCCCTCACCGCCGCACTCTGCTGCGCCCTTCGATCCCGTTCCCTCCCCCGCTCCGCCCCTTCCCCCAGCAACCCCGGGAGCCGCTGATGTCGCCCTCGTCCACCACCACCGCCGCTGTCACCGCGCTGCCCGGCGCCGACCTGGCCGTCACCCACACCCTGCTCAACTGCCTGCTCCGCGAGGTCTCCGGCCCCGAGCACCAGACCGCCGTCACCGACGGGCGGTTGCTGCTGCGCCTCCCGAGGCGCGGGGCGCTGCTGCGGGTGGCGCTGCGCCGCACCTCGCTGCTGGGTGCCCACCGGTTCGCCGGCCCGGTGGAGTTGGCGACCGGCGACGGCTGGGCGGCGCTCGGCTGGCGGGAGTTGGCCGAGCTGGCGCAGGCGGAGTTGATGCTGCGCACCGGTGTCGCCAACGACGAGTTCCTCGACCAGCTGGCCTCCAGCGCGCAGGGCGTCGGGGCCGCGCTGGCCGAGCGCCCGGCGGCCGGGGCGGACCGCTACCTGGAGTCGGAGCAGGCGCTGCTCTTCGGCCACCGCTTCCACCCGGCGCCCAAGTCCCGTTCGGCGCGCGGCGCCGATGGCACCACCTGGGCCGCCTACGCACCGGAGGCCCGCGCCGCGTTCCCGCTGCGGTATCTGGCGGTGCGCGAGGAGCTGATCGCCGAGCGCAGCGTCGACCCGGCGGCCACGGCCGTGCTGGACGGCCTGCGCGAGGTGCCGGCCGGCTACCGGCTGCTGCCCGCGCACCCGTGGCAGTACCAGCTGCTTGCCGACCACCCCACCCTGCGGGCCGCCCTGGATCGCGGCGATGTGCTCGATCTGGGCACCGGCGGCCCGGAGTTCGCCGCCACCGCCTCGGTGCGCACCCTGCACGGCGCCGACGCGTTCCTCAAGTTCAGCCTGAACGTCAGGATCACCAACTGCCTTCGGAAGAACGCCGCCTACGAGCTGACCGGCGCGGTCGCCATGACCGAGCTGCTGGCGCCCGCGCTGGACGAGCTGGCCACCCGCTTCCCGGCCGCGGCCATCCTGCGCGAGCCCGCCTTCCGCACGCTGGCCCTTCCCGACGACCCGTCGGGAGCCCTCTTCGAGGGCTTCGGCCTGATCGTCCGGGAGGACCTCTCGGCCCGGCTCCGGCCCGGCCTGACCGCACTGCTGGCCGCCGCCGTGGCGGACGAGTATCCGACCAGCTCGGCGCAGTTCGCCCGGCTGCTCCCGAACGCCGGTCCGGCCGAGCTGCTCTCCTGGTGGGGCGACTACCTCCGACTGCTGCTCCCGCCGGTCCTGGCCGCCTACTTCGACCACGGCGTGGTGCTGGAGCCGCATCTGCAGAACGTGCTCATCGGCGTCGACGCCGACGGGCGCCCCAGGCAGGTGCTGTTCCGCGATCTGGAGGGGACCAAGCTGCTGCCCGAGCACCAGGCCGCGCTGCTCGCCGGTCTGCCGCCGGAGGTGGCCGGGCCGATGACCTATGACGCGCAGCGCGGTTGGGACCGGGTGGTGTACTGCCTGCTGGTCAACCACGTGGCCGAGCTGCTCGCCGTGATCGCCGACCAGTGCCCCGCGCTGGAGCCGCGGCTGTGGGACGAAGTACGCATCGTGCTGCGGGAGTACGCCGACGCGCACGGCTGCCCGCCCCGGCTGCGCGGCCTGCTGGCCGGGGTGCCGCTGCCCGCGAAGGCCAATCTGCTGACCCGTTGGGAGCGCAAGGCCGATCGGGCGGCCGGATACGTACGCCTGGCCTCGCCGTTGGCCGCCGATGTCATCAACCAGGCCCGCCGCACCCACGACTCGCACAACTCGCTCAAGGAGGAGTCCCGTTGACCCCCGCCGTGCTGGAGCGCGCCGCCGCGCTGCCCGTCGACACGCTGCCGGCCTACCTCTACGACCTCAGCGCGCTGCGCACCCACGCCGCCGCGATCCGGGCCGCGCTGCCGGCTCGGGTCGAGTTCCACTACGCCGCCAAGGCCAACCCCGACCCGGCGCTGCTGACCGCGCTGCGGGAGTACGTGGACGGCTACGAGGTCTCCTCGGGCGGCGAGTTGGCCCACGTCCGGGCGACCGTGCCGGATGCGCCGCTGGCGTTCGGCGGCCCGGGCAAGACCGACCAGGAGCTGACGGCCGCGCTCGCTGCCGGGGTGCACCGCTGGCATGTCGAGAGCGTGGCGGAACTGCACCGGCTCGCGGCGCGGCGCCCGGCCGGCGGCCTGGACATCCTGCTGCGGGTCAACCTGCCGGTGGCCGGCGGCGCCCTGGACGCGGTGCCGCTGGCGATGGGCGGCCGGCCGACCCCGTTCGGGCTGGACCCGGCGGACTTGGACGAGTGCCTGCGACTGCTCGCCACGGAGCCGTTCACCGGCCTGCGGCTGCGCGGCTTCCACGCACATCTGGCCAGCGGGCTGGACGCACCGGCCCTGCTGGCGCTGGCCGCGCGCATCGTCGACTGGGCGGCGCGGAAGGCAGCCGGCCACGGGTTGGCGATCGGCGAGGTCAACATCGGCGGCGGCATGGCGGTGGACTACACGGACCCGGCTGCCCGGTTCGACTGGACCGGCTGCGGAGCGGGGCTGGCCCGGCTGCTGGACCGCCAGCCCGGGCTACGGCTGCGGATCGAGCCCGGGCGGGCGGTCACCGCGTACTGCGGCTGGTACGCCACGGAGGTGCTGGAGGTGAAGCGCAGTCACGGTGAGCCGTTCGCGGTGGTCCGGGGCGGCACCCACCATCTGCGCACGCCGGCCACCCGTGGCCACAGCCAGCCGTTCACGGTGCTGCCGGTCGCCGACTGGCAGCAGCCGTGGCCCCGGGGCGAGGTGGCGGGCGAGCGGGTGAGCCTGTGCGGGCAGCTGTGCACGCCCAAGGACGCGCTGGCGCAGCGGGTGCCGGTCGACCGGCTGCGCACCGGGGACCGGGTGGTCTTCGGGATGGCGGGCGCCTACGCCTGGAACATCTCGCACCACGACTTCCTGATGCACCGTCAGCCGACGTTCCACCTGATCCCCTAGTGCGCGCCCGCACCGTGAGGATAGGCTAGCCTTCCTTAGGCTGCCCTTGCCTGCTGGTCTCGGGCGGCTTCCGTGCGCCGCCATGACCAGTCCCGGTCGGACACCGTTATAGGGGCGGAGCCATGCCCACACCGAGGACCAGACCGTGCCCGTACCCATTCCCGGCAGCGACATCGCGCAGCACGCCGCGGTGTACTGCTGGCCGAGCAGCCCGTCCCGACCGGCCGGGGCCGACCCCGCGCGCGACCGGCGGGCGGCACTGGACGCCCAACTGGGCCTGGCTTATGACCAGGCCGCCGCGCTGGGGCTCACCGTGACCGGCGCCCAGGTCTTCACCGACCCCCGGCCACCCGCCGGCCTCGACGCCAACGCCCGCCCGACCCCGGGCTGGCAGGGCCTGCTGGCCGCAGTGCGACGACGCGAGGTGCGGCGGCTACTGCTGCCGCAGGCCGAGCAGTTGCAGCGCCACGCCGGCGCGTTCGCCGAACTGCTGCGGCTGGCCGCCGAGTACGACCTGCGACTGCACGGCCACCCCAGGGACTTGAACGACCCCGAGGTGCGCAAGGAACTGCTGGAGCGGGCCGAACGCGCCTCCCGGGCCGCGCGGGAGGCCTCGACGCGGGCTCGCCGGGCCCACCGGCAGGCGGCGGCCGAGGGGCGCACGCACGGCGGCGGACTGCGGCGGTTCGGCTATGCGACCGGGATGACCGCCCTGGTCGAGGAGGAGGCCGAGGTGGTCCGGGAGGTGTTCGCGCGGTTCCTGGCCGGCGAGTCCCTCCGCGCCCTGGCAGTGGATCTGAATGACCGTCAGATCGCCACCGCCTATGGAAATCGCTGGACGGTCAGCGGGGTGGGCCGACTCCTGGAGGCGCCGCGCTACGCCGGCCTGCGGGTGCTCGACGGCACCATCGTCCGTACCCCAGAGGGCAGTTACGTGACCGCCGACTGGCCGCCCTGCGTCAGCGTCGCCGACTGGGAGGCGGTGCAGCTGCTGCGCAACGACCGGGCGCGGGCCCGGGCCGCCAACCGCCGGCCGCGCCGCGAGTATCCGCTGACCTCGCTGCTGCGCTGCACCCGGTGCGAGCGGCACATGGTGGGCTCCGCGATCGGCGGCTATCCCACCTATGCCTGCACCTCCAACAGCAGCCTGGAGGCCCAGCACTGCTCGCGGCACATCGCCGCCGAGTCATTGGAGGCGCATGTCGCCGAGCGGACCATCGCCCTGCTGGAGGCGCAGTCGACGCCGGTGCTGGACGGTGTGCCGGTCGGGCAGGCCGCCCGGTTCGGCTGGTCCCGACTGACCCCGGGCCGCCGGGCCGCCGTGTTCCGGCACTTCTTCACCAGCATCCGCATCTCGGCCTCGTCCACCAGCCGCAGCGTCTTCGACCCGAGCCGCATCGAGCTCCTCCCCCGCCGGCACCCCGCCGGTTAGTCCGCCTACCGCCGCTGCCCGGCGGCCGCCGCCTGAAGGGCCGTCAGCAACCCGTGCAGCGCGGGCTGTTCCAGCGCACCCACCCGGACCGCCGCGTAGATCACCCGCAGCGGCTCGGGATTGCGCACCGGACGCACCACCACGCCCGGGTCGCGCCCGTCGATGGCCAGGCGGGGCATCAACGCGACGCCGAGGCCCGCGGCCACGAAGCCGCGAGCGGTGGCGTAGTCCTGGCCGGTCACCCCCAGGTCGGGGCTGAATCCCGCCGCGGCGCAGGCGTCGAGGACGGGCGCCACGCAGGGGCCGGCCGGTTCGCAGCCGACCCAGGGCTGGTCGGCCAGGTCGGCCAGGTCGAGCACGCGTTCGGCGGCGAGCGGGTGGCCGGCCGGGAGTACGGCGCGGTACGGGTCGTCGAGCAGGTGCACCAGCTGCAGGCCGTCCGGGGCCCCTTGGCGGGCGCCGACCAGCAGGGCCAGGTCGGCCTCGCCCCGCGCCACCTCCGCCAGCGGGTCGGCGGAGTTGTGCCGCAGGTCGATCCGGACGCCCGGGTAGCGCTCGCGCAGCTCGGCCACGGCGGGTGCCACCAGGCAGGAGCCCGCGGTGGTGAAGTAGCGGATCGCGATCCGGCCGGTGCGCCCGGCGCGCAGTTCGGCGAGCGCGGTCTCGGCCTCGGCGAGCTGCCGGCTGATGGTGGCGGCATGCTCGGTGAGCAGGCGACCGGCGGGGGTGGGCCGGACTCCGCGCCCCACCCGCTCCAGCAGCGTGATCCCGGCCTGCTTCTCCAGGGCCGCGATCTGCTGGCTGACGGCGGACGGCGTGTATCCCAGGTGCGCCGCCGCCGCGGTGACCGAGCCGCTGCTCACCACCGCGCGCAGCACCTGCATCCGCCTCACATCAAGCATGTAGCTCAGCTTAACGGTGTGGTTGATTCTTTCGCTTGTCCTACCAGGTTCCGCTCCGGCACGGTTTGCGCTGTGGATCATCCCTCTCCGTGGCGGTACGCCGACTTCCGCACCCTGTTCACCGCGACGACGCTCAGTCAGCTGGGCACCAGCGTGGGCTATGTCGCCGTCCCGCTGATCGCCGTCTCCGCGCTCGACGCGACGCCGGGCGACGTCGGCATCCTCGGCGCGCTGAGCACCGCCGCGTTCCTGCTGATCGGCCTGCCCGCCGGGGCCTGGGTGGACCGGCTGCACCAGCGCCGGGTGCTGATCGTCGCCGACCTGGTGCGGGCCGTGCTGTTCGCGGCCATCCCGCTCGCCTGGTGGCTGCACGCGCTGACGCTCTGGGAACTGTCCGCGATCGTGCTGCTGAACGGCGCGGCCACGGTGTTCTTCGACGTCGGTTCGCAGAGCATCCTGCCGCAACTGGTCGGCCGGGACGGGCTGGTGCGGGCGAACGCCGCCGTGGTGAGCCTGATCGCGGCCGGCAACGCGGTCGGTCGCGGTGCCGGTGGCGCGCTGGTTCAGGTACTGACCGCACCCGTGGCGGTGCTGGCCGCCGCTGCCGGCTATCTGGGCTCGGCGTTGCGGCTGACCGCCATCCGCGTCACGACCGGGCCCGCTTCCGGCACCCCGGCGGGGAGTGCGGCCGCCCCGCTGCGCAGGCAGATCGGCGAGGGGGTGCGGCATGTGGTCGGCAACCCCGAGCTGCGTGCGCTGGCATTCACCGCCACTCTCAGCAACCTCGGCACCCAGCTCGTCAACACCATGCTCCCCATTCTCTTCATCCGCCAACTCCACTTCCCGGCAGGTGTGTTGGGGCTCTTCTGGGCGGCGGGCGGGATCGGCCTGCTGATCGGGTCGCGCTGTGCCCGCCCGCTGGCCGCACGGCTCGGGCACGGCCGCACCCTGGGCCTGGCCGGCCTCTGGCTGGCGCCGGCCGGGCTGCTGGTGCCACTGGTCGGCCGGGGCTGCTGGCTCTGGGTGGCGGGGGCGGGGTGGCTGCTGGCCATGTTCAAGATCGGCACGGACAATGTGCTCGGCGTCAGCCTGCGGCAGCGGATGACGCCGGACGCCCTGCTCGGCCGGATGAACGCCACCTTCCGCTTCCTGCTCACCGGGGCCTTCGCGATCGGTGCCGCCCTGGCCGGTCTGATCGGCCAACTGGCGGGTGTGCAGGCAGCATTGTGGGTGGGCGGGGTGCTGCTGGCGACGGCCTTCCTGCCGGTCTACCGCTCCCCCGTGCGGAGCCGTCGCGAACTCCCGGCCGAGCCACTGCCGTCCGCCCCTGCCACCCGGTCCTCGCGACCCGCCAAGCCGGTCAGTCCCCGACCTTGACCAGCATCTTGCCGCTGTTCTCGCCGCGGAACAGGCCCAGGAACGCCTCGACCACCCGGTCGAAGCCTTCCACCACGGTCGCCTCGGGCACCACCCGGCCGCTGGCGAGGTGCGGGGCGAGGAACTCGTACAGCCCGGGCAGCGCGTCCATGTGCTGGCTGACCAGGTACCCCTCCAGCCGCAGCGCCTTGAGGTTGACCTCGAAGAGGTTGCGCGGCGCGGTGGGCGTGGATACGGAGTTGTACTGGGCGATCGCGCCGGACCAGGCGATCCGGCCGTTCAGGCGCAGCCGGTCGATGGCGGCCTCCAGGTGGTCGCCGCCGACGTTGTCGAGGTAGACGTCCAGGCCGTCCGGCGCGGCGGCGCGCAGCTGGTCCATGACCGGACCGTCGTGGTAGTCGAACGCGACGTCGTAGCCGAGCCGTTCGGTGGCCAGCTTCACCTTGGCCGGCGAGCCGGCGCTGCCGATCACCCGGCCGGCGCCGAGCAGCTTGGCGAGTTGCCCCGCGGCACTGCCGACGCCGCCCGCCGCGGCCGAGATGAAGACGGACTCGCCGGGCTGCAGGCGGGCGACCCGGGTGAGCCCCACCCAGGCCGTCAGGCCGGTGCCGCCGAAGGCGCTCAGGTGGGCGCTCAACGGCACGCCGGGCAGGTCGGGGATCCGGCGGATCTCCTCCGGCGAGACCACGGCGTGGGTGCGCCAGGCCTTGCGGTGGCCGACGATCTCACCGACCGCCAGGGCGGGCGTCCGGGACTCGATCACCCGGCCCAGCGAGCGGCCCTCCAGCGGTGCGTTGAGCTCCCAGTGGCCCTCGTCCATCGCCTGGCGCATGTAGGGGTCGACCGAGAGGTAGAGGTTCTCGACCAGGGCGGTGCCCTCGGCGAGCGGCCCCAGCTCCTCGGTGACGAAGGCGAAGTTGTCGGCGGTGGGGGTGCCCTGCGGGCGGGAGACCTGGTGGACGGCGTTGATGGTGCGGGTCATGGCTCTGCTCCTCGAAGGCGTGATCAATGCGTGGTGCGGCGTCATCCGTTGCGGTCCGGCGTGATCCGGTGCGGTCCGGTGCGGTGCCGGCACCACGTTAGGGAGCGGGAGTGGGCCGGTGGCAGCCCTCGCCGTCGATGGATGGCTGCGTTCCATGAACGGCGTTCATGGAAGACTGGCCCCATGACCGATCTCGCCCCACAGGAGCTGCGCGTGCTCGTCGCCGTCGAGCGCGAGCGGAGCTTCACCGCCGCCGCGGCCGTGCTCGGCATGACGCAGTCCGCCGTCTCCCATGCCGTGCGCGCCGGTGAGCGCAAGCTCGGCGCAGTGCTCTTCGAGCGCGGCCGCAGCGGCGCCACGCCCACCGCGGCCGGCACCCGGGTGGTGGCCCAGGCCCGGCAAGTGCTGCGGCTGCTGGAGCTTATGCGCACCGAGGCGCGCGAGGCCGAGCCGGACCGGGTGGCGGGCCCGGTGCGGATCGCCGCGTTCCGCAGCGTCGCCGCGCAGTTGCTGCCGGCCGTGCTGGCGCGGCTGGCGGAGCGGCATCCCGAGCTCAGCCCGCAGGTGCGGATCGTCCGCGAGATCGGGCGGGGCACGGCGGGCGAGGTGGCGGACGGCCATGCCGACCTGGGGCTGGCCACCATGGACGAGACCACGACGCGGCCCGGGCTGGTCGCGGTGCCGCTGTTCGCGGAGAGCTACGCGCTGGCCCACCCGGTCGGGCATCCGGCGCCGCGCACCCTGCCGCTGGTCGACTGGGACGAGAACTGCGGCTCCTACACCAGGAGTTGGTGGCAGGGGCAGGAGTGGATCCCGCAGGCCACGATCAATGTCGCCGATGACACGGTGGTGCTCTCACTGGTTGCCCAGGGCATCGGCATGGCGATCATGCCGCGGCTCGCGCTGCTCGGCGCCCCGGACGGGCTGGCCGTGACCGACCTGGGGCCCGAGCCGCCGAGCCGGCTGGTGGGCTACGTCAGCACGCCCGCGCTGGCCCGAACGGCCACGGTGCGAGCGGTGATTCGCGAACTGCGGGCCGTGCCGCTGCCGCCCGGCCTGACGCCGAAGCGGCAGGGCGGCTGACCCTTCTTCGCTCCGTTGACCCTTCTTCACTCGGTTGGCGGTTCCCTCCACTCCGGTGGTGCTTCCTTCACTCCGATGGTGGCTCGCGGAGCGTCCTGAGACGGCGCTGGTACTCCTCGTCGTCCAGCTCGCCCCTGGCGTACCGCTCGGCAAGGATCCGCTCCGCCTCCGCCGTGCCCGTGGACCAAGCCCTGGCAGCACCGGCGGTACTGCCAGCCGCCGTCGAACGATGTACGCGCGACCCCCGTGCCAGTGTCGTGATCAGCACCACGAACAGCACGGCCAGCACCACGAAGCCGATCACGAACAGCCAGAACCCGGGCCCGTATCCGCCGTAGCCGCCGACATGATGGAAGTGGCGAACGAACATCTCCCACCACCTCGCCTCCTGTCTTCCAGTGTGCGCCCAACACAGTCGGCCACTTGCGCAAAGGTGCGCACAGAAGCATTGAACGCGCAGAAATGGACTGCTAGCCTCCCCGGGACAGTCGCGCACCCATATTTTCATCCGGCTGTCATGATCACCTCACGCTGTCCTCATGCGCCGCTCAACCGGGCGGCCCGTCCCCCGATCGCCCTGATCCCTGATCCCTGATCCCTGATCCCTGATCCCCCCGCTCGCCCTCGATCCCCTTGGACGCGGCATGCGAACACTCCACTCCCGACCGCTCCACACCCGGTTACCCCTGATCCCCCTCGCCGCCGTGCTCGCCGTGGTCTGCGCGCTGCTCGGCGGCCAGGCCCCGGCCCGGGCGGCCACCCCCGCCGCCGGCACCCTGGCGCTCACCGGCAGCCACACGCTCACCTGGCAGGGCCACAGCTACGCCAGCGGGTCGGTGCCCGACCCGTCGCACTGCCCCGCGCAGGCCCAGGACCCGAACGACCAGACCTGCGACCACTTCGACCTGACCGTCGACGTGCCGGCCTCCTACTGGGCGGACAACCCCGACGGCGGCGTGCCGGTCAGCATCCAATGGCCGGACCCGACCATGGAGTTCGACACCTACATCTACGACGGCGCCGGCCACGAGGTCGCCGAGGCCGCGATGGGTGCCGACCCGTCGGTCGCGGTGATCCCCAACGCCTCCGGCACCTACCACGTGCTGGTGGTGCCCTACTCGGTGACCAATTCGGGCTACACCGCGACCGCGGCCATCCCGACCGCCACCACCGTGGGCAACGCCACCGGCCTGACCAAGGGCGCCGACGGCGGCTACCGGATCCAGGCCGGCAGCGCGGCCGCCCGGATCGACTTCACCAGCGAGGACGTCTTCCGTCTCCAACTCGCCCCCACCGGCACCTTCACCGACCCGGCCGGACGCGAGATGGTTCCCAATCCGCCGTCAACCATCAAGACCACCAAGGAGTTCGACGCCGGCGACTACTGGGCGATCGCCAGCAAGGACCTGACCCTGCGCGCCTACAAGAGCCCCCTGCGGTTCGCCCTCTACCGGGCCGACAACCGCACTCTGGTCTGGCAGGAGACCCGCGGCCTGACCTGGACCGGCGACGCGATGCAGCAGACCCTGGCGCGCGGCCCGCAGGAGCAGTTCTACGGCGCGGGCGAGCAGAACGGCAGCTTCTCGCACCGCGACCAGACCGTGCACGTGGCCAACAACTACAACTGGGACGCGGGCGGCTACAACAACTCGCAGCCGTTCTACCTGTCTTCGGCCGGCTACGGCGTCTTCCGCAACACCTTCGCCCCCGGCGTGTACGACTTCGGCGACCCGGTGCGCACCTCGGCCCAGGAGAGCCGGTTCGACGGGTACTTCATGGCCAGCCCAAACGCCCCGGATCTGAAAACCGTGATCGGCCAGTACACCGATCTGGTCGGCAAGCCTTTCATGCCGCCGGTCTACGGCCTGGAGCCGGGCGACTCGGACTGCTACCTGCACAACGCCAACCGCGGTGAGCGGCACACCCTGGACGCCTTGAAGGTGGCCGACGGCTACACCGCCAACCAGACCCCGCTCGGCTGGATGCTGGTCAACGACGGCTACGGCTGCGGCTACGAGAACCTCCAGCAGGTCGGCCAGGGTCTGCGCGACCACAACATGCAGCTGGGCCTGTGGACTTCGACCGGCCTGCCCAACCAGGGCGAGGAGGTCAAGGCCGGGGTGCGGGTGCGCAAGCTGGACGTCGGCTGGGTCGGCCCGGGCTACCAGTTCGCGCTGGACGGCTGCCAGCAGGCGTACAACGGCATCGAGCAGAACAGCGACGCCCGCGGTTTCGTCTGGCTGCCGGTCTCCTGGGCCGGCGCGCAGCGCTGCGGGGTGCTCTGGAGCGGTGACCAGACCGGCAGTTACGACTACGTGAAGTGGCAGATCCCCACCTACGCGGGCTCCACCATGTCGGGCATCGCCTACAACACCGGTGACGTGGGCGGCATCTTCGGCAGCGACCCGAAGGTGGAGACCCGCGACCTGCAGTGGAAGACCTTCATCCCGACCATCATGACGACGGACGGCTGGGCCCAGAGCGACAAGCAGCCCTGGCGGTTCGGCGAGCCCTACACATCGATCAACAACAAGTTCCTGCAGCTCAAGGAGCGGCTGCTGCCGTACCTCTACACGCTGGCCGCACAGGCGCACCAGACCGGCGTCGGCGCGGTGCGCCCGCTGGTGCTGGACTACCCGAACGACCCCAACACCTGGGGCGACGCGGCCAAGTACGAGTTCCTCAGCGGCGACAGCTTCCTGGTCGCCCCGGTCTACGACGCCTCCGACACCCGCAACGGCATCTACCTGCCGGCGGGCACCTGGGTGGACTACTGGACCGGCAAGACCTACCAGGGGCCGACCACGATCAACGGCTACCACGCGCCGCTGGACACCCTGCCGCTGTTCGTCAAGGCCGGTGCGATCGTGCCGATGTGGCCGCAGGGCACGCTCTCCTGGCAGACCCGGGACACCAGCCGCCTGGACTACGACATCTACGCCCAGGGCGACTCGCAGTTCACCCTCTACGAGGACGACGGCACCACCCGGGCCTACCAGCAGGGCTCCAGCGCAACGCAGTTGGTGACCGTGCACGCGACCGGCCAGCACGGGCACGGCACGACCCAGATCACGGTCGGCCCGAGCAACGGTGCCTACGCGGGCAAACCGGCCGCGCGCGCCTATGAGTTCAGCATCCATGTCGGCGCGGCTCCGGCCCAGGTGCTGCTCGACGGGCATCCGCTGCCGGCCGGCTCCTGGAGCTACGACTCGGCAGCCGGCGTGGTCCATCTGACCACCCCGGCGCAGTCCACCGCTGCCGGCTTCTCGCTGCAGCTGGCGGGTGCGGGCGGCCTGGGCCGCTGAACCACACGTTCCAAGGCTGGCCGGTGGGGGTGGCGACACCCCCACCGGCCAGCCCTTGTAATAACCCTTACTCCCACTTGCCTATTACTCAAGCATGCGCCAAGCTAGGTAACACCTGCCAACCGCAGCAGGTCCTTACTCAACTCAACCATGCTTCCGCACAGGGGGAATCACCATGACGGACCTCCAGATCGCCGACGACACCGCCGAGCGCGCCTACTGGGAGGGCTGGCAGCGCAGTTGGGACCGTCAGCAGGGGTGGTACCTGCCGGACCGCGAGGAGCGGTTCCGCGTGATGATCGACCTGGTCGAGGCGGTCGGCGGCCCCGCACCCCGGATCCTGGACCTGGCCTGCGGCACCGCCAGCATCACCGAGCGCCTGCTCGCCCGACTGCCCCAGGCCGCCAGCGTCGGCGTCGACCTCGACCCGGCGCTGCTCCAGATCGCCGAAGGCCACTTCCGCGGCGACCAGCGGCTCACCCTGGTCACCGCCGACCTGCGCGACCCCGACTGGGCCGCCGCGCTGCCCGAGGGCCCGTTCGACGCGGTGCTCACGGCCACCGCCCTGCACTGGCTGGACACCGACACGCTGCTGCGCCTCTACCGCGACCTGACCGGCCTGCTCCGCCCCGGCGGCATCTTCCTCAACGCCGACCACTGCCCGCAGCCGGGCACCCCGCTGCTCAACGCGGTGCACAAGACCTTCGAGGAGCGGCGCCAGCTGACCGAGAGCGCCGACGGGGTGCTCACCTGGGCCCAGTGGTGGCAGGCCGCGGCCGCCGACCCGCGGCTGGCCGAGGCGGTCGCGGCCCGGTCGGCCGTCTACCGCGACCACAAGGACGGCGACACCCACACCGCCGAGTGGAATATCGAGCGCCTGGTCGACGCTGGTTTCCATGAGGCGGGCCTCGCCTGGCGCTCCGTCAGCGACGCGATGTTCGTCGCGGTCCGCTGACATCACGTCACATCAACTTCATATCAGGGCGTCCGGGTGCTGACGACAGTACGCAAGCACCCGGACGGCCATGCTTCCCGGGGGTAGTTTTGAGCACTACCAGCACTACCAGCACCACCAGCGCCACCACTGCCACCGGTCGCGCTGACGCCAGGCGGCCGCCCGGCTCGTCCGTGCTCGGCCAGTCGTCGAAGACCGCCATCCTGCTGATCGCCTGTGCGGCGCAGTTCATGGTGGTGCTCGACGTGTCGATCGTGAACGTCGCGCTGCCCGAGATGCGCGACTCGCTGCGGCTGAGCGCCACCGGCCAGCAGTGGATCGTCAACGCCTACACCCTCGGCTTCGCCGGGCTGCTGCTGCTCGGCGGCCGACTGGCCGATCTGGTGGGCGCGCGGCGGGCGTTCCTCTCCGGCCTGGTGCTGTTCACCGGCGCCTCGCTGGCCGGCGGGCTGGCCACCACCGGACCGCTGCTGATCGCCGCCCGGGCGATCCAGGGCCTCGGCGGCGCCGTGCTGGCCCCGGCCACCCTCACGCTGATCATGACGACCTTCACCGAGCCGCGGGAGCGCACCCGCGCGATGGGCGCCTGGAGCGCGGTGATGGCGGCCGGCGGCGCGGCGGGCGCGGTGCTCGGCGGCGTGCTGACCCAGTACGCGGGCTGGCGCTGGGTGTTCTTCGTCAATGTGCCGCTCGGCATCGTGCTGCTGGTCGCCGCGCTGGCCCGGGTGACCGCAGCGGAGGCGCCGGGCGGCGGGCTGCGCCGGCTCGACCTGCCGGGCGCGGTCACCGTGACCGGCGGCCTGACCGCGCTCACCTACGCGATCATCGCCACCGAGTCGCACGGCTGGACGGCCCCCGCCGTCTGGCTGCCGGCCGCCGTGGCGGTGCTGCTGCTGGCGGCCTTCGCGGCCATCGAGCACCGCAGCGCCCACCCGCTGGTGCCGCTCGCCGTGCTGCGCCGCCGCACCCTCGCGGTCGCCAACGCCTCGGTGCTGTCGCTGGGCGCGGCGATGTTCGCGATGTGGTTCCTGCTGTCGCTCTACTTCCAACTGGTGCTGCACTACAGCCCGGTGACCGCGGGGCTGGCCTTCCTGCCCGGGTGCTTCTCGATCATCATCTGCGCCCAGGTCGCCACCCGGCTGATCCACCGCACCGGGCCGCGTCCGCTGCTGATCGCCGGGATGACCCTCAGCACGGCCGGCTTCCTGTGGCTGTCGCTGCTGCGCCCGCACGGGGGCTACGCCACCGGTGTGGTGGTGCCGTTCATGCTCTGCACGCTCGGCATGGGGCTGGCGATGATGCCGCTCACCGCCGCGGCCACCGCGGGCGCCCGCCGGGAGGAGGCCGGGCTGGCGTCCGGGCTGACCAACACCTCGCGCCAGGTCGGCGGCGCCCTCGGTCTCGCCCTGCTGGCCACCATCGCCTCGCACACCACTGCCGCCCACGGCGGCGCCAGTGCGGCCGCGCTGACCGCCGGCTATGACCGGGCGTTCCTCGCCGCCGCCGTCCTCACCGCCCTCGCCGGCGTGCTCGCCCTCGGACTGCCCGGCCGGCAGCAGACCGCGGCCTGAGATCAGCCAGGGAGATAATCGGGGCATGCCGATCCGCCAGGTCCACCAGGCCCACCAGCTTTGCCAGGTCCGCCAGGTCCGCCCTGACGAACTGCCCGTGCTCCAGCACATCGAGCGAGCGGCCGGTGAGTGCTTCCGCGAGATCGGGATGCCCGAGATCGCGGAGGACGAGCCGCTGCCGCTCGATGAACTGGCCCGCTACCAGCGGGCCGGGCTGGCCCGGGTGGCGGTCGACGGTGACGACGCCCCGGTGGCGTATCTGATCGCCGACCGGATCGACGGCGCGCTGCACGTCGAGCAGGTGTCGGTGCACCCGGGCAGCGCCCGGCGTGGCATCGGGCGGGCGCTGCTGGAGGATCTCGCGGAGCGGGCCGCCGCGGAGGGCGTCCCGGCGCTGACCCTGACCACGTTCGCGAACGTCCCGTGGAACGCGCCCTACTACGTGCGCTGCGGCTTCCGGCCGCTGCCCGACGCCGAGTTGGGCCCTGGCCTGCGGGAGGTCCGGGCGCAGGAGGCGGCGCACGGCCTGGACCGGTGGCCGCGACTGGCCATGCGGCGAGCGGTGTTGAGCTAGTCAGGGCCTCGCCAGGTAACCGCCGAGCCCCGACTCCAGCAGCTCGAAGGCCCGTTCGGCCACCGCCGTCACCGCTCGGCGGATCTCCTCGGGCTGCTCCCCCGCCACCACCCGGCGACGGATCTCCGCCAGCACCGCACGGTAGGGACCCGCGATCGCCCCGGCCACCACCCCGGGCAGGGGGTCCCCGGCCACACCGCCCGCCGCCTCCGCTTCCTCCGCCAGCGCCGCCGCGAGCGCCGCCTCGGAGCGCTCGGCGATCTCGCGCCCGCGTGCCTGCAGCGCGGGGCTCTCGGCGACCAGCCGCCAGAACACCGCGGCCCCGGGACGCAGTCCGAGGGTCGGCTCATCGCGCTCCAGCGCCGCCAGCAGGCTCGCGCGGACCGCACCCAGCGCGGACGTTCCGACGGCACGGGTGCGGACCGCCTCGGCCAACCAGGCCTCCACCTCGGCCTGCCGGTCGAAGAACAGATCCTCCTTGGTCGGGAAGTAGTTGAAGGCCGTGTTCACCGACACGCCGGCCGCCCGAGCCACCTCCGCCACGGTGACGCCGTCGAAGCCGCGCTCGACGAAGAGGCCCATGGCGGCGTCCGCGAGCGCGGCCCGGGTCTGCTGCTTCTTGGCTTCACGGAGTCCCATGCAGAAATCATAGAGCCACTGAAAATTTGGAGTGACTCCAAAATTATCGGCTAGGGTGGCGCCCATGACCTTGACCTTCGGCATCTATCCCGGCGGCCTGCTGGGCACCGACACTGGCGTCCGCCACCCGGTGAGCCCCGACGACCCCGCGCTGATCACCGCCGCGCTGCGCCAACTCCAGGGCGACGCACCGACGTTGCTAGTCCGCGCCTACCGCCACTACGCGGCGTCCAGCCGGCCCACCAGCACGCCCGCCGACCCCGAGCGCCTGCTCGGCGACGGACGCAGGCTCGATCTGGTGCTGCAGTTCCGGGAGCCCAGCGGAGAGCTTGGCGGCTGGCTCGACTTCATCCGCGACACGGTGCGCACCGAGGGCCCGCGGCTGGCGATGCTCCAGATCTGCGAGGAGCCCAACCTCAACCTCCCGATCGTCGACGGGAGCATCCCGAACGTCCAACAGGCCCTGATCCAGGGGGTGATCGCGGCCAAGGAGGAGGCGCTGGCGCAGGGGTACGACATCGCCGTCGGCTTCAACGCCGTGCCGGGCTTCGACCCGGCCGACCCCTTCTGGGGCGAGCTGGGCGCGGCCGCCGACGACCGCTTCCACCGCGCGCTGGACTACGTGGGCCTGGACTTCTTCCCGGACGTCTTCCGTCCGCTGCCGCCTGAGCGGTTGGTCCCCGCGGCGACGGCGGTGCTCACCGAGTTCCGCACCACGCACCTCGCCCGCGCCGGGATCGCCCCGTCGGTGCCGATCCACGTCTGCGAGCACGGCTGGCCCACCGGCCCGGAGCGCTCCGAGGAGCGCCAGGCCGAGGTGGTCGAGGAGGTGATCCGGACCATCGCGGGCCTGCGCGACGAGCTCCACCTCACCGGCTACAGCCTCTTCGCGCTGCGTGACGCCGACTCCGCCGGCACCGGCCTGTTCGACCGCTTCGGCCTGCTGCGGGACGACTACACGCCCAAGCCCGCCTTCGACACCTACCGCAGGCTGATCCAGGAGCTCGGCCGCTGACCCGCGCGGTCGTCGGCTCACCGCTGCGATAGCTTGTGGATCACGGGAAGAGCGATACCGGGCGGCCGCAGCACAGCCACCGTCCTGGAGCGGCTGGCGGCGGACGACCCGGCGGCGGCGCGCCTGCGTAGGCGGCTGGCCCTGGTCCTGGCTGCCGTGGCGGTACTGCTGTTCGCGTGGATCCTGGTGCTCGGGTCGACCACCCGCGGGCAGGCCGAGGTCCGGAACTGGTCAACAGCCTGGGTCGGCATGGACCTGCTCCAGGTGACCGGCCTGCTCGCCACGGCGGTGCTGCTGGCCCGGCGTTCGCGGTTGGTGGCGCCCGCCGGGTCCGCGACCGCCACCCTGCTGCTGCTCGACGCCTGGTTCGACGTGATGACCGCCGAGGGCGGCGCGGACTGGTACGTGGCGCTCGCGATGGCCCTGCTGGTCGAGCTGCCGTCCAGCCTGGCGCTGGCGGCGCTGGCCAGGAAGACGCTGGACTGGCGAGTCAGCGAGGAGCCTGACGTCCAGTCAGACCCAGAGGCGGCCTGACGGTCCGGTCGGACCAACAGGCGGCCTCACGGTCCGGTCAGCCCGCAGGCAGATTGACGCCCGGTCAGACGGCTCGAAGCGCCCCCGGGCGGCGGCCGGCCAGGCGGTCGAGGGCGGCGGCGGTCGCGTCGTCGGCCGGGAGGTGGACCAGCAACCGCTGGTCGTCCTCAACGGGCAGGTTGAGCGTCTCATAGGCCAGCCGCAGCTCGCCGACCTGCGGGTGGGCCAGCCGCAGCACCGCGCTCGCCCTCGGCAGCCCGGACACCCGGTCCAGCCGAGTAGCGAAGTCGGCACCGCAGGAGACCGTCAATTCATCGGCCAACGCCCCGACTTCGGGCTCGGAGAGGCCGGGCCCGCGCTTCAGCGCCGCGACCTGCTCATCGGCCACCAACTCCCAGTCCGGGAAGGCCGTGCGGGCCCGCGGATCGGTGAAGACGAAGCGGGCGAGGTTCGGTCGCGCGGAGTCCAGCAGGCCGATCGGCTCGACCAGCCGCCGGTAGCCGTCAGTGCAGGCGAGCACCTCGGAGAGCCGGTTGAGCAGCACGGCGGCCGCCGGCTCCAGGCTGTCCAGCAAGGCCCGCACGGTGGGCCGCACGGTGCGGTTGGGGCCGGCCGACCCCATGCAGCTGAAGCCCGGCTCGGCGCCCTTGACCAGTTGGTGCAGATGGAGCCGTTCCGCCGGGGCGAGCCGCAGGGCGTCCGCCAGCGACGCCAGCACCGGCGCCGACGGCCGCCGGTCCCGCCCCTGCTCCAGCCTGGTGACGTACTCGACGCTGACCCCCGCCAGCGTCGCCAGTTCGGCTCGCCGCAGCCCGGGCGTGCGGCGGCGCGGCCCGGTCGGCAGGCCCGCCTCGGCGGGTGTGACGGCCTCCCGGCGCAGCCGCAGGAAGAGGCCCAGCTCGTTGTCGCTCACCCCTCGAACGTAGCACCGGGGCCGAGCCGGATCGTGGCCCCCCCACTACCACCCTCAGCTCGGCCTCCCTCAGCCCGCTCCGGCTCGGGAGAGTGGTGGTCACGGCCCGGAGCTCGGGCCGGCCAGCACTTCACTCGTAGCACTCGTAGCAGGAGCACACCCATGTCCAAGTTGAACCTCGCAGTGATCGTCGGCAGCGTCCGGGAGGGCCGGTTCGCCCCGGTGATCGCCCGCTGGTTCGTCGGGCAGGCCGAGCGGCACGGCGCGTTCACCGTCGACCTGATCGATCTCGCGGACGTCGAACTGCCCCTCGCCCTGCCCGCCATGCCGCCGGCCATGCAGCCCGACCTGCGCCGCCCCGAGGGGATGGCCGAGCTGACCCGCCGCCTGAAGGCCGCGGACGCCATCGTCATCCTGACGCCCGACTACAACCGCAGCTTCCCGGCCTCCCTCAAGGCCGCCATCGACTGGCACTACAGCGAGTGGCACGCCAAGCCGATCGGCTTCGTCGGCTACAGCGGTGCCAGCGGCGGCCTGCTGGCGATCGAGCAGCTGCGGCAGATCTTCAACGAGCTGCAGGCGCACACCGTCCGCGGCTATGTCTCGTTCCCGCGTTACTACGAGCTGTTCTCCCCGGACGGCACGCTGCTGGAGCCGGAGGGCCCGGAGGGCTCGGCCAAGGCGATGCTGGACCAGCTGCAGTGGTGGGGCTCGGTGCTGCACGACGCCCGCCGCGACCGGCCGTTCGCGACCGGCCTGTAGTCCGCCTGTAGCCCGCCGGTGAGTCAGTCGACGTAGTACATCGCGTGCCGGCAGTGCGGCGCACTGCCGGTCCGGTCCTCCTCCGGCTCGGACTCGACGTCCTGGGAGCCGAGCGGCTCGGGCTCGAAGGAGGCGCCGAGCAGCAGCCGGCGCAGGGCGGCAACGTCCGACGGGGTCGGCTGCCGCCGGGCGGCGGGCTCGGACGGGAGGACCTGATGGTCGGTCATGGCGTGCGGCTTCCTTCCAGGCGCGGCGCGGGCCGCGGTCGGACCCACAGGTCCAGTGCATGCCTGCGATCCGCCGATCGCACCCGTTCTTGACGCATGGACTACGCGGGCCGGGGCCGTCCTGACGAGATCTTGATATCGGAGCACCCGTTCGGGGGGCCACTAGACTCACCGGAATGCCAACCCACACCAACTCCGCCCCCATCGTGGTCGACCACGACCCCGCCTGGCAGCCCGCCGGCCTCGCCCTCGCCGAGGAGCTGCGCGCCCTGCTCGCCCCGCAGGCGCTGCGCGTGGAGCACATCGGCAGCACCGCGATCCCCGGCATGGCAGCCAAGCCGATCTTCGACCTCCAGGTGAGCGTGGCGGACCTGGTGCAGGCCGAGGCGGTCTTCGACGGGCCGCTGGCCGGCCAGGGCTTCCAGCGCTCCCCCTACCAGCGGGACCACGTGCCCGCCGGGCTCGATGACGACCCGGCGCGCTGGGCGAAGCGGATGTGGTCGCGGCGCCTCCGGGCCGAGCTGGAGGGCCTGGACGGCCCGGACGTCAACCTGCATGTCCGCCTGGCCGGTTCCCCCAATGAGCGGCTTGCGCTGCTGTTCCGCGACTGGTTCCGGGCCCACCCCGAGGCCGTGCCGGCCTATGCGCGCTTCAAGAGCGTCCTCGCCGAGACGGTCGCCGATGTGGGCGTCTACGCCGACGTCAAGGACCCGGTCGTGGACCTCGTCATCACCGTGGCGGAGCGCTGGGCCGCCGAGACCGGCTGGACGGCGTAGCACCACCCGTTCAGCGCGCAACGTCCCGCGAACGCGCCTGCGCGCAACGGCCCGCCAGCGCACGAGCGAGCAACCGCCCGCCAACGCGCCCTCGCGCAACCGCCCGCCAACGCACCAGCGAGCAACCGCCCGCCAACGCGCCCTCGCGCAACGGCCCGCCAACGCACCAGCGAGCAACGGCCCGTCAGCGCACCGGTTCGCGCGCGGGCGGGCCCGCGTAACTGTCCGCGAAGCTCGCCGCGAACGCCGCCGAATCCCGCAGCTGGTCCAGCCGGGAGAGTTGCAGGCGGTGCAGGAACGCGAAGTCCTCCTGGCCCGCCGCCGCCGGGCTGTGCAGCAGGTGCAGCAGCCAGTGCGAGAACTCCTGGGCCCGCCAGATGTCCGGCAGGCGCGCGGCCGAATATCCGTCCAGCACACCGGAGTTGCCGCCGCGGTAGTGGGCCAGCAGCCGGTCGGCCAGCTCGGCGGCGTCGGCGATGGCCAGGTTCATCCCCTTGCCGCCCGCCGGGGTGATGATGTGCGCGGCGTCGCCGACCAGGAAGAGCCGGCCGTACCGCATCGGCTCGGCCACGAAGCTGCGCATCTCCAGCACGGTCTTCTCGATGATCGGGCCGGTCCTCAACTCGGCCTCGGACAGGCCCAGTCGGTGGTGCAGGGCCGACCAGATCCGGTCGTCCGACCAGTTCTCCGGCTGATCCCCGACCGGGCACTGCAGATAGAAGCGGGACACCGACGAGGTGCGCAGCATGTGGCCCGCGAAACCGTCCCGGTGCAGGGCGTAGATGATCTCGCCGGTGGCCGGCGGGGTTTCGGCCAGCACCGCCAGCCAGCCGAACTCGTGCTGCTTGGTGCTGGCGCGCAGCCGGCCCTCGGGCACGGCGGGGCGAGCGGTGCCGTAGAAGCCGTCGCAGCCCGCGATGAAGTCGCATTCGATCACTACCGGTTCGGAGCCCGGCGCCTCGCACCGCAGCACGGCCCGCTCGCCGTCCGAGGCGTCCAACTCGGCCAGCGCCACGGCCGGGTGGGAGAAGAGCAGGGTGCCGCCGCCCGCGAGATAGGCCTCGATCAGATCGCGGACCAGGAACTGCTGCGGGTAGACGTGGTGGACCCGACCGCCGGCCAACTCCCGGTACGGGACGGAGAACCGCCCGCCGCCGTGGCGGAACTCGCAACTGCCGTGCGCCACGCCCTCGGCCAGCAGACGGTCGGCCAGCCCGTGGGCGCGCAGGAACTCCACCGTGCGGTGCTCGATCAGCCCGGCCCGGGCCCGGTTCTCCACATGGGCGCGACTGCGCCGCTCCACCACCAGGCAGTCGATCCCGGCCTGTTGCAGCACGTTCGCCAGCACCAGACCGGCCGGTCCGGCACCGACGATCGCCACCCTGGTCCGCAGCAGCATGGTCACCCCGTTCAGGTAGGCCCAGAGCTGCCCAGCGTAGTTGACTACCCATCAGTCGGCCGCGTCTGCCGGCTCCGGCAGCACCGCCGGCACGCGCGGGGTGACCCGTCGCGGCAGGTCATACGGCCCCCGCTCGGCCGCCATGGCTCGCCTGGGGGGCGGCCAGGCCCTCGAAGAACGAGACCATCGGGCGGCTCAGGCTTGGCAGCGATCGCCGGACGGCGGCCGAGCCGCCTCGGCGGGCCGAACCGGGCGAGCGACCCGGTCAGCGGCTCGGCCAGGCCCCGGATCAGCTGCTCCTCGTGCGCGGCCGGCTCCGCGGCGACGCGGCATCCATGGTGATCCCCCAGCGACCTGGGGCGGCAGCCCGCCCGGCGCTTCCGTACCGTGGAAGTGACCACCGGTGCGTGCGAGGAGGGCTGGCCACCCATGACTGACGCGATCGTGGTGGGCGCCGGCCCGAACGGGCTGGCCGCCGCGGTCACCCTGGCCCAGCAGGGCCTGCGGGTCACCGTGCTGGAGGCCGCCGCGGAGATCGGCGGCGGCACCCGCAGCGGCGAGGCGATCCTGCCCGGCCTGCTGCACGACCACTGCTCCGCCGTCCATCCGATGGCCGTCGGCTCACCGTTCCTGCGCGTCCTGGGCCTCGACCGCCACGGCCTGGAGTGGCGGCTCCCGGAGGTCGACTGCGCCCACCCGCTGGACGGCGGCACGGCCGGGGTGCTGTACCGCTCGGTCACCGCCACAGCGGCCGGGCTGGGCGCGGACGGGGCGCGCTGGCGGCGGCTGTTCGCGGGCCCCGCCGCAGGCTGGGACCAGCTGGCCGGTGACGTCATGGGCCCGCTGCTGCGGCTTCCCCGCCACCCACTGCGGCTCGCCCGGTTCGGGCTGCCCGCGCTGCTCCCGGCCGCCGTGCCGACCCGGCTGTTCCGCACGGCCGAGGCCCGGGCGCTGTTCGGCGGTGTCGCCGCCCATGCCTTCCAGCCGCTGCACCACCCGCTGAGCGCGAGCATCGGCCTCGGCATCCTGACCGCCGGGCACCGGCACGGCTGGGCCGTCGCGGCGGGGGGCTCGCAGGCCATCACCCGGGCGCTCGCGGCCGTCCTCGCGGAGCTCGGCGGCACCGTCGAGACCGGCATCCGGGTGCGCTCCGCCGCTGCCCTCCCGCCCGTGGCCGTCACCATGTACGACTTGGCGCCGGGCGCGGTGGCCGAGATCCTGGGCGACCGGCTGCCCCGGCGGACGGCCAGGGCCTACCAGCGCTTCCGGCACGGGCCGGGCGCCTTCAAGGTCGATTTCGCGGTCGAGGGCGGCGTCCCCTGGACGGCACCGGCCGCACGACGGGCGGGCACCGTGCACCTGGGCGGCGATTACGCCGAACTGGCTGCCACCGAACGGGAGATCAGCGCCGACCGGATGCCCGAACGGCCGTTCGTGCTGGTCGGCCAGCAGTATCTGGCCGACCCGGGGCGCTCGGTGGGCGACGTCCATCCGGTCTGGACGTACGCCCATGTCCCGCACGGCTACACCGGCGATGCCACGGCGGCGATCATCGCGCAGATCGAGCGGTTCGCCCCCGGCTTCCGGGAGCGCGTGCTCGGCACCGCGGTACGCCCCACCACCGCCTTCCCCACCGACAACCCGAACTACGTGGGCGGCGACATCCTCACCGGCGCCAAGAACCCGCGGCAGCTGCTCTTCGGGCCCCGCTTGGGCGTCGACCCGTACGCCACCGGCCTGCCCGGCCACTACCTCTGCTCGGCCGCCACCCCGCCCGGCCCTGGAGCCCACGGCATGTGCGGCCACCACGCCGCCCGCAGCGCTCTGGCGCGCCTGTGACCGACCGCCTCCGGTCGGCGGGACCATGGGACGGCAGCGCGATGCCAAGGAAGGAGTCGGCGGTATGGCGGAGACTCTGGTGGACCTGACGGGCAAGTCCTGTCTGGTGACCGGTGCGGCGAGCGGGATCGGGCGGGCGACGGCCACCTTGATGGCTCGGCTCGGGGCCCGGGTGGTCGCCGCCGATGTGGACGCGGTGGGGCTGGCCCGGCTTGCCGCCGAGCACCACGATGTGCTGTGCGTGGTGGGCGATGTGACGGAGCCTCAGGACGTCCGGCGGATGGTGGCGACGGCCGTGGAGCGCAACGGCCGGCTGGATGTCGCGGTGGCCAACGCCGGCGTGCTCCCGCTGTCCGACGTGCTGGAGACCAGCCCGGAGGAGTGGGACCGGGTGATGGCGGTCGACGGCAAGGGCATGTTCCTCACCTGCAAGTACGCGATCGAGGTGATGCAGGCCAACGGCGGCGGCTCGATCGTCTGCCTCTCGTCGATCTCCGGGCTGGCCGGGCAGGCGCGCCAAGCCGCCTACGGCCCGGCCAAGTTCGTCGCCTCCGGGCTGACCATGCACCTGGCCGTCGAGTGGGCGCACCGCGGCATCCGGGTGAACGCGGTGGCGCCCGGCACCATCGTCACCGAGCGGGTGCGGGCGCTCAAGGACGAGCCGGGCGGGTCGGAGTACCTGGACGGGATGGCCCGCGCCCATCCGCTCGGACGGCTCGGTGAGCCGGCGGAGGTGGCGCGGGCGATCGCGTTCCTGGCCTCGGACGCGGCCTCGTTCATCACCGGCACGGTGCTGCCCGTGGACGGCGGGTATCTGGCCCGCTGACCTCCAGGGCAACCGGCCGCCGGCACAAGGCCGTTGTCAGAGGGTGGCGAGGCCGAGGACGGTGGCGGCCACGGCCAGCAGTGCCAGCGCGCCCGGGACCGGGGCCCCCTTGCCGTCCTTGGCGCGCAGGTGGGTGGCCACCGCCCCGATGAAGTACAGCACCACGCCGACGGCGGCCGCGACGCCCAGCGCGCGCACCCAGATGCCGGCGATCAGCCCGATCGCCCCGGCGAATTCCAGCGCGGCCAGCCGCGGCAGCCAGCTCTCCGGCACGCCGACCTTGGTCATGCCCTCCATGATTTTCGGGTCACGGACCAGCTTGGCGCGTCCCGAGCCGGCCAGGACCAGGGTGAGCAGGATCGCCACGACGATGTATGCGATGAACACGGTTTCTCCATCAGGGTGTTGGGCAGCCGGCCCGGGGACGGGCGGTTCGGGAGGAGTGGGCCGGCGGTCGGGGACGGGCGGTTCGGGAGGCTGCGGGCCCGCAGCCGGGGGCAGGCGGGGGCAGGCGGGGGCAGGCGGTTCAGGGAGCCGGGACGGCCTCGACCACGCTGCTCGGCGACGCGGTCGACACGATCCGGGTGAGGGTGAAGCCGGCCGCCGCCAGCAAAGCGCGGAACTCCTCGGCGGTGCGCTCCTGACCGCCGCTGAGCACCATCATGTTGAGGTCGAGGATCTTGCTGAGTGAGAAGTCGTCGCCGTCGGGCACCACCGTATCGACCACCAGCAGCCTGGCGCCCTCGGGCATCGCCCGACGGGTGGTCTTCAGGATCTCGATGCACGCCTGGTCGTCCCAGTCGTGCAGCACCCACTTCATGGTGTAGAGGTCGGCGCCCCCGGGGACCTTCTCGAAGAAGCTGCCGGCGACCAGCTCCAGCCGGTCCGCCAGGCCCGCCGCCTCGACCTTGGGGCGGCCGTTGGCGACCGCGCCCGGCAGGTCGAGCACGGTCCCCCGGGCGCCCGGGTGGGCGGTCAGGATCGCGGCGAGGAAAGCGCCCTCGCCGCCGCCGACGTCGACGATGCTGCCGAACGGCGCGAAGTCGTAGGCCGCCAGCACGGCATCGGCCACCATCGCGGTCCCGCCGGTCATCGCCCGGCCGAGGTGGGCATTGAGTTCCGGGGCGGCCTCGAAGTGCTGCCAGATGTCGCATCCCACCGCCTTGTCGAAGCCTGGCTCGCCGAGGCGGACGGAGTCCACCAGCCGTCCCCAGGCCGCGTGGTGGGCGTCGCCGAGTTCCAGCTGCACCAGCGAGCCCAACGAACCGGGCACATCGGAGCGCACGGTGTCGCCGAGGGGGGTGGTGGCGTAGCGGCCCTGCTCGTCGGTGCGGAACAGGCCGACACCGGTCAGCGCCCGCAGCAGCCGGGACAGCGACCGTGGCTCGCTGCCGGTCAGTTCGGCGAGTTCGGCGGCGGTCTTCGGGCCGGCGGCGACCAGGTCCGGCAGGCCGAGCGCGGTACCGGCGTAGACCGCCCGGGAAACCCAGTAGTTGGCCACGATGCCGAGCATCTGGTCGAACGGCTGGGGTGTGGACGGCGCGGATTCTGCTGGGGTTCCCATGGTGGGCCTCTCAGTTCAGCTGGGCGTTCGACCGATGTGCGACCGACGGACGGGTGTAGGTCGGTCCAGCGCCTACCGCTGCCGGACCGCCTGCTCGTAGGAGGCCTGCAGCACGGCGGCTGCAACCTCCAACTCCTCCTCGTCGCGCGGTGCGTAGAACATCACGATGGTGTCCGGGAACTCCGCCCGCCGGGTGATCGGGTGCGGCTCGGTCCAGCCCAGCCGCTCCAGCGCGGCCAGCGCGTCCCTGGGCACGGTCAGGTGCAGGAATCCGGACCGGTGCACATGTCCGAACTCGTCCACCGAGGGGTGCAGGAAGGCCTCGAAGTCGCGCTGCTGCTGGTGCAGCCGGAAGGCCAGCGAGGACGGCTCGGAGACCCGGCTCGCGGTGGTGAACACCCCTGGCAGTGCCTGCGCCCGAACGACCAGCTGGGCACGGATCTGCGGCGGCGAGAAGTCCTCCAGCTGGTCGTGGGGGATCTCACGACCGGTGGTCGCCGGTCGAACACCCCTGCGGGCAGGCAGAACTGACAGATCGACAGCCATGGGGGATCTCCTAGTCGGCAGCACCGAGGCAGCGCACTTCCGTTGCGCTGGTTACTTCTTGTGCTCGGTTTGATTCTGCGCGATGCTTCCGCCGTGACAGAAGACAGCACATCGAATTCCGCTACGCACATCGATGTTCCCTCCCAGGTCGGACCGGATCAGCCGCTCTGCCAACTGCGCGAGGTCCTCGACCGGGTGGGCGACAAGTGGAGCGTGCTGATCATGGCGATCCTCGGCAACGGCCCGCACCGCTACTCGGATCTGCGGCGCGCCATCGACGGCATCTCGCAGCGGATGCTGACCCTGACCCTGCGCAGCCTGGAGCGGGACGGGCTGGTCACCCGGACCGTCACCCCCACCACCCCGCCGCGGGTCGACTACGGCCTCACCCCGGTCGGCCAGACCCTCTCCAAGGAGGTGGGCTCGCTGATCAACTGGTCGGAGCAGCACCGCGAGTACATCAGCGTCGCGCGGGCCAGCTACGACTCCGAGTGAGCCGGCCGGGGTGGTTGACGACACGTCGCCCACCATGACGTACCGTCAGCTCTCCATCACCCGTTGAAACGCGACGGTGTCGAAGATGTCCTCCATCCGCACGGCCAACCCATCGCGCAGCGTCCAGGAGTGGACGAACTCCAGCTCCTCGGTGTGCCCGGAGAGCGAGGTGACATCGCGCACGCCGAAGACCACCACGCGGTCGCCGGACTGCACGAACTCCGTCGGGTGCAGCTTCATGCCGCCCAGCACCGTGGGCACCTTGGCCAGGAAGGCCCGCACGCCGTCGTGCCCGGCCTTGGTGCCGCCCAGGCCGTACCTGCTCATGCTCTCCGGGTGGACCCACTCCATGTCCTCGGCCATGGTCCCGAGCAGTGCCGTCACGTCGCGATCGTGGAAGGCCTGATAGGCGGCCCGGATCAGTTCCAGGTTGTCGGTGTAGCGCATGAGGTGATCTCCCTTCAGTGCCGAGGTGTTCCGTGCTTGAGGTGTTCCGTGCTTGAGGTGTTCCGTGCTTGAGGTGTCCAGTGCGTCAGGTGTCCAGTGCGTCAGGTGTTCAGTGCTTGAGGTGTTCGGGGTACATCAGCTCGACGGTGCGCCGGATGCCCTCGCGCCAGTCGACCTTGCACGGGCCGGTCAGCCGGCGGCGCAGCGTCGGGTCGAACTGGTAGGTCTCCCGGGTCACTTCGCTCGGCACCAACTCGGCCTCGACCCCGGTGATCTCCTCCAGGTAGAGCAGCATGTCGGTGATGCCGACCGGCTCGTCGCCGCCCCAGTTGGTGAGCACGGCCGGGACGCCGGCGGCCTGCCAGAGCAGCGGAACCTGCTCGATCAGGTCGTCGGTGTGGAGCAGCGAGCACCAGTTCTGCCCCTCGATCGGGACCGGGATCGGCTCGCCGGCCAGCATCCGCTTGAAGTAGATCATCGGCACACCGCCGTAACCGCCGGGCCCGTAGGCGATGTTGAGCCGGGCGATGACGGTCGGCAGGCCGAGGGTCTGGGCGAAGGCCCGCACCGCGCCCTCGGTGGCGAGCTTGGCCACCGGGTAGACCGGCAGCCAGTCGGCGACGCCGTCCACCGGGTCGTCCTCGCGGTAGGCGTGGTCCAGGGTCTGGCGCGCGTACAGGGCGCCGGTGGAGACGTAGAGGAACGCCTCGGCGGTGCGGCAGTGCGTCATCAGCCTGCCGGCTGCGACCGTGTTGACCTCGATGGCGGTGTTGAAGTCGCCGTCCTCGCCGCGCCGCACGGCCGAGTGGATCACATGGGTGAAGTCCTCCGGCAGGCCCTTGAGGCTGCCGGGCGCGGTGTCGTCCATGTCCCACCGGAAGGTGGTGATGCCGTGCCGGTTGAGCTCGTCCTCCGAGCCCGGGGTGCCGAACCGGCCCAGTGCCCACACCTCGTTGTGCTCGGCCAGTGCCTTCGCCACCGGCCCGGCGACCTGCCCGGTCGCTCCGGTGACCAGGATCTTCTTGCCGTCCACGTACTGTCTCTCCTTGAACTTCGGTCGGGGGTCGTGGGTCGGGGGTCGGGGAGTCGCGGTGCCGGTCAGTCGCCCTCGCCGAGCGCGCGGTCCAACTCGGCACGCAGGATGGACTGGAAGGCCGCCACATGCTGCGGGCCCATCAGGGTGTAGTGCTCGCCGGGCACGTCGATGAACCGGACGCCCTCCCGGGTGTGTTCCTGCCACCGGCTCAACTCGTTGTTCAGCCAGTCCTCCTTGGTGCCGCGCAGCGGGATCGCGTAGAAGACCGACATCGCGCGCACCGACCCGCCGGGAGCGTAGCCGCGCCCCAGGTCGGTGAGGCCGTCGGCGAGCTCGGCCCAGGCGGTGAACTTCTCAACGGTGAGGTCGAGTTCGGCCAGTCGGGCGGGCGGTGCGAGCTCCAGGAGGCGGGCCGACTGCTTCTCCTTGGAGAGGTGGCGCAGTTCGCCGGGCAGCTCCAGGGACTGCCGCTTGTCGATCAGCGCCAGGAAGAACGCCAGGTTGGCGGCGGTCTCCACGAAGTCCAGTTCGTCCATGCGGTACTTGATGTGCGGCGGCAGGTTGAAGCTCCCGACGAAGTCGACCCGCTCGCCCTGGCTCTCCAGCACCTTGGCGATCTCGAAGGCGACCGCCGCGCCGTAGGAGTAGCCGGCCACCGCGTAGGGGCCGTGCGGCTGCTTGGCCCGGATCGCCGTCACATAGCTGTCGACCATCTCCGCGAAGCTCTCGAACGGCCGCTCCCCCGGGTTGAAACCGCGGGCCCGCAGCGCGTAGAACGGGCGGTCGCCGACGAAGTACTTGGCAAGGTTGACGAAGACCAGCACCTCGCCGACGCCCGGGTGCACGCAGAACAGCGGCGTCTTGTCGCCCGACTCCTGCATCGGCACCAGCGGGTCGTAGGGGCGTGCCGTGTCCCCCTCGCCGAGCCGGGCGGCCAGCGCCCGCACGGTGGGCGCGGTGAGCACCGTGATGACCTGCAGGTCGTCGGCGCCCAGCCGGCGGGCCACCAGGTTGCGCAGCCGCAGGATGTCCAGTGAAGTCCCGCCCAGGTCGAAGAAGTTGGCGGTGGCGCTGACCATCTCCGGGGCCAGTTCGAACATCTCGGCGTAGATCTCGGCCAGGATCCGTTCGGTCTCGCCCTCGGGTGCGTGGTAGCCGCCGAGCCGGCGCAGCACCATCTCCGCGGTGGCCTCGATCACCTCGGTGTAGGCGCCGGCCTCCAACCGCTTGCGCATCAGCGAGCGTTGGATCTTGCCGAGGCTGGTCTTGGGGAACGCGTCCTCGGGCAGCGGCAGCAGCAGCGCGGGCCTGAAGCCCCAGTGCGCCACCACGCCGGAGCGCACCGCGGAGAGCACCCGGTAGCGGCCGGTCTCGTCGCCGTCGGCGGTCCTCGGGTGGAAGGCGATCACCAGTTGCTCGGTGTCGCTGCCCGGCGCGCGGGTCGGGAAGGCGGCCACATAGGAGCCGGCGACGTCGTCCAACTGCCCAAGTACGGTTTCGATGTCATGGCTGAAGTAGTTGACGCCGTTGACGATGATGCTGTCCTTGCTGCGTCCGACCAGGGTGAGCCGGCCCTCGTCGATCCGGCCCAGGTCGCCGCTGCGGAACCAGCCGTCGGCGGTGAACGCCTCCTTGGTGGCGACCTCGTTGTTGTAGTAGCCGGGCGTGATCATGGCGCCGGCCAGCTGGAGTTCGCCGGTCTCGCCCTCGCCGAGCTCGCGGTCGTCCTGGTCGGCCACCCGGATCCTCAGGCCCTCGACCGGCAGGCCCAGGTTGGCGAACTCCTGTCCCTGGTCGGCGGTTGGGAAGTCCCGGGAGTAGATGCTGCCGGCGCAGGTCTCGGTCATGCCGAAGGCGGGCCAGAGCGCGGTGGGCCGCAGTCCGTGGGCCGCGAAGCGCTCCAGGAAGGTCTCACCGGTGGTGCGCACCACGGCCTCGCCCCCGCTGATGATGTGCCGCAGCCTGGACAGGTCCACCGGCCCTCGCTCGGTAAGCCGGTCGGCGAGCGGATTGAGCAGCCCCAGCAGGAAGTTGGGGGTGAAGGTCATGGTGACGCCGAGCGCCGAGACGAGCCGCAGGAACTCCAGCGGATCCCCGAGCACGGTGGCCGCCCTCACGTGCACCTGGCTGGCGCCGGCGTACAGCGGCAGTAGGTGGCACTCCAGCAGCGCGGCCACGTGGTCGAACGAGACCCAGTTCAACGAGACGTCGGCACAGGCCAGTCGGTGGTAGCCGTTCTTGCCGGCCATCGAGGCCAGCAGGTTGGCGTGGGTCAGGATGACGGCCTTGGAGTTGCCGGTGGAGCCGGAGGTGAGCACCAGCATCGCGGGGTCCTCGGGCGCGGCCTCGTGCAGCTCCACGGCGGGCTCGGCGCCGGTGAGTTCGTCCAGCTCGGCCACCACCAGGCCTGCCACCTGCGGCAGTTCGGCCTTCAGTTTGCGGTCGGTGACCAGCAGCGGCCCGTCCAACAGGGTGCTGACGTGCTGCAGTTGGGCGGCCCAGCGCTCCGGGTCCCCGCCGAGCGCGGCCATCGGCACCGGGACCAGTCCGCCGAGCACACAGGCCCAGAACGCGGCAAGGAACTCCTCGGGCTGCTCCAGCAGCAGGACCACCTTGTCCCGCGGCCGCAGGCCGCGTTCGCGCAGGCCCCCCAGCACGGTGCGGGCCCCGGTGAGCAGTTCGGGGTAGGACTGCGGCGGCCGGTCGCGCGCCGCCGCCGAGTTCTCGGGATAGTGCAGGCCGGACTCGGGGTGCTGCCCGGCGGCTCGCAGCAGCAGGTGGGCGATGCTGCTGGGCGCGGAAGCGGCCAGGGACATGTCGTTGCCCTCTCTTCTGGTTCGCGACGAAGTGCACGGACCGGGCTGGTCGGGGCGCCCGGATCCACACCGCGCGGCGTGGCTGCTCGGCCGGCGGTGGTCTGGGTGTGGCTGCGCGGTGGTCGGGCTGTGCTGGGGAGCGTGATCCCGGGGGCGGTGTCGCTCGCACCGGGCGCTGCTCCAACCCTCATCGCGGCCGGGGCACGGAGCAAGCGCCGCCGGTTCAGGGCTGGGTCAGGTTTCTCAAATCGCCGCAGCCGGATCAGATGTCCGTCAACGCCACGTCAGAGCCGTGTCAAACAGCGCTGGGGCAGGACTTCGGCACGCCGAAAACCGGCGGGTGTGCGACTGCGGACCCAGCACACCCCACCCGGGCAGCCCGGGCAAGCTCTTTCCTACGGGAATGCGCACGTCGCGGGGACTGCGGCAGGTCGGCCTGCCGCAGCGGACCACACGGACGACATTGTTTCTTCACAAGGTCCGCGAGGTGGCCGTACGAGCCCTTTGCGGCACCTCGGGAGCTTTTCCGCAACCAACTGACATCGGTGTTCCCGGCCATTTGACGCAGTATTGGCCGGCGCCGCCGGATTCCCCTCGGCGCCGGCAGCAGCTGACAAATCCCAAATCGCTTGTCCAGGGCCGCTCGAACCCTCGTTCAACTGCCGGGAAACCGTGCGGGGCAGGCCCTTTGACTCCCAGGTGCCAGTGGCTAGACTCACCGCACCGGTTGGTTGGCCGGGTTTCAATGAATGGCTGGTGAACTATGCCCTCGGGGGGACTGTGAATCAGCTCACGCACCGCGAATGGAATACCGTGGAGGCACCGTCCCGCGGCCCTGCCGTGCCGGCGTTCGCCACCCGCGAGAGCTGGCGGATCCTGGTGGTCGACAGCAATATCCGCTCGGCGGAGTCCCTTATTCTGGGACTGCGCCGACATGGCCACTCGGTGGCGGACGCGGAAACCGGTGGCGCCGCCCTGCAGCGCTACCAGGACGCGGACATGGTGCTGATCGATCTCGATCTGCCCGATTTGGACGGGCTGGAGGTCTGCCAGGCGATCCGACTGACCTGCGACACACCGATTATCGCCATCACCGCCCGGGGCGACGAAATCGACCGGGTCCTCGGCCTGCAGGCCGGCGCCGACGACTACCTCGTCAAGCCGTACGGTTTCCGCGAGTTGATGGCCCGGATGGAGGCGGTCATGCGCCGCGCCAGGCCGCGCCCCAGGCCCGCCGACGTCATCCTGCACGGACCGCTGCGGATCGACGCCGCTGCCCGCCAGGTGAGCCTGGCCGGTAGGCCGATCGACGTGACCCGCAAGGAGTTCGACCTCCTCTACGTGCTCGCCTCCAACCCCGACAGCGTGGTGCCCCGCAAGCGGCTCATGCAGCAGGTCTGGGGCGACTCGTGGTCGCCCCGCACCGTCGACACCCACGTCAGCAGCCTGCGCGGCAAGCTCGGTGCCAACGAGTGGATCACCACCGTGCGCGGCGTCGGCTTCCGGCTCGGGCCTGCCTGCACCCGCAGCCGGCAGTCCGGGGCCTGAGCGCCACAGCGGCCTGACAGATCGTCAGGAGTCCGCGTCACCGTCCGCAGCGTGCTCGGCCGCGCGCTCCGCGGCCCGCACCTCGGCCTCGACCTCCTCGGCCGGGCGGCGCAGCAGCCGCCCGCCGTGGCGCGCGGCGAGCTGGTCGGCGGCGGCCGGGTCGTGCTCGCGCAGTTCGACGATCAGCAGGGCACTGCCCTCGACCAGATCCTTGCTGTAGACCAGCAGGCCTTCCGCGCCCTCGTGGAACCGCCTCAGCTCGGCCGCGCCGCCGATGAAGGTGCCGGCCGTCCAGCCGAGCAGCACCCCGATCGGACCGCCGAACAGGCCCAGCAACCCGCCGACCAGGCCGGTGGCCACGGTCGGCCCGCCCGCGCCCTTCACCCAGCTCTCGGGCGTGTCCAGCAGCCCCTCCGCCGAGCGGGTCAGCACGGCGGCCTGGTGCGCCCCGGGCAGCTCCTTCGCCTCGCCGAACGCGGCGGTGGCCTCGGCCTGGTCAGTGAAGGTGATGAAGAGCATGACGTGGGTCGGCTCGGCCATGGCGCGTCCTTCGTCCGTTTTGCGAGGGTTCCTCACGGAACGGTACGACGACCGCCTGACACCGCGCCAGGCGAGGCACTATCCGACATGTGAGCACCAAGGACCACTCACGCCCCACCCGACACGTGAGCACCGATTCGGTTCGCGTCATGGTGCGGTGCGGCCCGCAAGCGGACAATCAGCGCATGTCGCTGCGTGCCGCGCTCGCCCATCCCGTCCGCTACGGCTCGCTGGGCGCGGGCATGCTGCCGGTGCTGGCGTTCCCCGCCCCGGACCAGGAGTGGTTCGCCTGGATCGCGCTGGTGCCCGGGCTGCTGCTGATGCAGCGGGCGCCGCGGGCCCGGGAGGCGGTGGTGCGGGGCTGGTGGTTCGGCGCCGGGTTCGTGCTGGCGGCGATGTACTGGCTGATCCCGAGCATCGGTCCGGGACTGCTGCTGATCGCGGTGCTCTTCGGGGCACTGCAGGGGGCGGTGGGCCTGGCGGTCTGGTGCCTGCTGCGGCCCCCGCTGACGGTGCGGCGCTCGCTGGCGGCACTGCTGGTGGTGCCGTCGGTCTGGGTGGTCACCGAGTTCGCCCGCTCCTGGCAGGCGCTCGGCGGCCCCTGGGCGCTGCTCGGCGCGACCCAGTGGCGCCGTCCCACCCAGCTGGCGCTGGCCTCGCTCGGCGGGATCTGGCTGGTCAGCGCGGCGGTGGTGGCGGTCAACACGGCGGTGCTGATCGCCGTGCTCGCCGACCGCACGGTGCTGCGGGCCTGCGCCCTGGCGGCGGGCGCGCTGCTGCTGGCCGCCGGCCCGGTGGCGTTCGCGCTGAACCCGGCCCCGGTCACCGCCCGCACCGCCACCGTGGTGCTGGTCCAGCCGGGCCAGACCCCCGACGGCACCGTCCGGCTGGACGCCGCCGGCGCGATCACCCGCGACCTGGCGGACCGCCCCGATCTGGTGGTCTGGGGCGAGTCCAGCATCACCAGCGACCTGTCCCGGGACTCCGTCACGCTGGCCCAGCTACGGGCGCTGTCGGCCGTCACCGGCAGCGACCTGCTGGTCAACGAGGACGCCCGGAAGGCGGACGGCCACATCTCCAAGGACGCCGTGCTGATCGACCCGAACGGCATCCAGGACCGGTACGCCAAGATGCGGCTGGTGCCGTTCGGCGAGTACATCCCGTTCCGGGGCGGGCTCGGCTGGCTCACCAAGATCAGCAAGGCCGCCGACCAGAACCGCACCCCCGGCCACTCGTTCCACCTCTTCCAGCCGGTGGACCGCAGCGGCACCCCGCTGCCCGCCGGGGTGCTGATCTGCTTCGAGTCGGCCTTCCCGGACCTGTCCCGCACCGCCGCGCTGCAGGGCGCCCAGCTGCTGATCTACCAGTCGGCCACCAGCACCTTCCAGGACACCTGGGCCCCGGCGCAGCACGCCGCGCTGGCCGCCGTACGGGCCGCCGAGACCGGCCGCCCGGCGGTGCAGGCGGCGCTGACCGGCGACTCGGTGGCGTTCGACGCCCAGGGCCGGCAGCTGGCCCGGATGGACACCGGCGGCCGCGGCGCACTCACCGTGCACCTGGCGCTGCCCGCCGCGACGTACCGCACCTGGTACGACCGGGTGGGCGATGTGGTGCCGTGGACCGCGCTGGCGGTGACGGCGGCCGCCGCCGCGACCGGCCTGTACCGGGCCCGCGCCCGGCCCAGGGCCGACCGCTCCGCCACGGTGTCCGAGGAGGCCCCGAGCCCCGCCCGGTAACAGAATCAGTCCTTCTTCGCCCGGCTCGGCTGCACCCGGGTCGGTTCGCCCGGCGCCTTGGGGTGGTCGGGCGGGTAGGGCATCTCGCCGAGCCCCTCCTCGTGTTCCTGGCGGTCCGCCAGGTCGAGCACCGCCTCCAGGCCGAAGGCGTGCTCGTCCAGCTCGGCGTGCGGGTCGCCCACCTCGGCCAGCCGGGCGGGCACCGTGCCCAGCGTGAAGTCGCGCGGTGCCACCTCGTCCAGCTCCGTCCAGTGCAGCGGCGTGGAGACGGTCGCCTCGGGGCGGGCCCGCAGCGAGTAGGCGGAGGCGATGGTCCGGTCCCGGGCCATCTGGTTGTAGTCGACGAAGACCTTCTCGCCGCGCTCCTCCTTCCACCAGGCGGTGGTCACCCGTTCGGGCATCCGCCGCTCCAGCGACCGGCCCAGCGCGATGGCGCAGCGCCGCACCTCGGCGAAGGTCCACTCGGGTCGGATCGGCACGTACACGTGCAGGCCGCGCCCGCCGGAGGTCTTGGGCCAGCCGCGCAGCCCGTGCCGGTCGAGCACCTCGCGCAGCTGGTGGGCGGCGCGCACCGCGTCGGCGAAGTCGGTGCCGGGCTGCGGGTCGAGGTCCAGGCGCAGTTCGTCGGGGCGGTCGGTGTCGCCGCGGCGGACCGGCCAGGGGTGGAAGGTGAGGCAGCCGAGGTTGGCGGCCCAGAGCACGGCGGCGGGTTCGGTGGGGCAGATCTCGTCGGCGGAGCGGCCGCTGGGGAAGGAGATGTGCGCGGTGGGCAGCCATTCGGGCGTGTTCTTGGGCGCTCGCTTCTGGTAGAAGAACTCGCCGTCGACGCCGTCCGGGAACCGCTGCAGCGTGGTGGGCCGGTCGCGCAGCCCGCGCAGCACCGCCGGGGCCACCGCCTGGTAGTAGCGCGCGACGTCCAACTTGGTGTAGCCGGGGCCGGGGTAGTACACCTTGCCCGGATTGGACAGCTTGACCAGTCGCCCCCCGGCTTCCAGTTCCACCGATTCCGCCATACACCCACGCTAGGCCGCCGCGCTGCGCACCGCGCGGGCGTGACGCACCATCACGGGTATGGACCTTCCCGTGCTGCCGCCCGTCGAGCCGATGCTGGCCAAGGCGGTCACCGCCATCCCCGAGGGCATGCACTACGAGGCCAAGTGGGACGGCTTCCGGGCGATCGTGTTCCGGGACGGTGACGAGGTGGAGGTGGCCAGCCGCACCGGCAAGTCGCTGGCCCGGTACTTCCCGGAGCTGCTGGACGCCTTCCGGGCCGAGCTGCCGCCGCGCTGCGTGCTGGACGGCGAGATCGTGCTGGCCCACGACGGGCGGCTGCACTTCGAGGAGTTGCAGGAGCGGATCCATCCGGCGGCGTCCCGGGTGCGCAAGCTGGCCGCCGAGCGCCCGGCGAGCTTCATCGCCTTCGACCTGCTGGCGCTGGACGACACGGCGCTGCTCGACCAGCCGCTGGCGGCCCGCCGCACCGCGCTGACCGGGGCGCTGGCGCAGGCCGGGCCGTGGGTGCGGCTGGCCCCGGCCACCACCGACCGGGAGCTGGCCGAGGTCTGGTTCACCAGGTTCGAGGGGGCCGGGCTGGACGGCATCGTCGCCAAGCCGCTGGACCAGCCCTACCGGCCCGGGGTGCGCTCGATGTTCAAGATCAAGCACGGCCGGACCGCCGACTGCGTGGTGGCCGGCTACCGCGAGCACAAGGACGGCCAGGGCGTCGGCTCGCTGCTGCTCGGGCTCTACGACGCGGCGGGGGTACTGCAGCACGTCGGCGTCTGCGCCTCGTTCACGGCGGCCCGGCGCCGGGAGCTCGCCGAGGAGCTGGCCGCGCTGCGACTGGACGACCCGAGCGGCCATCCGTGGGCGGCCTGGACCGACGAGAGCGCCCACCAGACCGGCCGGCTGCCCGGCGCGCCGAGCCGGTGGAGCGGTGCCAAGGATGCGCAATGGATCGCGCTCCGCCCTGAGCGGGTCTGCGAGGTCGCGTACGATCACATGGAAGGGACGCGGTTCCGCCACACCACGCGCTTCCAGCGGTGGCGGCCGGACCGGGCCCCGCGCAGCTGCGACTACAGCCAGCTGGAGGAGCCGGTCGGCTACGACCTGGCCGAGCTCCTGCACGACGGACGCTGACACCGGGGGCCACCCCGAAAGGACAGCAGGTGAGGACGATGATCCTCTCACGCCAGGAAGCACGCGCGAGCCGGCGGATCGAGGCCCGGCTGACCGCGGAGGATCCGGTGCTGGCCCGACGGTTCGACCAGTGGCGGCGCAGCCGTGAGCGGGTCGCCGAGGCCGCCGCGCTGGCGGCCGGCCAGGATCTGGACCAGGGGGCCGCGACCCGGCTGCGCCGGCTCTGGCGCGAGGTGCTGCGCGGCCGGATCCCGCTGCCCTAGCGATGCCCGGTAGAGGCCTGCGATGCGTCCCGCGAACCACTCGATCGGCCGCCACGAGCCGCCCGCCGGACCGGCCGGTTTGGCACCATCGAGTCAGGGGCTACGCGGGGCCGAGAGGTGAAGGCGGATGTCCACCGACGCGATCGTGCTGCTGAAGCAGGAGCACAAGGAGCTGCTGCGGCTGTTCAAGGCGTACCGTGCGGCGGAGTCCGGCGACCCGGCGGTCCGCACCGATCTGGCCCAGCACATCGTGCACGACCTCACCATCCACTCCTACCTGGTGGACGAGGTGCTCCACCCGATGGTGGCCGCGCTGCTGGACGATCCGTCCCATCCCGCGCTGCAGGGCTTCCAGGACCACCGGGCGATCGACCGGCTCTGCGAGGAGGTCGCCCAGCGCGACCCCGCCGACCCCGGCTTCGAGAGCGGCATGGCGGCGCTGCTGAGCGCCGCGGTGCAGCAGATGGAGCGCGAGGAGCGGGACTGGTTCCCGCAGCTGCGCGCCGCACTGCGCCGCAAGGACCTCCAGGAGATCGGCCTGCGGCTGCTGGCAGTGCGGGAGACCGCGCCACGCCACCCGCCGGGACCGGTTTCCGGCGCCGCCCAGGGGGCACCGGGATAGCGGGGGGCGACTTCGTCAGACGACCGACCTGGTCAGACGGCATCAAGGCCACAGCACCGAGTCCGACAGCAGCGGAGGCACCCGCCATGCGATTGACCGCCACCCCGAACGGCGCCGTCGAGGGCGTCGCCGCGAGCGCCTTGTCCACCGAGCGCCTGCTGCACGAGCTGGAGCAGCTGCACCGCACTCGGCACGAGACCTTCCTGTACGGCTCGGACGATGCGCTGCGCCGGCACACCGAGCGCACCACCGAGCTGGAGGCCGAGTACCTGCGGCGGTTCCCGGTCCGGATGGTGACCGCGTCCCGGACCCGCTCCGGTGCCCGGGCCCGGGAGACCGCCGCCCGGATCGAGGCGACCCCGAGCTGACCCCGACCGCCGAGCTGACCCCGACCCGAGAACCCGAGGACCGCCGATGACCGATGACCGCGCTCCGCACTCCGCCGCCGAGGTGCTGCGGCTCTACGACGAGGCGACGGCCTCGTTCGGCCGCCGGGTGGCGGGGGTGGCCCGCAACCAGTGGGCGGCGCCCACGCCGTACCACGGCTGGTCGGTGGGCCGGCTGGTCGGCACGCTGACCGCCGAGCAGGCCCGGGTGCCCGCGCTGCTCGCCGGCGCCGGTCCGGATCTGTCGGCCGAGCGGTCGGCCGTGTCGGAGCCCCCCGACCCCACCGCGACGGCGGCCGCCGACTGGGTGCGGGCCGCCGAGGCCGCGCGCACCGCCCTCGCCGCCCCGCAGGCGCTGGCCCGCACCGTGCGGACGGCCGACGGGGAACGGCCCGCGGTGGCGTACTGCGCCCGGCTGATCACTGAACTGACCGTGCACACCTGGGACTTGGCGCATGCCACCTGCCAGGATCCGCATCTGGCCCCGGAGTTGGTGGAGTTCGCACTGCGCGAGAGCGGCGCGCGGCCGCCCGCGGCCGGTGATCCGCAGGCCTGGCTGCTCGGCCTGTGCGGACGGCACCCCGCACCCCTGGCGTCCCTCGACCCGGAGGTCACCGGCTGAGCCGACGCCCGTCCTCAGGTCCGGTCCACCGGCTGAGCCCACGCCCGCGACTCCACGGCTGAGCCGACGCCCCTCCGCGGGCGCTGACACCGGCGCCACGGGCGTCGGTGTCACGCACCGGCGCCTCAGGCGTTTCGCGCCCCGGTCAGCTGTGGGCGCCGCGCACCTCCAGGCCGGCCAGCAGCTCGGCGGTGGCCGCCGCGATCGCGGCCACCGCCTGCTCGAAGACCAGCCGGTTGTGCGCGGCCGGCGCGCGGAACCCGGACACCTTGCGGACGTACTGCAGGGCGGCGGCGTGGATGTCCTCCTCGGTGACCTCGGGCATCACGGGAGGGCGCAGGGTCTTGATGCTTCGGCACATGCTTTCAGTCTGGCACCGGGCACCGACATCACGTGGTGTAGCCGGAGTTCAGCTCCACATAACCGGCGGTGAGGTCGCAGCCGTAGACGGTGAAGGCGGCGTCCGCGAGGCCCAGGTCGATGCCGATCACCACCTCGTCATTGCCCAGGTAGGCGCGGGCGGCGGCCAGTTGCGCGTCGTCGGGCTCGGTGGGGAACATCTCCAGGTCGCCGTAGTGGATGGTGGTCCGGGCCGGGTCCAGGTCGGGGTCGTCGTCGAGCTTGCCGATCGCCATCGCGACCCGGCCCCAGTTGGGGTCGGCGCCGTGCACCGAGGTCTTCACCAGCGGGGAGTTGACCACCGACTTGCCGACCCGCTTGGCCTGCGCGGCGTCCCGGGCGCCGGTGACCCGCACCTCGATCAGCTTGCCGGCGCCCTCACCGTCCGAGGCGATGTCGCGGACCAGCGCCAGGGCGGCCTGGTGGAGCACCCGCTCGAACTCCGCGAGGTCCACCGGTCCGGCCAGGCCGTTGACGAAGACGGCGGCGGTGTCGCTGGTGGAGGTGTCGGTGTCGATGCTGAGCGCGTTGAAGGTGGTGTCCATGACGCGGCGGAAGACGGCGTCCAGCTCGGCGGGGGCGATCTCGGCATCGGTGAAGAAGAAGGTCAGCAAGGTGGCCATATTGGGCTCGATCATCCCGACGCCCTTGGCGATGCCGACCAGCACCGCGTCGCCGCAGGTCAGTCGGATCGACTTGGGGTGGGTGTCGGTGGTCATGATGGCGGCGGCCGCGGCCTGGAAGTCGGCGGGCGGCAGCGGCTGCGGCAGCGCGGCGATGCCGGCCCGGATCGACTCCATCGGGTAGGGGCGTCCGATCACCCCGGTGGAGCCGATCACCAGTTGCTCCGGCGCCACCCCGACCCGCTCGGCGACCAGCCGCCGCACTTCTTCGGCGTGCGCGGCACCCTCCTTGCCGGTGGCCACATTGGCGTTGCGCGAGATCACCACCATGCCCCGGGCGTCCTGGCGGGCCGCGTCGGCCCGGCTGAGCAGCACGCTCGGCCCGGCGAACCGCGACTTGGTGAAGACGGCCGCGGAGGCTGCGGGCACCGCCGAGACCACCACGGCGAAGTCGTCGGCCACGTCCTTGAGGCCCATGTTGGCCGTGTGGGCGAGAAAGCCCCGCGGCAGCGGCTGGTCCATGAAAGCTCCACCCCTGATGAATAGTCATTCCGACAAATGCATACTCTATCAACAAGGACGGGTCGCGCCAGTGCGATGACCGGGCGAGCATGAGGTCATGCTGCTGGCCGAGCTCGCCCGCACCTCGCGCGAAGTCGCCGCCACCTCGGCGCGCTCGCGCAAGACCGCGCTGCTGGCCGAGCTGTTCCGGGCGACCGAACCGGCCGAGGCCCCCGTGGTGATCACCTACCTGGCCGGGCGACTGCCCCAGCGGCGGATCGGCGTCGGCTGGAGCAGCTTCGCCGAACCGGTGCCGCCGGCCGCGGCGCCCTCGCTGACCGTCGGGCAGGTGGACGCCGCGCTCACCGAACTGGGCGCGGTGCGCGGGGCCGGGGCCCAGGCCAGGCGGCGCGAGCTGGTCGGCCGGCTGCTGGCCGCGGCCACCGCCGAGGAGCAGGAGTTCCTGATCCGGTTGATCGGCGGCGAGGTCCGCCAGGGCGCGCTGGACGCGGCGGCGGTGGACGCACTCGCGGCGGCGACCGGCGCGCCGGCGATCGAGGTCCGCCGGGCGGTGATGCTGGCCGGCAGCCTGGGCGAGGTGGCCGAGCGGCTGCTGGCGGACGGACCGGCGGCACTGGCGCGGTTCCGTCTGACGGTGGGCCGACCGGTGCTGCCGATGCTCGCGCACACCGCCCGCACGGTGGCGGAGGCGCTGGATCGGCTCGGCCGGTGCGTGGTGGACGAGAAGCTGGACGGCATCCGGATCCAGGTGCACCGCGACGGCCCGAGCGTACGGATCTTCACCCGGACCTTGGACGAGATCACCGGGCGACTGCCCGAAGTGGCGGCGGCGGCCCGGGAGTTGCCGGTGGCCCGAGTGGTGCTGGACGGCGAGGTGATCGCCCTGGACGCGGCCGGGCGGGTGCGACCGTTCCAGCAGACGGCCGGCCGGGTCGGCTCGCGGCTGGACGTGCCCGGGGCCAGCGAGGCACTGCCGCTGACTCCGGTCTTCTTCGACCTGCTCGCCCTGGACGACCGCGACCTGCTGGAGCTGCCCACCGCCGAGCGGCACGCCGAGCTGGCCCGCCTGGTACCCGAACCGCTGCTGGTGCGGCGACTCACGGTGACCGATCCCGCCGAGCCGGAGCAGCGCGCGGCGGCCGAGGCCTTCACGGCCGCGGCGCTGGCCCGTGGCCAGGAGGGCGTGGTGCTCAAGGCGCTGGACGCGCCGTACACGGCGGGTCGGCGGGGCACCGCCTGGCTGAAGGTCAAGCCGGTGCACACCCTTGACCTGGTGGTGCTGGCCGCCGAATGGGGGCACGGTCGGCGCGCGGGATGGTTGTCCAATCTGCACCTGGGCGCCCGGCAGCCGGACGGCTCGTTCGCGATGCTGGGCAAGACCTTCAAGGGTCTGACCGACGCACTGCTCGACTGGCAGACCGAGCGGTTGCAGGAGCTGGCGGTGGAGCGGCCGGCCTGGGGCGTCCGGGTGCGACCGGAGCTGGTGGTGGAGATCGCCTTCGACGGCGTGCAGCGCTCCACCCGCTACCCGGCGGGCGTCACGCTGCGGTTCGCCCGGGTGCTGCGGTACCGGGAGGACAAGTCGGCCGCCGACGCGGACACGGTGGCTTCGGTCCGCGAGCTTCTTTCGGGAAATACCTGATGAGTCAGGTACTGTTGAGTCAGGTAACAGTCCGTATCAGCAGAGGAGATCCCCACCATGCCCAAGATCGCCGTCTTCGGTGCCAACGGCACCATCGGAAGCCGCATCGTCCGTGAGGCGCTGAACCGCGGCCACCAGGTGACCGCCGTGGTGCGCGACCCGGCCAAGGTGACCGAGCAGCACCCGAACCTCACCGTGACCACCGGTGACGTGCTCGACCCGGCCTCGGTCGCCAAGGCAGCCGCCGGGCAGGACGTACTGGTCAGCGCGGTCGGTGGCGGCGACGGCCCGGGCCACCTGGCCACCATCGAGCCCGCCGCCAAGGCGCTGGTCGCCGGACTGCGCACGCTCGGCACGGCGGCCCCGCGGCTGATCGCGGTCGGCGGCGCCGGCTCGCTGCGCACGCCCGACGGCAAGCAGGTCTGGGACGCCGAGGGCCTGCCCGAGTGGCTGCTGCAGATCATGCACGCCCACGGCGACGCGCTGGACTACTACCGCACCGTCACCGACGTGACCTGGACCAACCTCAGCCCCGCCGGCCAGATCGAGCCCGGCGACCGCACCGGCGACTACCGCACCGAGCTGGATGAGCTGGTCATCGGCGCGGACGGCAGCAGCCGGATCAGCGCCGAGGACTACGCGGTCGCCGCCGTCGACGAGATCGAGCACCCCCGCCACCTGGGCCGGCGCTTCGCCTGCGGATACTGATCCGTGTGACAGAGCACCACGAGCAGGCGCCGGTCGACGATCCGCGGATACAGGCGGTCGGCGTGCTGCTCCACACCTCGGCACTGCTGGAGCGGCTGCTCGGCGCGGCGATCCAGCAGGCCGCCGGGATCAGCCACTCGATGTTCGAGGTGCTGCTGATCCTCTCCGCCCATCCGCAGGGCGCTCCGATCAGCCGGCTCTCCGGTCGTCTGGTGCTGACCAGCGGCGGCGCCACCCGGCTGGTCGACCGGATGGTGGAGGCCGGTCTGGTGGTGCGGGAGCCGTCACCCGAGGACCGCCGGGTGCAGCTGGTCTTCCTCACCGAGCAGGGCGAGCGGACGCTGCGCACGGCCGCCGCCGCCCACACCCGGGAGACCGACCGCCTGCTGCGCCGCACCCTGGCACCGGAGCAGTCCGCCGCCATGGTCACGGCGCTCGACCTGCTGGGCCGGCGACTGCGCGAAGAACTGCCGCCGCTGCGTTGACGGTTGACCTGGCGCTCGGCGGCTAGCTGCGATCCGGGCGACCACGCAGCCGACCCGACCAGTGCGGCTCGACGGCCTCCCAGCCGGTCGCCCAGAACCGGTCGGTGCGGTGGCGCAGCATTCGGCGGTGCAGCAGATGGATCGTCAGCACGGCTGCGGTGAGAGCCAACCAGGCCGCCGCGCCGGTCCCCAGGGCGAGCAGCACCATGGTGCCGGTGCCGCGCGGGGCATCGGCGATCGCGCCGTCGTCGGTGACCCAGATCGGCAGTGCGTCGCCCGCCGCGGCCGGACCGGGCAGCTCGAAGCGGGCGACCACGGCGTGCCCGGCCGGATAGCTCCAACTCACCCAGACCAGTTCACCGGTGCGGTAGCGGGTGGCCACCGCGGTGGCGTCGGGGCGGATCGAGCCGACCACGGAGGCATCGATCCGGTGCAGCCGGGCGGCCTCGGCCCTGGCCTGCACATCGGCGGTGCCCACCCCGTGCCCGGCCACCCCGCAGCCGAACAGCACCGCGCCGAGCAGCCCCAGCACCAGGAGCAGCTGGGCCCGGCTGCGCGAGCGGTCCAGCTTGCGCCAGAGCGGACCGGGACCGCGCCCCAGGGAGCCGCGCAGCGCGGCGCGCATCGAAAAGCCGACGACCGCACGGGAGTCGGGCCACACGGCCACCCCTCCCTCCGACACCGCACCGATGACCCGACGATAGCTCAGGTATCGGGCCCCGCCGCAAGGGCTTTCACCGTGGAACGGGTCAGTATCGGCCCTCACCCCTCGGTGCCGGCCAGGTACACCCCGAAGGCCGCCCCCTGCCGGTCGCGCAGCACCGCGATCCGCGGGCCGTCCGGCACGTCCGTCGGGCCCATCACGCGCTCGGCGCCGTGCCCGCTCGCCTTGTTGACGATAGCGTCGACATCGGCCACCGCGAAGTACGGCAGCCAGTGCGCGGGCACCTCGGCCGGATAGCTGTCGTCCATCCGGGCCATACCGCCGAAGTCCCGCCCTGCCAGGCCCCATTGGGTGTAGTGCTCGCCGGGGCTGCAACTCCAGCCGAACACCTCGGGATAGAACACCGTGCAGGCGGCGACATCCCTGGTGTGCAGCTCCACCCAGCCGAGCGAGTTGGGCTTGCTGAGCACGGCCGAACCACCGAACTCCCCCGCCTGCCAGAGCGCGAAGACCGCGCCGGACGGATCGGCGGCCACCGCGAACCGCCCCAGCGCGAAGACGTCCATCGGCTGCACGAGCACCTTGCCGCCGGCCTCGGTGATCCTGGCCGCCGTGGCATCGGCGTTCTCGACCAGGAACGAGACCGTCCAGGCGGGCGGTTGGCCCTCCCGGTGCTGCGGCACCAGCGCCGCGACCGGCCCCTGGACCTGGGTGAGCATGGTGTAGCCGCCGGCCTCGGGGCGCTGGTCGGCCGCGGCCTGCCAGCCGAACAGGCCGGTGTAGAAGGCGGTGGCGGCCGCCGCGTCGGTGGTGGCCAGCTCGACCCAGCAGGGGCCGTTGGTGACCAGCTCGTCGTTCTGCACTGTGGCGCTCCCTCGCTGAGGGTCGATCACATCCGGCGCTCGACCCGCTACGGTGTTCGGCTCCGGACTCTAGCCCGCCGCACTGACAACGCCCGGCGGCGCGCGCGGCACCCGCCGCAATTCGTCCGCCCGCCCGGCAGACCATGCGCCAGGGCCCGTACCGCCGCATTCGGCACGGGCTCTGACGCAGCATCAGACCTGGTAGGCCAAGCCGGTCCGGCAGCGGACCGCGGCCGACGCCAGGTCGCCGGCCGGGTCGTCGAGCAGGTCGGTGGCGGGCACCACCAGCACCGGGCAGCCGGCATGGCCGCGGCAGTACCGCGCCACCCCGCCGTGCCGCAGCCCGCTCACCCGCCCGGGGCGGCCGGCGCCGACCACCAGCAGGTCGCTCGACCGGTCCGCCGCCGCCACCAGGGCCTGGCCCGGCTCCGCCCGCACCACCTCGGGGTGCAGCAGCAGGCCGCTCGGGTAGCCGCCGAAGACCTGCTCGAAGACGGTGTCCAGCCGCCGCCGGGCCGCGTGTTCCAGCTCGGAGAGCGGGCGCAGCGGATCGTCCTCCGGCTGCCAGGCCGCGACCGGCACCAGCAGGGCGTCCCGCTGCTCGGCCTCCCGGACGGCGCGCCGGACCGCGGCCAGTGCGCTCAGCGAGCTGCCGACCCCCACGATCACTCGGACCTGTCCAGCCATCGCTTCGCGCCTCCTGTCGGCCCCGATCCCTTCGGGTACCTCCATTCCATCCCCGCGACCGCCGCGGCGGACCGGCTCTTGACGCGGGTGCTACGCGATCGGGCCGGTCCTTGACGCTTCTCGAACGGACATGGCCTGAACGGACACAGCCTCAACAGTCACGGCCGAACGGGCACACCCCGAACATCCGCACGTCAGTCCCGGTGCAGCAGCAGCAGGGCCGCGTCGTCCTCCGCCTCCAGCCGCTCCCCCAGGGTGTCGCGCACATGGTCGGCCAGCGCGGGCAGCTGCGCCGGGCCGGCCGCGAACACCTCGGCCAGCCTGGCCAGTCCGCGCTCCAGGTCCTCGCCGGGCCGCTCCACCAGCCCGTCGGTGTAGAACAGCAGGCTGTCGCCGTGGCCCAGCCGGAAGACGCTGGCCGGATAGCCGCCCGCCCCCCAGTCGGCTGGCAGGCCGAGCGGCAGGCCGGTGGGCAGGTCGAGCCGCAGCACACTGCCGTCGGCCCGGCGCACCAGCGGCGGCAGGTGACCGGCGTTGACCAGCCAGGTCTCCCCCGTGGCGAGCGCCACCTGGGCGTAGAGGCAGGTGGCGAACCGGTCGGCGGGCAGGTCGGCGAGGAAGGCCGAGGCGCGGGCCAGCACGCTCGCCGCGCTGTGTCCCTCGGAGGCGTAGGCGGTCATCGCGATCCGCAGCTGGCCCATGATGGCGGCCGCCTCGGTGTCGTGGCCCTGCACATCGCCGATCGCCACACCCACCGCGTCCTCGGCGAGCGCCACCGCGTCGTACCAGTCGCCGCCGATCCAGGTACCGACCCTGGCGGTGCGGTAGCGCACCGCCAGCGAGCCGCCGCGCAGCACCGGCAGCCGGCGCGGCAGCATCGCGCTCTGCAGTCCGGCGGCGATCTCCCGGGACTGGTCGACCAGTATGGCGCGTTGCAGCGACTGGGCGATGGCGCTGGTGAGCGTGGTGAGCAGGGTGCGGTCCTCGATGCTGAAGGTGCGTCGGCCCGCGTAGATCAGGGCCATCGCGCCGATCGGGCGGCCCTGGGCGACCAGGGGGAGGAAGGCCGCGGCGGTGGCGGTGCTCGCGGCCACCAGCTCGGCCAGGTCCGGGTACTGGCGTAGGAAGGCCGCCTGGGAGGTGTAGAACGCGGGCTCACCGGAGCGCACCACGTCGTTGAGCGGCCACGGGTCGGTGAGCCGGGCGCGGCGCATCGCCTGGGCCCCGACCGGCAGCGGCCCGATCGCGCCGACCATCCGCAGCCGCCCGTGGTCCACCACCCCCAGGCTGATCCCCTGGGCGCCGAGCCGGCGCCGGCTCTGGTCCCCGGTGAGCACCGCGACCACATCGGTCACGCTGAGCGCCTCGCCGAGCGCGGCGACCATCTCGCGCAGGGCCGCCTGCTGGCGCTGCCGGTCGTCCTCCGCCATCAGCCGCATCGCCGAGTGGGCCAGTTCGGTGGTGGCGTCGCGGACCACTCCCAGCACCCGCAGGCCCGGGTCGTGCACCGCCTGCCCCTGCACATGGGTCCAGCGGGTGGCGCCGTCCCGCAGCCGGATCCGCACGTAGCTGCTGCAGGACTCGCTGCGCCCGGCCCGGATGTCCTCCAGCAGCCGGTGCATCCGCATCACCTCCTCCACCGGCATCCGCTGGTTGAGGCTGGCGGTGGTGCCCTCGTACTCCTCGGGCCGCAGGTCGAAGACGGCCAGGCCGGTGTCGTCCAGGGTGAACCGCCCGCCGGCCGGGTCCCATTCGAAGCAGCCGATCCGGTTGGCGGTGATCGCCGCCAGCCGGTCCAGCGGCGCTCGCGGGTCGGGCGTTTCGGCCGGGCCGGTCATTCCCGACGACCGCTCAGCCGGCCGTGCCGTCGGCGTACTCGGCCCGCACCACCACGACGGGGCACGGCGCGTGCTCCACCACGTGGCGGCTGACCGAGCCGAGCAGCAGCCCGCCGAACCCGCCCAGGCCCCGGCTGCCGACCACCAGCAGCTCGGCCCCCGAGGCCTGGCCCAGCAGCGCCGCGCTCGCCGGTCCGGGCAGCACCAGCTCGGTGACCTTGATCTCCGGCGTCTCGCCGAGCTCGCCGACCACGGCCTCGTGCAGCACGTTGGCGGCCACCTGCTGGGGGTCGTAGACGCCGACCGGTGGCGGCAGCACGCTGCCGGACAGCTCCCAGGCGTTGACCGCCTCGACCGCGTCGACGCCGGTGGCGGCCGCCTGGCGGACCGCCCAGCGCAGCGCGGCCGTGGCGGCCAGCGAGCCGTCCACGCCGACCACGATCCGCCGGGTCATGCGTCGCCCTGCGCCGCGCCGGCCTGCTCGGCGGCCCCGGTCGGCTTGGAGGCGGCGGGCCGGGCCAGGGTGCAGCTGAGCTCGCCGTCCGAGATCGTGACCAGCACGGTGTCGCCCTCCCGCACGGTGCCGTCGAGCAGCAGGTTGGCCACCCGGTTGTCCAGCTCGGACTGGATGGTGCGGCGCAGCGGCCGGGCCCCGAACTCGGGCTGGTAGCCCTTGTTGGCCAGCCACTCCTTGGCCTCGTCGGTGACCTCCAGGTCGACGTCCTGCGCCTTGAGCCGGCGCCGGCTGCGTTCCAGCAGCAGATCGACGATCTTGATCAGGTCGGCCCGGGTGAGCGCGTGGAAGACGATCACCTCGTCGATCCGGTTGAGGAACTCGGGCCGGAACCGCTGGCCCAGGTCCTTCATCAGATCGCCGCGGATGGCGTCCACGTCGCCGTGGTGGTCCAGGATCCGGCGGGAGCCGATGTTGCTGGTCATGATCACCACGGTGTTGCGGAAGTCCACCGTGCGGCCCTGGGCGTCGGTGAGCCGGCCGTCGTCCAGCACCTGGAGCAGCAGGTTGAAGACGTCCGGGTGGGCCTTCTCCACCTCGTCGAAGAGCAGCACGCTGTACGGCTTGCGGCGGACCGCCTCGGTGAGCTGGCCGGCCTCCTCGTAGCCGACGTAGCCGGGCGGGGAGCCGACCAGCCGGGAGACGGTGTGCTTCTCCTGGAACTCGCTCATGTCGAACCGGATCATCCGGTCCGGGTCGCCGAAGAGCAGCTCGGCCAGCGCCTTGGCCAGCTCGGTCTTCCCGACGCCGGTCGGGCCGAGGAAGAGGAAGGAGCCGGTCGGGCGGTCCGGGTCGCCCATGCCGGCCCGGCCGCGCCGGACCGCCTGGGAGACCGCCGTCACCGCCTCGTCCTGGCCGATCACCTTCTGGTGGAGGGTGTCCTCCAGCTTCAGCAGCCGGTCGCGCTCGGTCTCGGTCAGCTGGGCGACCGGGATGCCGGTGCGGCGGGACAGCACCTCGGCGATGTCGTCGGCGGTCACGTTGACCACGCCCTCGCGCTCCTCGGCGGTCTCGGCGAGCTCGTCCTCGGCCTGCCGCAGCCGCTGCTTGAGCTCGGCGGCCCGCTGGAACTCCTCGTCGGCGACGGCCTCGTCCAGCTCCCGGTGCAGTTTGGCGATCCGGTCCTTCACCTCCTGGCCCTCGGTGCCGGCTCCCAGGCCGCGCAGCCGCACCCGGGCGCCGGCCTGGTCGAGCAGGTCGATCGCCTTGTCGGGGAGGAACCGGTCGCTGATGTAGCGGTCGGAGAGCGCGGCGGCCGCGTCCAGCGCCTCGTCGGTGAACCGCACCTGGTGGTGCGCCTCGTAGGAGTCGCGCAGGCCCTCCAGGATCTGCACGGTCTCCTCGACACTGGGCTCCGGCACCAGCACCGGCTGGAACCGGCGCTCCAGCGCGGCGTCCTTCTCCACGTGCTTGCGGTACTCGTCCAGGGTGGTGGCGCCGACCACGCTCAGCTCGCCGCGGGCCAGAGCCGGCTTGAGGATGTTGCCGGCGTCCATCGAGCCCTCGCCGCCGGCGCCGGCGCCGACCACGGTGTGCAGCTCGTCCAGGAACAGGATCACGCTCGGCTCGGCGGCCTTCACCTCGTCGATCACCTTCTTCAGCCGCTCCTCGAACTCGCCGCGGTACTTGGAGCCGGCCACCAGGCCGGTCAGGTCCAGGGCGACCACCCGGCGGTCCTTGAGGGTCTGCGGCACGTCGCCGGAGACGATCCGCTGGGCCAGCCCCTCGACGATGGCCGTCTTGCCGACCCCGGGCTCGCCGATCAGCACCGGGTTGTTCTTGGTGCGCCGGGAGAGGATCTCCACGGTCTGCTCGATCTCGTCGGCCCGGCCGACCACCGGGTCGAGCTTGCCGGCCCGGGCCTCCACGGTCAGGTCACGGCCGTACTCGTCCAGGGTGGGCGTCTGGCTCGGGTGCTCGCCGGTGCTGCTGCGGTCGCCGCCGGTGCCGTAGCCGTCCAGCACCTTGCGCAGCGCCTCCTGGCTGGGCGCCACGCCGCGCATCGCCTGGCCGGCGCCGGAGCGGTCCTGCTCCAGCAGCGCGCCGAGCAGGTGCTCGGGGCCGATATAGGAGGAGCCGGCCGCCTGCGAGCGGGCGTGCGCGGAGAGCAGCGCGCGCTTGGCCGCCGGGGTGAGCGCGGGTTCCTCGGTCATGTCGCCGCCGCCCTTGGGCAGCGAGTTGCGCAGGTCGTCGGCGAGTTCGTCCGGATCGACGCCGGCCCGCTCCAGCATCCGCCGGGACGAGTCCACCTGGGTGGCGGCCCAGAGCAGGTGGCCGGTGTCCAGGTCGTTGCTGCCGTCCTCGGCGGCCCGCTGGGCGGCCGCCTCGATCAGCTCCTGGGCGGACTCGCTGAGCAGCCGGCCGATCGGTACCCGCTGCACGGCCGGCGGCGAGGACATCGGGCTCATCCCGAAGAAGCGGCTGAACAGGTCGCTGAACGGGTCACCGGCGCCGAAGGCGGAGGGGTACGTCATGACGCGTCACCTGACTACGGGGGAACGTGATCCGCTTCCACCCTCGCCCGGCAGTTGACGCCCCGCCACCCGAGCGCGCCCGGGCGCGCGGGACGGCCTCCGGTTGGGCAGGATCACAGTCATGGAGAACGGAATCAGGCTGCGCAGCGCGCAGGGTCGGTGGGTAGTGCTGGCGGCCGCGCTCGGCTCCGGGATGGCGATGCTGGACAGCACGGTGGTCAATGTCGCGCTGCCGCACATCGGCGCCGACCTGCACGCCTCGCTGGCCCAGCTGCAGTGGGTGCTCAACGCCTATCTACTCACCCTGGCCGGGCTGATCCTGCTGGGCGGCTCGCTGGGCGACCGGTACGGGCGGCGGCGGGTCTTCCTGATCGGCGTGGTCTGGTTCGCGGCGGCCTCGGGGCTGTGCGCGGTGGCGCCCACGGTCGACGTGCTGATCGCGGCCCGGGCGCTGCAGGGCATCGGCGGCGCGCTGCTCACCCCCGGGTCGCTGGCACTGCTGCAGGCCAGCTTCCATCCGGACGACCGTTCGGGCGCGGTGGGCGCCTGGTCGGGTCTTGGCGGGGTGGCCACCGCGGTCGGGCCGTTCCTGGGCGGCTGGCTGGTGAGCGGGCCGGGCTGGCGGTGGATCTTCGTGATCAATCTGCCGCTGGCCGTGGTGGTGGCGGTGCTGACGCTGCGCCATGTGCCGGAGAGCCGGGACGAGCAGGCCACCGGGCGTTTCGACGTGCAGGGCGCGGCGCTGGCGGCGCTCTCACTGGGCGGGGTGACCTATGCGCTGACCGAGGCGTCCGCAGGGGTGTCGGCGGCGGTGGGCATCTCGGCCGTCCTCGGGGTGCTGCTGGGGGTGGCGTTCGTGCGGCAGGAGCGGCGCAGTCCGGAGCCGATGATGCCGCTCGGGTTGTTCTCCTCGCACCTGTTCACCGCGGTCAACGTGGTCACGCTGGGCATCTACGGCGCGCTGAGCGGGATCACGTTCTTCCTGCAGGTGCAGTTGCAGACCGTCGCCGGGTTCACGCCGGTGGTGGCGGGGGTGGCGTTCGCACCGTTGACCGTGCTGATGCTGCTGTTCTCGTCCCGGGCCGGGCGGCTGGCGTCGCGGATCGGACCGCGGCTGCCGCTCACCATCGGGCCCCTGGTGGCCGCGGGCGGGGTGCTGCTGATGCTGCGGATCGGTCCGCACGCCTCCTACTGGTCGGATGTGTTCCCGTCCGCGATGTTCTTCGGGATCGGGCTGACCATGCTGGTGGCGCCCCTGACGGCGACCGTGCTCGCGGCGGTGGACGTGCGCCGGGCCGGGATCGCCAGCGGGGTGAACAACGCGGCCGCGCGCGCCGCCGGGCTGCTCGCGGTGGCGGCGCTACCGCTGCTGACCGGGCTGAGCGGGGACCAGTACCGGGTGGCGAGCTCGGTGAACGCGGCGTTCCGCACGGCGTGTCTGATCTGCGCCGGACTGCTGGCCGGGTCGGGGCTGCTCGCACTGGTCACGGTCCCGGCGAAGACCCAGCCCGAGGCCGAGCCGGACGCCACCTGGTACTGCGGCACCGCCTCACCGCCGGTGGACCCGGGGCACGAGTGCCCCGGGTCCCGGTCCGGCGGATCGTCAGACGATCAGAGGATGGCGCCGGGGGCGTAGGCGGCGGCCTCCGGGTACTTCGCGGCGACCTTGCCGATCCGGTCGACCAGCTCCGCCACCTGGGCGCCAGCGGCGCCGGTGAAGGAGAGCCGGTCGGCCAGCAGGGCGTCCAGCGCGGCCCGGTCCAGCGGGATCCGCTCGTCGGCGGCCAGCCGGTCCAGCAGCTCGTTCTCCCGGGCGCCGGCCCGCATGGCGAGCGCGGAGGCGACCGCGTGCTCCTTGATCACCTCATGGCCGACCTCGCGGCCGACGCCGGCCCGGACCGCGCCCATCAGCACCTTGGTGGTGGCCAGGAACGGCAGGTAGCGGTCCAGCTCGGCCTCGATCACGGCCGGGAAGGCGCCGAACTCGTCCAGCACCGTCAGGAAGGTCTCCAGCAGGCCGTCGAAGGCGAAGAAGGCGTCCGGCAGCGCCACCCGGCGGACCACCGAGCAGGAGACGTCGCCCTCGTTCCACTGGTCGCCGGCCAGCTCGCCGGTCATCGAGGCGTAGCCGCGCAGGATCACGGCGAGGCCGTTGACGCGCTCGCAGGAGCGGGTGTTCATCTTGTGCGGCATCGCGGAGGAGCCGACCTGGCCCTCCTTGAAGCCCTCGGTCACCAGCTCGTGACCGGCCATCAGGCGGATCGTCTTGGCCAGGCTGGACGGCGCGGCGGCCAGCTGCACCAGGGCGGTGAGGACCTCGAAGTCCAGCGAGCGCGGGTAGACCTGGCCGACGCTGGTGAAGACGTTGTCGAAGCCCAGGTGGCCGGCGACCCGGCGCTCCAGCTCGGCGAGCTTCTCGGCGTCGCCGCCGAGCAGGTCCAGCATGTCCTGGGCGGTGCCGACCGGGCCCTTGATCCCGCGCAGCGGGTAGCGGGCGATCAGCTCCTCCAGGCGGGCGAACGCGACCAGCAGCTCGTCGGCGATCGAGGCGAACCGCTTGCCGAGGGTGGTGGCCTGGGCGGCGACGTTGTGCGAGCGGCCGGCCATGACCAGCTCGGCGTGCTCGGCGGAGAGCCGGCCGAGACGGACCAGCACGGCCACAGTGCGGTCGCGGACGTGCTCCAGCGACTGGCGGATCTGCAGCTGCTCGACGTTCTCGGTCAGGTCCCGGGAGGTCATCCCCTTGTGGATCTGCTCGTGCCCGGCGAGCTCGCTGAACTCCTCGATGCGGGCCTTGACGTCGTGCCGGGTGACCCGCTCGCGGGCCGCGATGGACGCCAGGTCGACCTGGTCGATCACGCGCTCGTAGTCGGCGACGGCGGTCTCGGGGACGTCGATCCCGAGATCCTTCTGGGTCTTGAGGACGGCGAGCCACAGGTGGCGCTCCAGGACCACCTTGTGCTCGGGGGACCACAGCTGGGCCAGCGTCGCCGAGGCGTACCGGGCGGCCAGGACATCGGGGATCAGGGGCTTCGCGCTCACGCTTCGCAAGCCTAACAGTCGAGGTCAGCGCCCCCGGACGGCAGGCTGCCGTCAGAGCATCGACAGGCCCTTGAGCAGAGTGGTCGCCCCGCCGCCCAGGGCGAGCAGCAGCACCACCGTGCGGGCTCGCCGCTCCGGCACCCGGCCGCCCGCCCAGTGCCCGATCACCGCGCCCAGCGCCAGCGCCGCGGCCACCGCCAGCCAGGCCGGGTGGGACAGCCGCGGGGTGCCCCTGGCGAGCAGCGAGAACAGGTTGACCAGCAGGCCGTAGCACTGCGCGTTGGGCACGAACTCGCGCACCGTCCAGCCCGCGTTGACCGCGTAGAGCGACAGCGCCGGGCCGCCCACTCCGGCCGCCGAGTTCATGAAACCGCTGGCCACGCCGGCTGCCACCGCGCCCCCGGTGCCGCGCAGCGAGGCCATCCGGGCACCGCGCAGCACCACCAGCACGGCGACCGTGACCAGCGCGCCCATCACCGCGAGCAGTTGCGGTTCGGGCAGCCGCGCGGCCACCCAGGCGCCGAGCGGCACGCTGCAGCCCGCCGCCGCTATCAGCGGGAGCATGGCGCCCGGGCGGACCTGGCGCCAGCTGGTGGCCAGCCCGATCGCGCTGATCACCGCGCTCCCGCAGTTGCAGAGCAGCACGCCCTGCTCCGCGCCCAGCAGCACGGCCAGTACGGGCGCGGTCAGCAGCGCGAACCCGATCCCGGACATCCGCTGCACCGACGCGCCGACCAGCACGACGCCGCCCAGCAGCAGTTCCCCCGCCAGGCCCCCGACCACCGCACAGACCCCCGTGTCCTGACCGCCGCTAGACCGACTCGCCCTTCATCAGCGGCAGCAGCTGGGCGCACATGGCCAGCAGGGCGGCGCGCTGTTCGGCGTTCAGCGACTCCAGCGCCCGGTGCGCGCGGGTCATGTCGTCGCGGATCGCGTGCAGCACGTCGGTGCCGGTGGGCGTGATGGTGACGATCTTGACCCGGCGGTCGGCGGCGGCCGCCGCCCGGGTGGCCAGGCCCAGGCTCTCCAGCCGGTCCACGATGCCGGTCACATTGGAGGCGTCGCAGCCCAGCCGCTCGGCCAGCGCGCGCATCGGCACCGGCTCCAGCACCGCGCCGAGCGCCTTGGCCTGGGTGGCGCTCAGGCCGTGCCGGGCCGCGGCGGCGGCGAAGTCGATCCAGAAGGCGGAGCTCACGCCGGCCACCGCGTCCATCAGTTCGGCGGTGGTGATGCCCTGGGCGGCGGTAGTCATGGCGGCCATGAGATCACAGTACGCGTAAAAGGTTCATTAACTCCAGCTTTCACCGAGGGAACGAACCTCGCAGACGAACAGCTAGCTGACCAGGTCGCGGAAGAGCCGCTCCAGGTCGGCGTCCAGGTCTCCGGTCAGGCCGGTGTGCACCGGGCCCGGCTGCACCACCGCGCTGCGCGGCGCGGTCAGCCAGCGGAACCGCTGCCCCGGGCTGTCGGCCGCCGCCGGGCCGGCCTCCGGTCCGCCCGCGGCCACCGCCTCGATCCCGCGCAGCGCCCGGGCCACCCCGGTCAGGTCCACCGCCGGGTCCAGCGCCAGCAGCTTGGCCTCGGGCAGCAGGGTGCGGGCCAGCAGCCGCTCCTGCCAGCGGCAGTAGAGCAGCACCCCGAGGTTGACGCACTCCCCGCGCTCCACCCGCGGCACCGCGCGGATCACCGCGTACTCGTACTCCCGCAGCTCGGTCATCGACTCACTCATGCGCCCACCTCCAGCACCGGCAGCCAGTCGCGCGGCCCGGCCAGCCGCGCGCCCAGCCGCTCCAGATACGCCGCACGCACCGCGTCCGGCTCCTCGAACCCCGGCTCGTCCACCAGGTACTCCTCCGGCACCGCGGCCACCGCGGCCGCCAGCAGCTCGGGAGTGCAGCGCGCGGCCGACTCGGCGTCCGCAGCGGCCAGATCGCGGACGAACCGGCCCAGCGCATGGTCGCCCGCGTCGTACGGGCGCCTCGTCCAGCCGGCCGAACTCGCCCAGCTGTGATGGAAGATGAGGCTCGCGCCGTGATCGATCAGCATCAACTCGCCGTCGACCACCAGCATGTTGGGGTTGCGCCAGGACCGGTCCACATTGCCGATCAGCGCGTCGAACCAGAGCACCCGGGCGGCGAGCTCGGCCGGCACCTCGAAGCAGAGCGGGTCGAAGTTGAGCGCCCCGCTGGCGAAGGCCAGCCCGATGTTCAGGCCGCCGCTGGCCCGCATCTGCTCCTGGATCTGCTGCTCCGGCTCGCTGCGTGCCAGCACCGGATCCAGGTCGATCCGGACCAATTCGGGCACCGGCAACCCGAGCCCGCGGGCGAGCTCACCGGCCAGCACCTCGGCGATCAACGCCTTGCGGCCCTGCGCCGCCCCGCTCCACTTCAATGCGTAGAGCCGGTGGTCGTCGCCCTCCACCAGGCCCGGCATCGAGCCGCCTTCTCGTAGTGGCGTCACATAGCGGACAGCCGTCACTTCACGTAGCACGCGCCAACCCTACCGATGCCGCCCCGTCCGCCTGGTTGCGGTGGCGCCTCCCCAGGCCGCGTGCGAGGGTGGGCCGCAAGTGGTGACCCTCCCCCGGCCGTCGGCCGGGGGGACCCCCATGGGCCGGGCCGCCGGTTCGTCCGCACCAGTTGCCTGCTGCGAAGGAAGAGTGATGGAACGTCCTCGGATCCTGGTGGTCGGCGGCGGCTTCGCCGGTGTGGAGTGCGCCCGGCGACTGGAGCGCAAGCTCGCCCCCACCGAAGCACAGATCACGCTGGTCGCACCGTTCAGCTATCAGCTGTATCTGCCCCTGCTCCCGCATGTCGCGGCCGGGGTGCTGACCCCGCAGTCGGTCGCCATCTCGCTGCGGCGCACCCTGCGGCGCACCGACATCATCCCCGGTGGCGCGGTCGGCATCGATCCCAGGGCCAAGGTCTGCATCATCCGCAAGATCACCGACCAGGAGGTCGTGGAGCCGTACGACTACCTGGTGCTCGCCCCCGGCAGCGTCACCCGGACCTTCGACATCCCGGGCCTGCTCGACCACGCCCGCGGCATGAAGACGCTGGCCGAGGCGGCCTATGTGCGCGACCACGTGATCGCCCAACTGGACCTGGCGGCCGACACGCTGGACCAGCGGGAGCGCGAGACCCGGCTGGGGTTCGTGGTGGTCGGCGGCGGCTACGCGGGCACCGAGACGGCGGCCTGCCTGCAGCGGCTGACCACCGCCGCACTGGACCGCTACCCGCGGCTGGACCCGCAGTTGATCAAGTGGCACCTGATCGACATCGCTCCCCGGCTGATGCCGGAGCTCGGCGAGCACCTGGGCACGCGGGCCCTGCAGATCCTGCGCGACCGCGGTGTGGAGGTGTCGTTGGGCGTCTCGGTGGCCAAGGTCGACGACACCTCGGTGACCTTCACCGACGGCCGGGAGGTGCCCGCGCGCACCCTGATCTGGACGGCCGGCGTGGCGGCCAGCCCGCTGGTCGGCACCCTGGACGCGGAGACGGTGCGCGGCCGGCTCGCGGTGACCGCGGAGCTGCGGGTGCCGCAGTTCGAGGGCATGTTCGCGCTCGGCGACGCGGCGGCCGTGCCCGATCTGGCCAAGGGCGATGGCGCGGTGTGCCCGCCGACCGCCCAGCACTCCGCCCGGCAGGGCCGCAAGGTGGCCGACAACCTGATCGCGGCGCTGCGCAACCAGCCGCTGGAGCCCTACTTCCACCGGGACTTGGGCCTGGTGGTGGACCTGGGCGGCAAGGATGCGGTCTCCAAGCCGCTGGCCGTGGAGATGACCGGGATTCCGGCCCAACTGGTGGCCCGCGGCTACCACTTGATGGCGATGCGGACCAACGTCGCCAAGTTTCGGGTCGGTTGCAACTGGCTGATCAACGCGACGGCCGGTGACGACTTCGTGCGCACCGGGTTCCTGGCCCGCCAGCCCGCCCGGCTGAGCGACTTCGAGTACACCGGCGCCTATCTGACGAAGGATCAGGTCCGCGAGCACGTCCAGGCGTTGCAGGCCAAGAGCTGACACGTTCGGGACGTTCGGGACGGGAGCGCTGCCGCATCCGGCAGCGCTCCCGTCGTCAGATCTGCCGCGATCCGGTGCCCGCGCCGAGCACCTCGGCCAGATCGGCGGCCAGCCGGGGGGCGTCGGCAGGGTCCAGCCGGGCCACGGTGATCCGGATGCCGGGCGGGGACTGCAGGCGGAACCGCGCGCCGGGCACCACCGCCCAGCCGCGCTGCAGCAGGCCGACCACGACGCCGGTCTCGTCCGGCACCGGCACCCAGACGTTGACCCCGCTGCGCCCGTGGCCGCGCAGCCCGTGCCGGGCCAGCGCGGTGAGCAGGGCCTCGCGGCGCTCGCGGTAGGCGTCGGCCACCCCGGCGGGCGACGGGCCCACGGTGCGCCAGAGCTCCACGGTGGTGCGCTGCAGCAGATGGCTGACCCAGCCGGTGTCCAGCCGCTGCCGGCCCAGCACCCGGTCCACCGTCTGCCGGTCGCCGGCCACCACCGCGAGCCGCAGGTCGGGGCCGAACGCCTTGGCGGTCGAACGCACCACCATCCACTGCGAGTTGACGGGCCGCCGGTCGGCATCGCAGACGACGGGGTGGTACGGCAGCTCGGTGATGCCGTGCCCGTGGTCGTCCTCCAGCAGCATCACCTCGGGGTGCCGGGCCAGCACCGCGCGCAGTTCGGCGGCCCGGCGGGCGGTGAGCGCGGCGCCGGTGGGGTTCTGGGCGCGGCTGGTGATGACCATCGCGCGGGCGCCGGCGGCCAGTGCGGCGGCCACCGAGCCGGGCAGCGGGCCCTCGTCGTCGATCGCCACCGGCAGCGCGCGCAGGCCGTGGGCGGGCAGCAGGTCGACCAGGCTGGCCCAGGCCGGGTCCTCGATCACCACCGCGTCGCCCGGCCGCAGGTGACTGGCCAGGGTGCGGTCGATGGCGTCCAGGGCTCCGGCGGTGACCGCGTAGGCGTCGTCCGGCAGCCCGTCGGCCTGGAAGCCGGCGGCGGCCAACTCGATCAGCTCGGGGTCGGCGGCCGGATGGCCGTAGAGCACCGGCTCCCGATCGGCGGCCGCGCCGGCGGCCGTCAACGCGGCGGCCAGCGGGGGCAGCAGGCGCGGGTCGGGGTTGCCCGCGGCGAGGTTGACGGTGCCCGCCGGGACGGCGAGCGAGACCTGGTCGCGGTAGGTGGTGACCGGGCGGGGGCGGATCCGGCTGCCCTTGCGTCCGGCGGTCTCGATCACGCCGCGGTCGCGCAGCAGCCGGTAGGCGGCGGCCACGGTGTTGGGGTTGACACCCAGCTCGCCGGCCAGCTCGCGCAGTGGGGGCAGCGTCTGTCCGGGTTCCAATCCACCGCAGGCCACCGCCCGTTCCACGTCGGCGGCGATCTCCGTGGCGCGTCGTCCCTGGATCCGATAGTCTCCTAGCACAAAGACTATTATGCACTAGTGCAAAGGGGGATGTCATGTCGGACGCGTCGAGCGCCACGCAGTACGCCCGCACATCCAGGACCACTCCCACCCGCTACAAGGATCGGGCCGGCTGGGAACGGGCCGAGATCCACGCGATCCTGGACACCGCCTGGGTCTGCCACCTGGGCTTCGTCGCCGACGGCGCCCCCGTGGTGCTGCCCACCATCTTCGCCCGCATCGACGACCGGCTGTATCTGCACGGTTCCACCGGCAGCCGCCCGCTGCGCGCGGCCGGCGCCCCCGAGGGACTGCCGGTCTGCGTGACGGTCACCCAGGTCGACGGCCTGGTGCTGACCAAGTCCGCGTTCAACCACTCCGTCAACTTCCGCTCGGTGGTCGCCCACGGCATCGCCGAGCAGGTGACCGACCCCGCCGAGCTCGCGGCGGCGCTGGACGCCCTGGTCGACCACGCGGTGCCGGGCCGCTCCGGCGACGTGCGGCGGGCCAACCCCAAGGAGCTCGCCGCGACCGCGGTGATCCGGCTGGTGCTCGACGAGGTGTCGGCCAAGACCCGGGACGACGGCGCGGACGACGACGAGGAGGACCAGGGCCTGCCCTACTGGTCCGGCGTGGTCCCGGTCCGCACGGTCTACGGCGCGCCGGTCCCGCACCCGGGCACCGAGCGCGAACTGCCCGACTACCTACGGGACTTCCAGCCCGGGGGCGCGGCATGCTGATCCGTTCCTGGGACCAGGGCAGCGAGGCCGAGTGGCGGGCCTGGCTGGCCGGGCGCGACTTCGGCACGCTGGCCGCCAACAGCCCCGACGGCCCGCCGATCCTGGTGCCCATCCACTTCCTGCTCGACGCGGACGCCGGCGAGATCGTGCTGCACCTCGCCGCGCCCAACCCGCTGCTGGCGGCGGTGCGCACCGACCCCCGGGTCACCCTGGCGGTCACCGACGACTACGCCTTCGCCCCGTCCACCTGGCGGGCCAGCGCGGTGCCGACCAGCTACTACGCCTCGGTGCAGTTCGACTGCACCGCCGAGGTGGTGGAGGGCGCGGCGGGCAAGGCGGAGATCCTCAACCGGCAGCTGGCGCACTTCCAGCCCGAGACCCCCGAGGTCCGGGTGCTGCCGGGCGAGGCACCGTACGGCCCGCAGCTGTCCGGGATCTGCGGGCTGCGGCTGACGGTGCGCCAGGTGCGGGCGAAGTTCAAGTACGACGACAAGGTGCCGCTGGAGCACCAGGCGGCAGCCGCCGAACACCTTGCCGAGCGCGGTGCTCCGCAGGACGCCGGGGCGCGCGAGCAGTTGCTGCGGCGCCTGGCGCAGCGCGGCGGGTGCCCGATGGAGGCCTGACCGCGCCCGGCCCGACAACATCGGTCAATCCGGGGATTTCGGGCGGTCGGCTGATCTCATGGTCAGGTTCACCGACGCCTCGTCCCTCCCCGGAGCCCGCGTGTCAACAACCAGCTCGCCGACGCAGCCGCAGCAGCCCGACACCGCCCACCTCGGCCGTGTCGTCTTCATCTCGGCCGCGGCGGCGATGGGCGGCTTCCTCTTCGGCTACGACAGCGCCGTGATCAACGGCGCGGTCACCGGCATCCAGAAGCACTTCCACGTGGGCAACAGCGAGACCGCCTTCGTGGTGGCGATCGCGCTGCTCGGCTCGGCCGCCGGTGCGGTGGCGGCCGGCTGGCTGGCCGACCACCTCGGCCGGGTGCGCACCATGCTGCTGGCCGCCGTGCTCTTCGCGATCAGCGGGGTCGGCTCGATGTTCCCGCCCAGTGTGCAACTGCTCGGCATGTGGCGGGTGCTGGGCGGCGTGGCGATCGGCATCGCCTCGGTGGTCGCGCCCACCTACATCGCCGAGGTGGCGCCCACCGCCTACCGGGGCCGGCTCGCCTCGTTCCAGCAGATGGCGATCGTGCTCGGCATCACCGTCTCCCAGCTGGCCAACTACGCGCTCAACAGGGCGGCGGGCGGGGAGTCCACCAACAAGCTCGGCCCGGTGCAGGCCTGGCAGTGGATGCTAGGCGTGGAGGCCGTGCCGGCGCTGGTCTACGGGCTGATGGCGCTGGCCATCCCGGAGTCGCCGCGCCATCTGATCGCCACCGGCCGGGAGACGAAGGCCCGCGAGGTGCTGCGCGAGGTGGAGCCGCCGAGTGTCGACCTGGACGCCCGGGTGGCCGAGATCCGGTCGGTGCTGGACACCACGCACAAGCCGCGACTGGTGGACCTGACCGGCGGCCGCTTCGGACTGCTGCCGATCGTCTGGGTCGGCATCGGCGCCTCGGCCTTCCAGCAGTTCGTCGGCATCAACGTGATCTTCTACTACTCCTCGGTGCTCTGGCAGTCGGTGGGCATCAACGAGAGCAACTCGCTGCTGATCAGCATCTCCACCTCGATCGTCAATGTGATCGGCACGGTCATCGCGATGACCCTGGTGGACCGGATCGGCCGCAAGCCGCTGGCGCTGGCCGGCTCGATCGGCATGGCGGCGTCACTGGGGACGGCCGCCTGGGCGTTCTCCTACCGGCACGGCACCGGCACCGCGGCCACCCTGCCCAGCCTGCAGGGCACCGTGGCGCTGGTCGCGGCGCACGTCTTCGTGCTCTGCTTCGCCTTCTCCTGGGGCGTGGTGGTCTGGGTGCTGCTCGGCGAGATGTTCCCCAACAAGATCCGTGCGCTGGCCCTGTCGGTCGCCGCCTCGGCGCAGTGGATCGCCAACTGGATGATCACCGTGAGCTTCCCCGACCTGGCCAACTGGAACCTGTCGGCCACCTATGTCATCTACGCCTGCTTCGCGCTGCTCTCCATCCCGTTCGTGGTGTTCTGCATCAAGGAGACCCGGGGCCGGGCCCTGGAGGAGATGGGCTGACGACCCGTCAGATTTCGAATGACGATCCGTCATGACAACACGCGGAAAACGGCCTGGATGACCGGCGGACAGGCGGCGTGCCACCCACATACGATCAACCCCGCGGGGCGCTTCGGCCCCTTACCTCGCGGCAGATGGAGCTGGACACGTGGGAGCGCAGAACGTCACCTTCCCCAGCAATGGGAAGCAGGCACACGGCTATCTGGCCCTGCCGCCGGGCGGGCGGGGCCCCGGCGTGCTGGTGGTCCAGGAGTGGTGGGGCCTGACCACCCACATCACCACGATGGCGGACCGGTTCGCCGCCGAGGGCTTCACGGTGCTGGCCCCCGACCTGTTCGGCGGCGAGACGGTGCACAGCGCGGCCGAGGCGGCCGAGCGGCAGCGGCAGCTGCCCGTCGAGGGCGCGGTCCGCGACCTGTCCGGTGCGGTCGACTTCCTGCTGGCGCAGCCGGGGACCACCGGGGACGCAGTGGCGGTGGTGGGCTTCTGCATGGGCGGCGACTTCGGGCTGCGGCTGGCGGTGCGGGAGGGCGACCGGGTGGTCGCCGCGGTGCCGTTCTACGGTGTGCCGCGCGAGCCGGACTACTCCTACCTCGGCCTGACCGCCCATGTGCTGGGGCACTACGGCGAGTACGACAAGAGCATTCCGACGGAGCTGGTGGACGAGGCGGCGATCCGGATCGGCGAGGCCACCGACCGGCGTCCCGAGATCCACTTCTACCCGGCCGGGCACGCCTTCATGAACGAGGAGAACCCGTCCGGCAACTACGACCCGCTGCAGGCCGCGATCGCCTGGCAGCGCACCCTCACCTTCCTGCGCGGGCATCTGGGCTGACGCCCGACTGGAACGCCGGATAGCCGGGCAGCCGCGGCACCTGCCAGTCGTCGGCGAGCTTCAGCAGCCCGCGCATCGTCTCGGTCAGCGCCGGCAGGCCCGGCAGCTCGGCGGCCTGTGCCCAGCGGTGGTGGAGCAGCTGACGGCGGGTCGGCACCGGGCGGCGGCGCGGGTGCAGCGGTGCGTCCTCGGTGACCGCCCTGGAAAGCAGCCGGACCGTCGCGTCCACCGTCCAGACCGCCACGGCCGCGTCGAGGCCGGCCTCCCAGACGGCGTCGTCGGCGAGCTCCGGGTGGATCGCCGCCACCTGCTCGCGGTAGGTCCGCTCGATCCGCTCGGCCAGGCCGGGTGGCAGCGCGAAGACGCACCAGCAGCTGGAGAACGGCATCCGGCAGTAGGCGGCGGTGAGGAAGACGGACTGGAAGCAGGCCGCCTCGAAGTCGATCAGGCGCAGGCCGCCGGGCGTGATCAGGTTGTTGTCGGGGCAGGTGTCGCCGGGGGTGAAGCCGGGATAGCGCTCACCGCCGGCGGTACCGATCCGGTCGAGCTCGGCGGCCAGGCCCGGGGCCGGGGTCAGGCCGACGCAGTCCAGCACGCTCGGCAGCCGCGTGGCGTTCTGCGCGATCCAGGGCTCCTTGTCCCAAGCGGGCAGGCCGAGTTGGTAGCGCGACCAGAGGTCGTCGAACTCGGCGCGGCGGGGCGCGGCGGCCACCGCCAACTCGCCGAGCCCGCGGGCCCAGGCCAGCAGGGCCCGCTCGGCGGCGGCCGGGTCGGCGCCGAGCAGCAGGTCGGCCAGGGTGGGCGCGGTGCCGAGGTCGGCCAGCACCAGCAGCCGCTGCTCGGGGTCGGCGGCCAGCAGGTCAGGCCCGCCCGCCTTGAGGGAGAGGCCGGTCGCCTCGCCGGTGAAGGCCCGGCGCGCCTCGGGTTCCTCGGTGAACGCCTTGACGATCACACTGCGTCCGCTCGCCGCGCGGGCCCGCAGCACCGTGCTGCGGCCGCTGCCGCCCAGGTCGGCGGGGTCGGACAGTGACTCACCCAGCAGGGCGGCGGCGGCGTCGAGGATCTGGTCCATCGCAGCATCCTCCAGACGAGCCGAGAGGCGATCAACCGATTATCGATCAGATCTTGGCCGTTTCCCATCGAGTGATGAAGGGTACCTCCATCAACCTGTCAGCAGATGTTCATACCTGTCCGTAGCGTGGACAGCAGTCCATGCCACCGTCATAGTCGGGCGAATGCCGAAGCTAAACCAGCACCGAATCCCCCAGTTGGCCTGGGCCGGCCGCGACTTCCTGATCCACAGCGCCGCCACCGTGGTCAGCGGCCTCGGCAACGCCGGTGCCCCGATCGCCACCGCCTTCGCGATCCTGCGCCTCGGCGGCGGGGCGGCCGAGATCGGCTGGGTCACCGGCGCCCGGCTGGCCGCCACCGTGCTCTTCCTGCTGGTCGGCGGCGCGCTCGCGGACCGACTGCCCCGGCACCGGGTGATGGTCGCGGCCAACCTGGGCAACGCGCTGTCGCAGGCGCTGCTCGCCGTGCTGGTACTGACCGGGCAGGCCCGGCTCTGGCAGATCGTGGTGCTCGCCGCGGCGAACGGGGTCGGGCTGGCCTTCTTCGCGCCGGCCTCCGAGGGCATGGTGATGGAGTCGGTGGACCAGCGGCAGGCGCCGCGGGCCTTCGCGGTGTTCCGCACCGCGCTGAACTCCTCGCAGATCGTCGGCGCGGCGCTCGGCGGTGCGCTGGTGGCCGCCGTCGGACCAGGCTGGGTGCTGGCCCTGGACGCCGCCGGGCTGGCCGCGGCCGGGGCGCTGCGGCTCTTCCTGCGGGCCGGCGCGACGCCGGCGCAGCAACCGAGCGGACCCGGGATGCTGGCCGAACTGCGGGAGGGCTGGCGGGAGTTCACCTCGCGGCGGTGGCTGTGGGCGGTGGTGGTGCAGTACGGCGTGGTGAACGCCTGCCTGATCGCCGCCGAGTCGGTCCTGGGGCCGCTGGTGGCGGACGAGCGGCTCGGCGGGCCGCGGCCGTGGGGCCTGGTGAACGCCGCGATGGGCGCGGGGCTGGTGGCCGGCGGACTGCTGATGGTCCGTTGGCAGCCGCGCCGACTGCTGATGGCCGGCACCGCGGGGGTGCTGATGTTCGGACTGCCGGCCGCCACCCTGGCCGCCGGCGCACCGCTGCCGCTGGTCGGCGCCGCGATGTTCGCCTCCGGGGTCGGCGGCACGGTCTACGGGGTGAGCTGGATGGTGGCGTTGCAGCAGGAGATCCCGGCCGCCCAGTTCTCCCGGGTCGCCGCCTACGACTGGTGCGGCTCGGTGGCGCTGGCCCCGGTCGGCACGGTCGCCGCCGCGCCGCTGGCGGGCGGCCTCGGGCTGGGCGACGCGCTGTGGAGCTGCGCCGCGGTGATGACGCTCCTCTCACTGCTGGTGCTGGCGGTGCCCGAAGTGCGCGCGCTGGTGCGTCACTCGACCCCGGCCGGCTCGGGTGCCAAGCGGCTGGAGCCGGTGGCGGCCTGAGTGGGGGCCTGAGTGCCGGCCACCTGCTGCGCCAGGGCCTTCGGATCCCGCAGCACCCAGGCCAGCCCCGGGGTGATCACCAGCAGCACGGCGGCGCCGCCCATCATGGGCGCCCGCAGCCCCCAGGCGTGCGCGACCAGGCCCGCCAGCATCGCCCCGACGGCCATGCCGCCGTTGGCGAGCATCTGGTAGGCCATGCTGATCCGCCCGAGCAGCCGCTCCGGCACCAGGTCCTGGCGGATCGACACGGCGGTGACGCCCCAGGCGAGCGTGAGGGCGCCGTAGCAGGCGGTGGCCAGGTCCGCCCAGCGCCAGTCGGAGGTCAGCCCGGCGACGCCGAGCACCAGCCCGGCGCCCGTCAGCGTGACCAGCAGGGTCCAGGTGCTGCCGAGCCGGCGGACCAGCCAGGGCGCGCCGAGCGAACCCGCGACCCCGCCGACCGCGAAGGCGCCCACCAGCAACCCGTAGCCGAGCGGGCCCAGGTGCAGCACCTGACGGGTGTACAGCACGAGCACGGCGGTCACCCCGGCCATCACCAGGTTGACGGCGGTGGCGGTCAGGCAGAGCGCGGTCAGCAGTCGGTGCCGCAGCAACTTGCGCACCCCCTCGCCCGCGCCGCCGAACAACGCCCGCATCCCGCGCGGGCCGACCGTTTCGCCCGGCTCCTGGTCCCGCCGGGGCAGCCCGCCGGGCAGCAGCAGCATCAGCAGCGCGGCACTGGCGAACGAGGTCGCGTCCACCGCGAACGGCAGCAGGGCGGCCGCCGCGAACAGGACCGTGCCGAGCGAGGTGCCGATCAGCGAGTCGGCGACCAGCGCGCCCGCCTGCAGCCGTCCGTTGGCGCGTGGCCGGTCGGCCGGCTCGACCAGGCTGGGGACCACGCCCGACCAGCCGGCGTTGTAGAAGGTCTGGCCGCAGCCGAGCAGGAAGCCCACCGCGGCGAGCAGCGGCACGCCGGCCGCGCCGAGCGCGACCGCCGCCGCGAAGCCCGCGACCAGCAGCGTCCGCGCGGTGTCCACGGTGACCAGCAGGCGGCGCCGGTCCACCCGGTCGGCCAGCGCGCCGGCCGGCAGGCTGAGCAGCAGCCAGGGCAACTGCTCCATGGTGGCGACCAGCGCCAGGTCGCGCGGGTCACCGGAGATCCGCGCGGCGAGCAGCGGCAAGGCGACGAAGCGCATTCCGTCACCGAGGCTGGACACCGTGACCGAGGTCAGCAGCAGCCGGAACCGCCGTCCCAGCGGCGCGCCGGCCGCTCCCGTTCCGGACTCCTTCGCGAAGAACACGAACTAGACTCTGATTCATATTCTGACGCATTGTCAAGGAGCCCGATGTCCGACGCCGCCCTCCCTCCGCTTCCGGCCGGCGTGCTGCGCGCGCCGCAGCAGCAGCGCAGCCGCGAGAAGGTCGCCCGGATCCTGGCCGCCACCGCACAGCTCCTGGAACGGCACGACCACGGGCAGATCGGCACCAAGCTGATCGCCGCCGAGGCCCAGGTGTCGATCGGCGTGCTGTACCGGTTCTTCCCGGACAAGCACGCCATCTTCAGCAGCCTGATGGTGCACTGGCTCGACCAGTACCTGGCCGCCGTGGAGAGCGTGGTCGACGCCGAACTCCCGCCCACGCCAAGCGAGCTGGGCGCCCGCCTGATCAGCGCGCAGGTACGGGTGCGGCGCGGGACGCCCGGCCACCTGGGCCTGTGGTTCCACGCCCCGCCGCCGCCCGAACTGCGCGAGTACGACCAGGCGGTGGACCGCCGGATCGCCGCCGTGATCCATGCGGCCCTGGTCCGCGGCTACGGCTACCCCGACACCGCGGCCTTCCGCTTGCGCACCGAACTCGTGGTCGCCGCCGCCGCCCAACTGCTCATCACCGCCTTCAAGCTCGCCCCCGACGGCGACCCCCGGGTCATCGGCGAGATCCAACTGATGCTGGACGGCTGGCTGTTCGCCCGGGCCTCCGACACTGGAAGCTGAATCCCCGGTTCCACTACAACCATCCGACCGTGACGCTCGTCCCACTCGATGAGGCCCGTCGTCCCGGGAGGGAGTCCCATTGCCACGACGACCGCATCGAATGCTTGTTGACGATGTATCAGATATCGATGGACCAGCCGGCGGCTGCTGGCTGGTCGAGCTCGCCGGCGTGGACGGCCGACGCTACGCCTACCGCGTCTACGCGGATCGCTCGGCACTGCCCGGCGACCTCTTCTGGTCCGCGCTGCACCACCACGACGAGGGCCCGCTGCCGCGCGCGTTCGACCTCTTCGACACCGCGCTGATCCGCCTGATCGGCTGAGATCGCTCGGCATCGCTCGGCATCGGCCGAGATCGCCCGGCATCGGCTGAGACCGTCCGGCCGATCGCCTCCGGAGATCCGTGCCCGCCCGCGGGCTAGCGGCTAGCAATCTAGCTTGCTAGCATTCTGGATGTGCCTGACGAGGAAGTGAAGCAATTCAACGTCTACCTGCCGGTCAGCTTGATCAAGCAGGTCAAAATGCGCGCCGTCGAGACCGGTTCGTCGCTGTCGGCCCTGGTGGCCGACGCGCTGCGGTCCTACCTCGACGGCGGCACCGCCGCAGCACCGCACCTTGGCAACGATCAGGAGTCGAAGTGACCACCAACGGCATCAGCGCGGTCTTCCTGAAGACCCACAACTGGGGCAAGGCCGCCCGCTTCTTCCAGGCCCTGGGGTACCAGCTGGAGTTCGAGACGGACCACAACTCCGGCCAGCTCCGCAACGGGGACTCCCCCATCGTCTTCATCGCCGAAGTCCCCGAGGACCAGGCGACCGGATCCCAGCTGGTCCTCCAGGTGGCCTCGGAGCAGGACGTCCACGCCAACCCGGAGCTGGAGCTGCTCACCCCCTTCGAGGACACCCACTACGGGACCAGGGAGGCGACCGTGCGCGACCCCGACGGCCGCCAGTGGCTGCTCCAGGCGCCTGCGGCCAAGTGAGCCGGGGGCCAGCCATGACCGACCACTCCCCCGTCGTCCCGGACCACACCGCCGTGCGGGTCGCCCTGTGGCGCGCCCTGCACACCCTGGCCGACCCGCCGCCGCACGTGCTGGACGACGAGATCGGCCTGCGCCTGGCCGACCCCGCCGAGGACTGGCGCGCCCGACCGGACATGGACGTCGCCGGCACCCGCACCTACCGGGCGGGCATCGTCGCCCGGGCCCGGTTCGTCGACGACCTGGTGCTCGAGCGGGCCCGGCGCGGCACCACCCAGTTCGTGGTCCTCGGCGCCGGCCTGGACACCTTCGCCCTGCGGCACCCCGACCTCGCCGCCCGGCTGCGGGTGTTCGAGGTGGACCGCCCCGCGACCCAGGGCTGGAAGCGCCGCCGGCTGCTGGACCTCGGGCTCGGCACCCCGGAGAACCTGGTCTTCGTGCCCAGCGACTTCGAGTCCGAGCACGCCTGGTGGGCACGGCTCGTCGCCGCCGGCTTCGACCCGGGCCGGCCCGCCGTCATCGCCTCCACCGGCGTCAGCATGTACCTCACCGAGGCCGCCAACCTCGCGACCATCCGCCAACTCGCCAAGCTCGCCCCGGAGTCGGCGTTCGCGATGACCTTCCAGCCACCCCTGGAGCTGCTCGAAGCGGCGGAACGGCCCGGCCGGCTGATGGTCGAGGAGCGGGCCCGGGCCACCGGCACCCCGTTCGTCAGCTTCTTCAGCCCGGACCGGCTCCTCGAACTGGCCCGGGAGGCAGGGTTCCGCGACGCCCGGCACATCTCGGCACAGCTCCTGAACGAGCGCTACTTCTCCGGACGGACCGACGGCCTGCGCACCACCAACGCCGAGGAGTTCCTGCTCGCCACCACCTGACCCGGCCCGTCCCGACTGAAAACGGCTCCGCCCCCTGACCCGGGGGCGGAGCCGATCACCGCGATGCCTGGTTGAGCGCCGACTCGGATCGTCCCACCGCCCGGTGGGCCGACCACGTCCCCGCACGGGAAGTCCCACGCGTCCCCACCAGGCGCACCCGAACGGCCCCGACGTGTGGTGTTGGGCCCGCTGCGTGGCTAGCCTGCGATCCCGTGGACCTTCAGCCGGCAGGACGCGTGATCGTTGTGACCGGCGGCAGCTCCGGGGTGGGGCGGGCCACCGTCGAGCTGCTGCTGGTCGAAGGCGCCCGGGTGGCGACCTGCGCTCGGGACGGCGAACGGCTAGCGCGGGCCTGGGCACAGCAGCAGGACCGGCTGTACCTCCACGCGGGCGACGTGCGCGACGAGACCGCCATGGATGGCTTCATCCGCGCAGCGGGCGAGAGGTTCGGCCGGATCGACGCCGTGGTGGCCAATGCCGGGGAGGGCTTCCCGGGCACCTTCACCGAGGCCACGCCGGAAGACTGGTTGGCCGAGCTCGAGGGCAAGGTACTGGGCGCCGTGCTACCGGTGCGGGCCGCGCTGCCGTGGCTCCGGCGCTCCGACGCGGGCCGCGTCGTGCTGATCGGCGCCCTGATCGCGCGTGAGCCGGAGCCGACCCTGGTCGCGGCCAGTGCCGCCCGCGCCGCGCTCGCCAACCTGGCCCGCTCCATGGCGACCGAGCTGGCGGCTGACGAGATCCTGGTCAACACCGTCAGCCTGGGCATCATCGACACCGAGCGGCAGCAGGCCGTCCACGCCGCCTCCCGCAGCACCCAGCCCTACGAGCAGTGGGCCGCCGACTGCGTCCGGCGTCGCGCAGTGCCACTCGGGCGGATGGGCCGCCCAGAGGAGGTCGCCCCCGTCATCGCACTGCTTGCCTCGCCGTTGGCGTCGTACGTCAGCGGTGCCGACGTGACAGTGGCGGGCGGCGCGGGCCACTCGACGCACTGACAACCTGGTTTCCGAACCCCGAGAGCCGACCGGCTCGGTAGCCTGCTGCCTCGCCGAACGGCCTCCATGTCCTCCTCGATCAGCCCGAGTTCGTGAAGCTGGTCGGTGCTGCCGCTGCGGCCCTTGCAGCAGACGCCGACGACGGGCGAGATGCGGAAGGCCCCCCGCGGCAGCCCGGCGGCACCACGCTCGCGCCTCGGACCGCAACCACCCGACTGGGTCAACTGCTCTGCGCCCCACGAGGTTTGACCGTACCTTTCCATCGAGGGGGTCACCCTAGCGAAAGGCGTCAACTGTCATGGCCGGAAAATTCGAGCTGTTCACCGACGAACGCGGCATGCACCGGTTCCGGCTCAAGGCGAGCAATGGGTCGGTGATCGTGGTCGGTGACGCGCACGAGACCCGTGAGGATCTGCTGAAGAACATCGAGTCGCTGCGCAAGCTCGCGCCGTACGCCCAGGTGCAGGAGACGGCGGCCGGCACGGCCTGAGCGCGGGCCGGCCATCGGCGCGGGGAGCGGGGCACCGGCCCGCTCCCCGCGCCGGTCGTGGTCCACCTAACCGGAATTGGACCTGTGCCCACCCGCTGACCAGCCGTAAGCTCGGGCCATGCAGATCTCGATCATCGATGCGTTCACCGAGCGCCCGTTCGCGGGCAACCCCGCTGCCGTCTGCCTGCTGCCGGACGGCGACTGGCCCGAGGAGCGGTGGCTGCGCCAGGTGGCCCGCGAGATGAACCTCTCCGAGACCGCGTTCGTCCGGCGGCTGCCGGACGGCGACTGGGCGCTGCGCTGGTTCACCCCGATGACCGAGGTCCCGCTCTGCGGCCATGGCACCCTGGCCGCGACCCATGCGCTGCGCACCGGGGGGCTGGTCGCGGCGGAGCCGGTGCGGTTCCACACGCTGAGCGGTGTGCTGACCGCCACCCCGCGTCCCGACGGCCGGATCGGCCTGGATCTGCCGACGGCCGCGCTGACCGAGACGGCGGTCCCGGACGGGCTGGCCGAGGCGCTCGGCGCTGCGGTGCTGAGCTGCCGCGACACCGGCGGACTGGGCATCCTGGTGGCCGAGTTGGGCAGTGAGCACGCGGTCCGCGGGCTGGCGCCGGACCTCGCCGCGATCACCCGGCAGCCGGCCCGCGGTGTCGCCGTCACCGCGCGGGCGGAGGACCGGGAGGGCGGCTACGACTTCGTCTCGCGCTACTTCGCCCCGGCCGCCGGGGTGGCGGAGGACCCGGTCACCGGCAGCGCGCACACCGCGCTGACCCCGTTCTGGGCCGAGCGCCTCGGCCGCACCGGGCTGACCGGGTACCAGGCCTCGGTGCGCGGCGGGCTGCTCGACTGCGAGCTGCTGGGCGACCGCGTCCGGCTGGCCGGGCACGCGGTGACGGTGGTCGAGGGGACCCTGCGCGCCCACCCCCGCTGAGCAAGCGCTCAGTCACATCTGCTCGGTCACCCCGTGGGCAGCCACGAGACGTGCCCCGCCAGCAGCACGTAGCCCACGAAGGCGGTGGTGTCGATCAGCGCATGGGCGGCCACCATCGGCATCACCCGCCCCCAGCGCCGGTAGAGCAGCACGAAGACGGCGCCCATCACCATGTTGCCGACCAGCCCGCCGATCCCCTGGTAGAGGTGGTAGGAGCCGCGCACCGCGGCGCTGGTCAGCAGCACGGCGGCGGGCGTCCAGCCGCGCTGGTCGAGCCGGCGGACCAGGTAGCCGAGCACCACCACCTCCTCCAGCACCGCGTTCTGGCAGGCGGAGAGGACCAGCACCGGGATCCGCCACCAGACGTCGGGCAGGCCGGACGGGACGACCGTGAGGTTGAAGCCCGCCGCCCGGGAGGCGAAGTACAGCGCCAGGCCGGTGCCCCCGATCACGGCGGCCACGGCGGCGCCACGGCCGAGGTCGGCCGCCTTGCGGCGCAGGTCGAAGCCGAGCACCCGCAGCGAGGTGCCCTCGCGCACCAGCAGGTAGCCGACCAGCGCCACCGGCATCAGCCCGCGGGTGATGTAGTAGAGCTGGTAGGCCAGGTCGATCCAGGGCCGACCGGGGGCCGCCGAGCTGTTCAGCGCGGCGGTCTGGTGGGCCAGCCCCACGTTGCGGGTGGCCGAGTCGACGAAGCTGATCAGCGCACTGACCCCGCTAGCACCGAGCGACAGCCCGAGGACGATCAGCAGCTCGATCCCGAGCAGTCGGCGCCGCCGGTCACCGGGCGGCAGGGTGTCCGCGGGCTGCGCGGGCGGTGCGATCGTCATGGCGGATCATCTTGTCACACCCGGATGAGGCGACCTCGACGGCAAATCGTCACCCCACCGGCCAGTTGTGCACCGGCTCGCCCGCCCGCATCAGCTCCATGTACCGCTGAGTCATGGTGGCCAACGCGGTCGCCCGGTCCATGCCGTGCCGCTCGCACAGCTGGTGCACGGTGGCCGCCTGCCAGGCCGCGCCATTGGTGCGGCGCAGGCAGCGCTGCTCGATGATCCCCAGGTAGCGGTCCCGGTCGGCCGGCAGCACGCCCCACTCGTCCAGGCCCTGGTAGGCCAGTGGCAGCAGTTCACCGAGCACCAGGTCGACCACCGGTACCGCCGCGGGCGCGCCCCGGCTGCCGCGGCCCGGGCGGGGCCACTGCACCACCGCGTCGATGCCGTAGCGGGCCGCAGTGTGGAAGTTCCGGTCGGCATGGGCGAACGGCAGCCTGGTCCAGATCGGCCGGGGCTGCTCGGCCAGCGCGCGGACCAGCCCGTAGTAGAACGCGGCGTTGGCCAGGATGTCGGCCACCGTCGGCCCGGCCGGCAGGCAGCGGTTCTCCACCCGCAGGTGCGGCCTGCCGTCGGTCACGTCGTAGACCGGCCGGTTCCAGCGGTAGATGGTCCCGTTGTGCAGCCGCATCTCGCCGAGCCGCGGCACGCCGCCGGAGGCGAGCACCTTGGCCGGGTCCTCGTCGTCGCAGATCGGCAGCAGGGCCGGGAAGTAGCGCATGTTCTCGGCGAACAGCTCCGGCGCCGAGTCCACCCAGCGCTCCCCGAACCAGGTGATCGGGCGCACCCCCTGGGCCTTCAGCTCGGCCGAACGGGTGTCGCAGGCCTGCTGGAAGAGCACCGGACGGGTCTCCCGCCACAGCTCCCGGCCGAACAGGAACGGCGCGTTGGCACCGAGTGCGACCTGCACGGCGGCGATCGCCTGGGCCGCGTTCCAGACCGGTGCGAACCGGTCCGGGGTCACCTGGAGGTGCAGTTGGAGCGAGGTGGCGGCGGCCTCGGCGACCATGCTCACCGACTCCAGCTGCAGGTGCTCCACGCCCTCGATGTCCAGCGCGATGTCCTCGCCGCGGGCCGCCATGATCTGGTCGCTGAGCAGGCTGTAGCGGTTGTTGTGGCTCATCGAGTCCCGCCCGGTGTGCACGGTCTCCAGGGTCGGCAGCACGCCCACCATGATGATCCGGGCACCGGCCTCGGCCGCCCGCCGGTCCGCGTACCGCAGGCCGGTGTCCAGCTCCTCCCGCAGCTCCTCGAAGACATGGCCGCTGAGCTGGTGCGGAGCGACGTTGACCTCGATGTTGAACTGGCCCAGCTCGGTCTGGAAGTCAGGCGAGCCGATCGCCGCGAGCACCTTCTCGTTGCGCATCAGCGGCAGACCCTGCTCGTCCGCCAGGTTGAGCTCTATCTCCAGGCCCATCATGGCCCGGGGCCGGTCGAAACGCTGCTCGTGCAGCATCCGCTCCAGGGCCTCCTGACAGGACTGCAGCTTGCGACGGTAGTGCTGCCGGTCCGACAGGTCGGCCCGGGTTGCGATGACTTTCTCCCCCATGGATACCCCCTTCGCCCGGTCCACCGTGCCCTGCATCATGCCCATCCGGAAGATCGATACCCGAGCGCTTCTAATGCCCTATGCCACAAGGGAACTGACGATTTCTCAGCTATCGCTCGACTTGCCGGGCACGACAGAAGGTGATAAACAGGTCACCCTGCGCACTTGTTCGAGTGGACTTCGAGTCCCGGCCCGGCCGCACCGGTTCCGACCCCGGTGCGGCGTGCCGCTGCCCGGAGCCCGCGCGCTCAGCCCCGCGATCACGCCCAACCGGACCCGGCCCTGTCGCGCCACGCCGGTATGCCGCCTTCGCACGCCGATCTCGCATGGAGAGGCGACCCGCCATGACCCTGCAGACACCCCAGCCACCGCCCAGCGCCCTGCGTGCCGTGCTGGCCGCCCTGAGCTCGCCGACCGCCCTGCGGCAGCCCGGCGCGGCAGCCCCGCGAAATACCGTGGGCGCCCTGCTGCCGGCCCATCCGCTGGCAGTCCATCAGCTGCCGCCGGGCACCACGACGGCGCGTGCGCTGGCCGCCGCGCCGCGGACCGGCTGGCGGTTCCTGGTCAAGCACGGCACGGTGGTGGTGGCGGCGGCCGAGGTGGTGAGGTCGGCGGAGGGGCACACCTTCGCGCACTTCGCGGCCGGCCCCTACCCGGACTCCACGGTCCGGGCGCTGGCCGAGGCCTGGCAGCTGGTCCAGCAGCGGCGCACGGCCTACCAGCCCCGGCTGCTCTCGATGCCCGACCACTACGCGACCGCCCTGTGGCTGCACGCGACGGACGCCGATCCGGCGGGCGACCTGCTGCTGCCACTGGCCCCCGCGCCGCTCGGCATCACCGCGCACCGGGCCTACCCGGCCGGTGAGCTGCTCGCCCTGCTCGGCCGCCCGGCACCGCGGGTCACCGCAGTGGCCTGAGTAGTCGCCTGAGCACCGCCTGACACCCTCCGAACAGACCATCAACGGGCCACCCGACCGAGTCATGGTCGGGTGGCCCGTTTGCCCGCGCACCACGGTCGGACCCATCTGAATGGGTGATCTCTGGGCTGTAGTTGTGGCGCAAGTCACCAAAAGGGCTGCGCAATGGGGTTTGGGCGCGGACACTGGAGAGAGCGTGGCAGGACCACCTGTCCTACCCACAGAAGCGCTGGTTCACACCTGCGTTCCGCTGCGGGGGGCGTGAAGCGTGAGTAGTGAAACGAGGTACCACGATGTGCCAGCACCGACCTGAGTGCCCGTCGGCCGATTCCCCTGACCGTGAGGCGGCGGTTCCCGTCGCCCGCCACCCCGAGCAGGGCTGGAGCCTGCTCTGCAACGGAGTCCTGCTCTTCGAGGACACCGGCGAGCTGCTGCCGGACGGCCGGGTGATCGCGCCGCGCCGAACGCTGCTGGTCGCCGCCTGACCTCCACGAGCGCATCCCGGGCGGAGCACTGCGGATGTGACTCCGGATGTGACGAAGTGCCCTGCGGCAGCCACCGCAGGGCACTTCGTCATCGGGCGCTAAGCCCTCCCGGTGCTGCTCAGACGCCGTACTCGTCGAGCGGCGGGCAGGAGCAGACCAGGTTGCGGTCGCCGTAGGCGCCGTCGATCCGGCCCACCGGCGGCCAGTACTTGTCCGCCGGGTTGACGCCCGCCGGGAAGACCGCCTCCTGGCGCGAGTAGCCGTGCTTCCAGTCGCCGGCCAGGTTGGCGGCGGTGTGCGGGGCGTTGCGCAGCGGGTTGTCGTCCGCGGCCCACTCGCCGGAGCCGACCTTGTCGATCTCCGCGCGGATCTCGATCATCGCCTCGCAGAAGCGGTCGATCTCGTACAGGTCCTCCGACTCGGTGGGCTCGATCATCAGCGTGCCGGCCACCGGGAAGGACATGGTCGGGGCGTGGAAGCCGTAGTCGATCAGGCGCTTGGCGATGTCGTCCACGGTCACCCCCGTCTCCTTGGTGAGCGGGCGCAGGTCGATGATGCACTCGTGCGCCACCAGGCCGCCCGGGCCGGTGTAGAGCACCGGGAAGTGCGGGGCCAGCCGCTTGGCGATGTAGTTGGCGTTCAGCACGGCCACCTGGGTGGCGCGCTTGAGGCCCTCGCCGCCCATCAGCCGGACGTACGCCCAGGAGATCGGCAGGATCGCCGCCGAGCCCCAGGGCGCGGCCGAGATCGGGCCGACACCGGTGGCCGGGCCCGCCTCGCCCTGCAGCGGGTGGTTGGGCAGGTACGGCGCCAGGTGGGCGCGCACCGCGACCGGGCCGACGCCCGGGCCGCCACCGCCGTGCGGGATGCAGAAGGTCTTGTGCAGGTTCAGGTGCGACACGTCGGCGCCGAACTTGCCCGGCTTGGCCAGGCCGACCAGGGCGTTGAGGTTGGCGCCGTCGACGTAGACCTGGCCGCCGGCCTCGTGCACCAGGCCGCAGATCTCGGTGATCTGGGTCTCGTACACGCCGTGGGTGGACGGGTAGGTGACCATCAGCACGGCGAGCTGGTCGCGGTGCTGGGTGATCTTGGCCTTGAGGTCCTCGACGTCCACGTCACCGTCGGCCATGGTCTTCACCACGACGACGCGCATGCCGGCCATCACCGCGGAGGCGGCGTTGGTGCCGTGCGCCGAGGACGGGATCAGGCAGACGTCGCGCTGGGTGTCGCCGTTGGCCAGGTGGTAGGCGCGCACCGCGAGCAGACCGGCGAACTCGCCCTGCGAGCCGGCGTTCGGCTGGATCGAGACGGCGTCGTAGCCGGTGACCTCGACCAGCTGCTGCTCCAGCTGGCGGATCAGGGTCAGGTAGCCCTGGGCCTGCTCGATCGGCGCGAAGGGGTGCAGCTGGCCGAACTCCGGCCAGGTGACCGCCTCCATCTCGGTGGTGGCGTTGAGCTTCATGGTGCACGAGCCCAGCGGGATCATGCCGCGGTCCAGCGCGTAGTCCCGGTCCGAGAGGCGGCGCAGGTAGCGCAGCATCGCGGTCTCCGAGCGGTGGCTGTGGAAGACCGGGTGGGTCAGGTACTCGTCGGCGCGCAGCAGCGCGGCCGGCAGCGTGTCGGCGGCCTCGGCCACCTCGGCGCCGACCACCCCGAAGGCGGCCCAGACGATCTGCAGGTGCTCGCGGGTGGTGGTCTCGTCGCAGGAGATCGAGACGGTGTCCGCGTCGGCCTGGTAGAGGTTGACGCCCTCGGCGCGGGCGGCGGCGACCACCTCGGCGGCCCGGCCCGGCACCTTGGCGGTGACGGTGTCGAAGAACGCCCCGTGGGCGAGCTCGACGCCGCCGGCCCGCAGGCCCTCGGCCAGCGCGGCGGCGTAGCGGTGGGTGCGGCGGGCGATGTCGGCCAGGCCGTCCGGACCGTGGTAGACCGCGTACATCGAGGCCATCACGGCGAGCAGCACCTGGGCGGTGCAGATGTTGCTGGTGGCCTTCTCGCGGCGGATGTGCTGCTCGCGGGTCTGCAGCGCCAGCCGGTAGGCGCGGTGGCCGTCGGCGTCCACCGAGACGCCGACCAGGCGGCCGGGCAGCGAGCGGGCGTACTCGGCGCGGACCGAGAGGTAGCCGGCGTGCGGGCCGCCGAAGCCCATCGGCACACCGAAGCGCTGCGAGGTGCCGCAGGCTATGTCCGCGCCCAGCTCGCCGGGCGACTTGAGCAGGGTCAGCGCCAGCAGGTCGGCGGCGACGGCGACGATCGCGCCGAGGCCGTGCGCCTGCTCGATCACCGGGGCGAGGTCGCGCACCGCACCGGAGGCGCCCGGGTACTGGAGCAGCACGCCGAAGACGCCGCGCTCGGCGATCTCGGCCGGGATGCCGGCGGACAGGTCGGCGACGACCACCTCGACACCGGTCGGCACCGCGCGGGTCCGGATCACCGCGAGGGTCTGCGGCAGGGTGTCCGCGTCGACCAGGAAGACGCCGCCCTTGACCTTGGTGACCCGGCGGGCCAGCGCCATCGCCTCGGCCGCCGCGGTGCCCTCGTCGAGCAGCGAGGAGCCGGAGGTGGGCAGGCCGGTCAGGTCGGAGACCACGGTCTGGAAGTTGAGCAGCGCCTCAAGTCGGCCCTGCGAGATCTCGGGCTGGTACGGGGTGTAGGCGGTGTACCAGGCCGGGTTCTCCATGACGTTGCGCAGGATCACCGGCGGGGTGAAGGTGCCGTAGTACCCGAGCCCGATCATCGAGGCGAGCACCTGGTTGTGCCCGGCCAGCTCGCGCAGCTCGGCCAGCACCTGGGCCTCGGTGCGGCCGGCGGGCAGGTCGAGCGCGGTGATGCTGCGGATCGCCTCGGGGACGGCCGCGGTGGAGAGTTCGGCCAGCGAGCCGAAGCCCACCTGGGCGAGCATCTTCTCCTGGGCGGCGGCGTCAGGGCCGATGTGGCGCGACTGGAACGGGCTGGCCGCCTCGAGGTCGGCAAGCGTCGCGTTCTGGGAGCGACCGGCGGTCGGCTGGTCAGTCATGGTGGTCGAGGCCTCCTGGTCACGGACCGGCGGGGGCACGCAGCCACGACCCTCGCCGCCTGGGGGAACGGTGCGGCCGTGGCGGACGAGCCCGACAGGCCTCCCCCTCTGTCATCGGGACCTGAGAGCTTCGCCCGCACAGGGCTGACGCCCCGTCGGCTTGCACCGTCGGTGAGGGTGGTCGCCTCCGGTTCCCTCACCGGCGGTCCTGCCCTGCTTTCCAGAGTGACCTATTCCACACGGTACGGATGCCTGAGAGATTCCGGGGAGGGTTTGCTCCTTCGGCGCTCCGGACTATTCGAAATCGCTGGGAAATCGAAGGCCGGAGACTCTCCCGTGCGGGTTCGGCGGTCGTGTTCAGGGTACCAGCGGAGGTCATTGCCAACAGCGCTCAGGTGATCGATCGCACTCCCCCACCTGGGCGATCACCGGCTCGGACGGCCGCATCCGGCTGGCCGCTGTTCCCTTTGTGGCATTTGGTGTGAATCGACAGCGGTACCACCAGGAGAGGAACAGCGTGCAGACCGATATCGATCCCCGAGACCTGATCGGGCACAAGGCCGTGGACCGCAACGGCGACAAGATCGGCACCGTGGACGAGGTCTACCTCGACGACGCGACCGGCGAGCCCGAGTGGGCGGCCGTACGCACCGGGATCTTCGGCCGGGACGCCTTCGTGCCCCTGACCACGAGCGAGTTCTCCGGCCAGGAGCTGCGGGTGCCCTATGACAAGTCGCTGATCAAGGAGTCGCCGGACTTCGGCGTCGGCCAGCACCTCTCCCCGGCCCAGGAGCTGCAGCTCTACCGCTACTACGGGCTGGACGCCCCCACCGGCGACCGGACCGCCGCACCCGCGCCGCCCGCCCAGGGCACCGCCCGCAGCCGGGCGGACGACATGGACTTCGGTGTGACCGCACCCGCGGCGCCCGCCACCGGCCGCCCGATGGCCACCGCGCCCACCGCCCGGTCGGCCGTCGGCCGGGAGGGGCCGGTCGAGCCGACCGTCGGCCTGGACAAGCCGGTGGAGCCGACCATCGGCCTGGACAAGCCGGTGGAGCCGGCCCCCGGCCCGACCGAGCCGACCCCGGAGCAGACGCACACCGCCGCCGGCGGCGCTGGTACCACCCACCCGCCCCGCCCGATCGAGCTGACCCTGCGCGAGGAGCGCCTGGAGATCACCAACGAGTGGCACGTGCTCGGCACCGCCCGGATGCGCAAGTACGTGGTGACCGAGCCGGTGGAGCGCCGGGTGCAGGTGACCAGGGAGCGGGTCCGGGTGGAGCGGGTACCGGTGAACAGCGCCGAGCAGTCCGCGCTGTCGGCGCAGGACATCGCCGAGGCCGTCGAGGAGGTGACGCTCCGCGAGGAGCGCCCGGTGGTGCGCAAGTACCTGGCGCCGATGGAGCGGGTGCGCCTGGTGGTGGAGCGGGTCACCGAGGAGCAGGTGATCAAGGACGAGCTGCGCCGGGAGCGGGTGGAGATCCACGACAGCACCGGCTCGGCGGCGCGGGTCGACACTCATCACTGAGCCCAGCCGGGCTGCCGCGGGGGCCCCCCCCGGGGGGGGGGGGGGGGGGGCGGGGGGGGCCCCGGGGGGGGGGGGGGGGGGCCCTTTTTAAAAAATAGAAAATATAATCATAGTATAGTTCAATAATGTAATATAAGGGGTG
>NZ_JARZAH010000015.1:0-159280 GCF_029892145.1 Kitasatospora sp. GP30
CTGGGGCTCGCGCCCGGGCCGGGACCCCCCCCCCCCCGCGGCCCGCGCGCGGGGGCGCGCCCCCCCCCCCCCCCCCCGGGCCCCCCCCCCCCCCCCCCGGGGGGGGGCGGGGGGGGGCGCCCCCCCCCCCCCCCCCCGCCGATCTGTCATGTCACATCAGATTCCGGGAATATTGCGCAGGTTGGCGCGGGCCAGCTGCACCATGCGTCCGACGCCGCCGTTGAGGACGGTGCGGCCGGCGGACAGGGCGAACCCGGTGAGCTGCTCGGAGGTGATCCTGGGCGGAATGGAGAGCGCGTTGGGGTCGGTGACCACGTCGACCAGGGCCGGGCCCGGGTGCCGGAGGGCCTCGCGCAGCGCGTCACGCACCTCGGCCGGCTGCTCCACCCGGATCCCCCGCGCGCCCGCGGCCCTGGCGATCGCCGCGTAGTCGGTGTGCGGATAGGAGGTCCCGTGCGGCGGTAGGCCGTCGACCATCATCTCCAGGTCGACCATGCCGAGCGAGGAGTTGTTGAACACCACGACCTTGACCGGCAGTTCGTACTGCACCAGGGTCAGGAAGTCACCCATCAGCATCGAGAACCCGCCGTCGCCGGACATCGAGACCACTTGGCGGCCGCGGTCCAGGAACTGCGCACCGATCGCCTGCGGCAGCGCGTTGGCCATCGAGCCGTGGACGAAGGAGCCGAGCACCCGGCGCCGTCCGTTGGGCGTCAGATAGCGGGCCGCCCACACGCAGCACATGCCGGTGTCGACGGTGAACACCGCATCGTCGGCCGCCTCCTCGTCCAGTACCGAGGCCACGTACTCGGGGTGGACGGGCGTATGCGTGTCGACGTTGCGGGTGTAGGCGCTGACGGCCCCGTCCAAGGCCCGGGCATGGCGCTGCAGCATGGAGTCCAGGAAGCGACGGGAGGCCTTCTCCCGGACCCGGGGCGTCAGGCAGGCCAGGGTCTCCCGCACGTCCCCCCACACCGCCAGGTCCAGCCGGGTGCGCCGGCCGAGCCGCTCGGGCTGGTTGTCCACCTGCACGGTGCGCACGTTCCGGGGCAGGAAGTCGGTGTAGGGGAAGTCGGTGCCGAGCAGGATCAGCAGGTCGCACTCGTGCATCGCCTCATAGGCGGCGCCGTAGCCGAGCAGCCCGGACATCCCCACGTCGTAGGGGTTGTCGTACTGGATGTGCTCCTTGCCGCGCAGGGCATGGCCCACCGGTGCCTTGACCCGCTCCGCGAAGGCCATCACCTCGGCATGCGCGCCCGCGACGCCGCGACCGCAGAACAGGGTCACCCGCTCCGCGGCGTCGACGAGTTCGACCAGTCGCGCCAGCTCCGCGTCCCCGGGACGCACGGCCGGGCGGTCCATCGGAACGGCCAACTGAGCCGATCCCTCGGGCGCGTTCCTGCCCGCGGTGTCCCCGGGCAGGGCCACCACCGACACGCCGCGCCGGCCGACGGCGTGCTGGATCGCCGTCTGCACCACGCGCGGCATCTGCGCGGGATTGGCGATCAGCTCCGAGTAGTGACTGCACTCCGCGAAGAGCCGGTCAGGGTGGGTCTCCTGGAAGTAGCCGGTGCCGATCTCGCTGCTGGGGATCTGCGCCGCCAGGGCGAGGACCGGTGCCATCGAGCGGTGCGCGTCGTACAGGCCGTTGATCAGGTGCAGGTTCCCGGGGCCGCAGGAGCCCGCGCAGGCGGCCAGTCGGCCAGTCAACTGGGCCTCGGCGCCTGCCGCGAAGGCGGCGACCTCCTCGTGCCGGACCTGGATCCACTCCACACCGTCGTGCCTGCGCACCGCGTCCACGACCGGATTGAGGCTGTCACCCACCACGCCGTACATCCGCCTCACGCCGGCGCGCGCGATCAGGTCGACGTACTGCTCGGCCACGGTCTGCTTGGCCACATCACTCTCCCTCCGGATGGCAACTCAGAACGCCCACGGTAGTTCGGCTCGGCCCACGACGTGCTCGTAACGCGCACCAGGAGCTAACCGACAGCGCACGGCTCCAGCCTGGGATGGATGGGAGGAGGGGGCGGTGCACGAGTTGTCGCGCGAGGCGCTCTCCCCGCACCGCCACGATGCTGGCGACGGCGTAGCGGGCTCCGGATTTCTGCCGTTCCGGGAGTTGTGGCGCCAGCTGTCGCATCAGGACCCGATCCCCAGGAAGGCGCGGCCGTTGGCTTCGAGCGTCGCGGCATCGATGCCGCCCGCCAGCGCGAAGCCGACGGGGTCGGGCTGCGCCATGTCGAAGGGGTAGTCGCTTCCGCACACGATCCGTTCCGGCGCGGCGTGGGCGCGCAGCAGCCGCAGCACCTCGGGGTCATGGGTGATCGTGTCGAAATAGAGTCGCGCGAACGACTCGGCCGGCGGGCGGCTGCTTCCCCGTCGCACGTCCGCCCGTGATCGCCAGCCGTGTTCCCAACGGCCGATCAGGGACGGCGCGCAGCCGCCGCCGTGGACGAAGCAGATCCGCAGGTCGGGCAGTTCCTCCAGGACGCCGTCAAGCAGCACCGACGCGACGGCGGTCGTGCTCTCCACGGGGTTGCCGATCAGGTTGACCAGGTAGTGGTCCACCCACTCCGGCCGCGGCAGCTGCATCGGGTGGACCAGCACGGCGAGACCCAACCCGGCTGCGACACCGAGCACTTCGCGCATGACACCGGCGCCGTAGGAGTGGCCGTGCGCGAGCGGCGGAACGGCGACGCCGGCGACACCGTCCAGCGCCGCCAGCCGGGTCAGCTGCCGCCGGGCGGCAGCCACGTCGTCGAGCCGCACCAACCCCAGTCCGACGAGTGTTCCGTCAGTGCTCGACACCGCTTGTGCGAGCTGTTCGTTGTAGGCGGTGATGTAGTCGTCCGCCTGCTCCGGCGCGTGCACGGGGAAGGCGAACGGCGGCGCCGAGATGACGCGGGCGCCGAGGCCGGCCTTCACGGTGTCGGAGACGACGGTCTCGATGTCGGTCATCGCCGCCGTCGGAAACGACAGCGGAAGATCGCCGAGATACAGGTCGCCGTCGCGGTCGTTCAGTCCTCCCAGCGGAGAGCCGGGCGGCAGGGCGAGCAGGTCGCGTGGCAGCCAGTGCGCGTGGACGTCGATGATCCCCGCGCGGATGTCACCGGTTACCGCCATCTCGCTCTCCTTCGCTCTGCTCGCGCGCGGCCCGCAGGATCGCGCGGCGGATGGGTTCGTAACCGGTGCACCGGCAGATGTTGGAGCCGACCAGGCCGTCGACGCGCTCCGGGTCGTTGCCGATGGTGGGATCGGCCTCCAGCGCCCCGGCTGCCACCATCAGGAACCCCGGGGTGCAGAAGCCGCACTGCAGGGCGTGTTCGGCGGAGAACGCCCGCTGGAGCGGGTGGGGCTCACCGTCGGGCCCGGCGAGCCCTTCCACGGTGCGCACCGAACTCCCGTCGCACTGCACCGCGAACATCAAGCACGACCGGACGGCTTCGCCGTCCACCAGCACCGTGCACGCCCCGCAAACGCCGTGCTCGCAGCCCAGGTGAGTGCCGGTCAGCCGGCAGTCCTCGCGCAACACGTCGGCGAGGATGCGGCGTGGCTCCACGTCGAGCGGATAGGCCTCGCCGTTCACCGTGAGAGTGATCTTCACTTGTGGTCTCCTTTGAGCTGGGCGAGGCGCGACCGCTGGTCGTTCGCCGCCTGGCGCAGTGTCCTGCCGACCAGGACCGCGATGGCGTGCCGCTTGTACTCGACATCGGCAAACGGCTCGGCCAGGGGTGCGGCGTCCTGTGTCGCGGCGATCCGGCCCGCACGGGCGAACGGATGACCGTCGGGCAGCCGGTAGCCGCCCACGGGCGCGCCGACCTCGGTGCCGATCAGCGCCTGCTCGGCGGCACGGGCCCGCAGCGGCCGGTCGGCGCAGTTGACCAGGCCGATCCGCGCCTCGCTGATCACCCCGTCGCGCACGGTCAGCGCGGCGGCGACGGCCACCTGGGCGAAGCAGAAGTGCGTGCGGCGATGCTCGATGAAGCCGACCCCGGTGTCGTCGCCGAGTAGCGGGAACCGCACGGCGGTGATGAGTTCCTGCGGTCGGCGAGCGGTCCGGTAGGGACCGTCGAAGTAGTCGCCGGCCGCGACCACCCGCCTGCCCGCCTGGCCGTGCAACTCGATGTCGGCGTCCAGAGCGGTGCCGATGGCACACCACTCCGAGGCGGGGTGCGCCCACGCGAAGCTGCCCACCATCGTGCCGCGCGAGCGGATCGGCGGATGCGCGATGTTGACCACGGCACGCGCGAACAGCGCGCCGAGCGGGCCGGGCACGGCCCGCGCCGACTCGAAGGCTCCGTGGCGGACCAAGGCGCCCACCCGCAGCGTGTTGTCGTCCACGCTCAACTGGTCGAGCCCGGCGATGCGGTTGATGTCGACCACCAGCTCGGGGCGGATGCGCTGCAGGTGCATTTCGAGAATCAGGCTCTGCCCGCCGGCGAGCACCTGGGCCTTGCGCCCGGTGGCACCGAGTACCTCCACGGCCTCGGCCACCGTGCGCGGCACGACGTAGTCGAAAGCGGCGGGCTTCACCGGACCTCCTCCTCGTGTTTCGGAGCGCGGGCCGCTCGCCAGACCACATCCGGGGTGAGCGGCATCTGCAACATGTCGGGGTCGGCGAGCCGCAGCGCGTCGGCCACCGCGTTGACGATGGCGGCCGGGGTGCCGATACACCCCGACTCGCCCGCGCCCTTCGCGCCCAGCGGCGTCGACGGGCTCGGGGTGCAGGTGTCCTTGACCTCGATGGGCGGGACCTCGGTGAACGTCGGCAGCAGGTAGTCCAGCAGACCCGAGGCCAGCATCGGCACGCCCTGGTCGTCGTAGGTCATTCCCTCGTACAGCGCCTGGCCGATGCCCTGGATGGCCGACCCGAAGGCCTGCCCGCGCACGATGGTGGGATTGAGCACCACTCCGCAATCGTCCACGGTCACCACCCGCAGCAGCCGCACGGTGCCCAACTCCGGATCGACCTCGGCCACCACCGCGTGGGAGCCGAACGGAAAGGCCATCCCCGACTCGAAACGGTCCTCCACCCGCAACGGCCCGGTGGTCTTCACCAGGTCCGCCACAGCGATGGCCGCCGAGCCGGCCTTGGCGGCACGCACGATGCCGTCGGACCACTCCACCTCGTCAACCGGCAGGCCCCACAGCCGCGCTGCCCGCTCCCTGACCTCCTCGATCAGCAGCCGCGAGACGTGCTGCAGCAGCGCGCCGACCACCTGGGCGGAACGGCTGGCGAAGGAGCCCAACCCCTCGGGCTGCTCGTCGGTGTCCCCCTCGACCAGGCGGACCCGCTCCGCAGCCACTCCCAGCGTCCCGGCGACCAGTTCGGCGAAGACCGTCTCGTGTCCCTGCCCGCTGGGCGCCGCCCCGCACCGGGCGGTGATCATGCCGTCCTCGCCGACCTCGACGCTGCCGAACTCGTGCAGCCCGCCTGCCTCGCCGCCGGAGCGCTCCACGTAGCAGGACAGGCCGATGCCCAGCGGCAGGGCGCCCGGATCCGTGCGCCGCCGGGCCTGCTCGGCCCGCCACTCGTCGTATCCCAGGGTCTCCAGCGCCAGGTCCAGCGCGGCGACGTAGTTCCCGCTGTCGTAGCACCGACCGGTGGGCGTCAGGTACGGGAAGCTCTCGGGCGGGATGAAGTTGCGCCGCCGCAGCTCCGCCGGATCCATGCCCAGCCGACGCGCCATCACATCCATCGTCCGCTCCAGCGCGATCGTCGCCTCGGGCCGGCCGGCACCACGATAGGGGTACGTCATCATCGTGTTGGTCAACACCGAGCGGACGCTCGCATGCACCTGGGGAGTGGTGTACGGGCCCGTCGCCAGCCAAGCGGTCTGCATCGGCAGCCCCGCCCCGAGGTGCGGGTAGGCGCCCACGTCGGCGTCGATCTTCAACTCGTAGCCGAGCAACCGCCCATCGGCGTCGGCGGCGAGCCGCACCCGCTGGTCCTGTCCCCGGCCCCGGGTCGCGACCAGCATGGATTCCAGCCGGTCCTCGATCCACCGCACGGGCCGGCCCAGCTTCACCGCCAGGAAGGCGACCACGACGAACTCCGGGAACGCCGCGCTCTTCGACCCGAACGCCCCACCGGTGTCCGGCACCACCACCCGCACCCGGTCCACCGACCACCCCAGCAGCGCCGCCAGTTCCCGGCGCAGCCGGTGCGGCATCTGGTGCCCCGACCACACCGTCAGCCGGTCCCCCTCGGGCACGGCGAGGATCGTGCGGCACTCCATCGGTGTGGGCATGAGCAGTTGCTGGCGGTACCCGCCCTCCACCACCACCGCCGCCTCCCGCCACACCGACTCCTCGACCGGCTTCCCGGCCTCGCCCCGGAACGCGATGTTGCTCAGCCCGTCGAACAGCCGCACCGAATCGTCCGCCGCGGCGCAGGGCGTCACCATCGCGGGCAGCGGATCGACGCGGCAGGAGACCTCCGCCGCCCCGTCCTCGGCCCGGTAGCGGTCCTCCCCCAGGACCACCGCCACCGCCTCGCCCGCAAACCGCACCCGGTCCTTCACCAGCGCCGGCCACTCCCGACCGGCCACGGCTTCCTCCGTGGACAGCCTGGCGAGCAACGTGTATGGCACCGGAGGCAGCTCCGACAGGTCCGCGGCAGACCACGCCCCCACCACGCCGGGCAGCGCACGGGCGGCGGTGCAGTCCACCTCACGTAAAGTGCCGTGGCCCACCCTGCTTCTGACGAAGACCGCGTCCAGGCAATCCGGCACCGCGATATCGGCGACATAGCGGCCTTGGCCGGTAAGCAGCCGCCTGTCCTCGCGCCTGGTCCATTGCTCCACGAATACACACCTCTGCGCCTCGTCATTACTGCGGGGAGTGACCGTGAATGCAGCGTAGGCGTCGCAGCCGGCGGGCAGTGGGGGACTTGGCGACCGGTGCGCTCTCGGACGGGATCTGTGCACTGCGCGGAAATATGAGGGAACCGGCATTGTCCATGCCTCTGCGATTATGCCGAGAGTGCACCAGGGGTGCTCAACTGCGCACTGTCGGCCGACGCAGGCAGTTCCAACTGCCAAGCAGGACAGTCGATATGTATGGTCGTCAGGAGACGGTGACCGTCACCGTCGGCAGAAAAGATCGGGAGTTCCCTGATGAACATCACGTCGGAGATCGCAGAGGACGGCATCGTGATCGAGGAGCTGGGCCAGGCCGAGGCCGGCTTCTGCGGGCAGGGCTGGGCCGTCCCGGCGTTCTGCGGGCAGGGCTGGGCCGTCGAGGGCTGACAAAGCCCCGCGGGCCGCACAGGAAGGGCATTCGCTGCCGTCCTGTGCGGCCCTTTCATTCGGCTGCTGCGGGAAAGGTGATGAACGTCAAACACATCGGATTCAAGAGGCATATCGGTGTTCATCCGGTGCCGGGTGACGGCGTCTTTCTGTTGCTCGCCGACCGCACCGCCGTTCTGCACGGTGCCATGATCCAGCTGTTGGCTCCGCTTCTCGACGGCCGCTACACCCGGGAGGAGGTCGTCGAGCGGGCGTCCACCTCCTTCGCCGCCGACAGCGTGCGCCGCCAGCTCGACAAGCTGGTCGGAGCCGGTTTTCTGGTGGAGTCCGAGCCGGGCGAGGACCGGCAGGCAGCAGGCTACTGGGAACTCGTGGGAACGGATGCCGCGCGCGCGGAGCACCGTCTCGCCCGCGGTGCTGTCAGCGTGACGGCCGTGGGTGGCGCGGACCCGTCCGCACTGGTCGAGGCCGTGCGAGCAACCGGGCTGAGGGTCGCTCAGCAGGACGCCGATCTGGAGATCGTGGTCGTCGATCATCTCCTCCACCCTGACCTGCCGGCCGTCGACGAGCAGGCTCGGGTGTCACGGCGGCCTTGGTGCGTGGCGAAGTTGACGGGCGGTACGGCCTTCCTGAGCCCGGTGCTGGAACCGGGCCGGACGGCCTGCTGGCAGTGTGCCGCGTTCCATCTGGCGGGGCGCCATATGGAGGCCGCGTTCATCGAAGGCGTGACGGGCGGCGGTCACATTCCGGCCGAAGTGCCGGTGGGAGGTGACCTGGTGACCCAGCTCACCGCGCGGCTCGTCGCCCTGCACGCGGCCCGGTGGATCGCCGGCGTGCGGGAGCCGGACCCACGCGTACTGACCTTCGACACGCTGTCCCTGAGCACGCGGCGCCACCGGCTGGTCCGCCGGCCGCAGTGCCCGGCGTGCGGCGACCCCGGCCTGCTACGAGCGCGGGCGCTGCGCCCGGTGCCCCTGATGCACCGGCCCGCGCACGGCACTTCCGGCGATGGCCGCCGTTCCCTGTCCGCCGAGGCGATGCTCGCGGCATACGGGCATCTTGTCAGCCCGGTGACGGGCATCGTCACCGATCTGACACCGCGGGAGACGGGCACCGACCTCCTGCACGTCTGCACGGCCGGCCACAACTTCGCGCTGTACGGGGCTGGTGCCCCCAGGCGCGGCAGACCGCTGCGCGGCCAGAGCGCGGGCAAGGGCGCAACTGCGGCCCAGGCGAAGGCAGGAGCCCTGGGCGAGGCCATCGAGCGGTTCTCCGCGGTCTGGCAGGGCGACGAGCACCACGTCCGCGCACCCTACCGAAGCCTCGCGGGGGAAGCCGTCCACCCGGACGCCCTCCAGCTCTACAGCGAACGGCAGTACGCGGGCCGGGCGGACTGGAACGCCCGTGGTGTCGCCTTCCACCAGGTGCCCGAGCCGTTCGACGAGAATGCCGCTCATGACTGGACACCGGTGTGGTCCCTGACCAGCCGGCGGCACGTTCACGTGCCCACCGCCATGCTCTACTACGGGTACCCGCAGCTGCCGGGACGGGCGTTCACCAACGCGGACTCCAACGGCAGCGCTGCCGGCGGCACCCTGGAGGAAGCCGTCCTGCACGGGCTCCTCGAACTGATCGAACGCGACAGCGTCGCGCTGTGGTGGTACAACCGCGTTCGACGTCCCGCTGTCGCCCCGGACACCACCGCGCTCCCGCAGCTCGCCGGCTGGCAACAGACCCACGCCGCGCTCGGCCGTGAGGCATGGGTACTTGACCTCACCTCCGACCTCGGGGTCCCGGTCGCGGCGGCCGTCTCCCGGCGCACCGACTCGCCCGCGGAAGGCATCCTGCTGGGCTTCGGGGCCGATCTGGACCTCGGCGGTGCCGTCGCCAAGGCCATGCGTGAGGCCGATCAGCTCCTGCCGGCCGCGGCGCGTGCGGTATCCCACGCCGCGTCGCCAACGCCGGCGGACGATGCCTCCCTGCACTGGTGGCGCACCGCCACGGTGGCGAACCAACCCTATCTGCGGCCGCTGCCGGACAGTCCAGACCATCCCGGTACGGCTGCCGCAAGCCCTCCTCGCCGGGAGCGGACCGACCTGCCGGCCGATGTCGAGACGCTGCGGCAGGCCCTGGAGGAGGGCGGCATGGAGGTCCTGGTGACCGACCAGACGCGTCCGGACATCGGCTTGCCGGTGGTCAAGGTCATGGTGCCGGGACTGCGGCACTTCTGGCCGCGCTACGCCCCCGGGCGCCTGTACGACGTCCCCGTGCGGCTGGGCTGGCTCGCGGCCCCCACCGCCGAGGAGGACCTCAACCCGATCGGCATGTTCCTCTGAACCGCACCGCGGAGAGCACTGCCTGCCCACCGGCCGGCCCGGCGGCCCGTCAGTCCGCATGGTGGCAACGGACTCTGCGGGGCGTTACCCTTCAGGGCGCCCGCTGACGGGCGATTGCTGGACGAACGAGCTCCGACGAGCACCGTGTGACAGCGTCCGGAGAGCGAGTGCGGACCCGCCTCCGGGAGGTTGACTTACCCGGGGGACGAGGATGCGACGGGACACGCACGGCCCTGCTCTGGTCGGGCGGCAGCAGGAGAGCAACCTGCTGGAGGCGGCCCTGGAGCGGGCCGTGGACGGCGGCGGCTCAGCCGTCCTGTTGCGCGGCGAGTCCGGTATCGGCAAGAGCGCGCTGCTGGAGTGGACCGGGAAGCGGGCGCACGAGCTCGGCTTCACCGTGCTGCGCGTGGTCGGCGCCGAAGCGGAGACGGAGTTCGCCTTCGGCGCCCTGCACCAGGCCACCTGGCCACTGCTGCAGCGCTCCCACGCGCTGTCGTCCCACCAGCGGGACGCGCTGGAGAGCGCCTTCGGCGCCCGCGCGGGAACCCCGCCGAGCGGCTTCGCCGTCGGAGCGGCCGCGCTGGCGCTGCTCGACGAGGCGGCGCAAAGCAGCCCGCTGCTGCTGGTCCTCGACGACCTGCACTGGATCGACTCGTCGAGCGCCACCGTGTTCGCCTTCCTCCGGCGGCGCTGCGCGGAGCTGCCGCTGGTGATCGTCGGCGCGAGCCGCCCGGACGGTGCGGCGGCCGAGGCGTGGCCGACGGAACCCGTCGAGGTACGGGCGCTGTCCCGCCCGGATGCGGCCTCACTGCTACAACAGCGCTACCCGGAGCTGGCCGCCACGGCAACCGACCGGCTCCTCGATGAGGCGGCGGGCAACCCGCTGGCGCTCGTCGAGCTGCCACGGCAGCTGCGCGGCGAGCAGCAGCGGGGTGTCGCCCCACTGCCTGATCGCCTGCCCCTGGGGCGGCGGTTGGAGCGCATGTTCGCCGAGCGGCTGGCATCGCTGACTCCTGCGGCCGGCCGTGTTCTCCTGCTGGCGGCGCTCGCCACGGGCCCGGACGGTGGCAGTGGGGCGTGGCTGTGGGAGACGGTGGGCGATGACGCGCAAGAGGCCCTGGAGCGGATCGAGGCCGGCTGCCTCGCCCGGCTCGATCCGGCCGGACGGCTGGTCTTCCGCCACCCGCTGGTCCGAACGACCGTGCTCTCGACCGCATCGGACTCCGCGCGACGCGAGGCCCACCGCGTCCTCGCCGGGTTCCTCGCTCCGGACGACCCCCGGCGCCTGGTCCACGAGGCATCGGCGGCACTGCTCCCGGACGACGCCCTCGCCGGCCGCCTGCAGGAGGCGGGCAGCCGGCTCGCCCGGCGCGGCGGCGACGCGGAAGGGGCGCTGCTGCTCGACCGGGCCGCCGTACTCAGCGCCGACCCGGCCGAGCGGGCCCGCCGGCTCACCTGGGCCGCAGTGATGGCGGCCCGCGGCGGGCAACTGCGGTACACCGCAGCCCTGGTGAAGGAGTTGGAGCGCGCCCCGGTGCCGCCGGACATCGCCCCGCTGTTCGCCTACGCGGTGGTGTACGTCGACCAGAGCCACCGGATCGACTTCGAGTCCTCCTCCGTTCTGCTGCCCGCGGCCCTCGACGCCCTGACGGCGTCCGGCGCCGAGTCCTTCGGCGGACTGGCCGAGCAGGTCTACTTCAAACTGCTGCTCGCTGCCACCTACACCGACGATCCCCGAGCCTGGGAGGCACTGGCCCGGCACCGGGAGAACGCCTCCGAAGCGGGCCGGCTCTGCCACCGGGCCTGGACCGATCCGTCCCCGGGCCTGGCCGAGGAACTGCGCGCCGTGGTCGACCGAATGAACGAGGAACAGGAGGCGGGAGCAGCCTGGCTGCTGCTGTGGACCGCCTCGGCGGTCGACAGCGCCGACGGCGACCTGTGGCGGCGCTTCACCGGACTGCACGGCTACGCCACCCAGGGCTCGGTGGCGAAGGCCAAGTGCTACCAGGACTTCCTGCGCGGCCGCTGGGACCTGGCAGCTCTGTGTCTGCGTGAGGCCGAGGCGGCGGAGGAACTCGGCTACCACTGCAACGCGCTGATGTTCCGCCACTACTACGCCCACTTCCTCGCCGGCCGGGGCGACGAAGCGGGGTTGCGGGAGATCGAACAGCTCATCAGGCCGGCCGCCGCGCGCGCCGGCATGCGGTTCGTGCTGGACCGGCTGGCCCATCTGCGGGGCCTGGCCGCCCTGGCCCACGGACACCATGAGCAGGCGTACGCGCACTTCGCCGAGCTCACCGCGCCCGGACGGCCGCCCCGGTGCCTGCCCTGGTTCCACACACTGGTCTTCGATCTCGTGGACTCCGCCGTGCACACGGATCGACGCCGCGAGGCACGTGCGCACCTCGGCGCCGCGCAGGCCGAGCGGTCCGCGCAGCTGTCCGGCCGGCACGCCTTCCTGCTGGCCGCAGCCGCCGCGCTGGCCGCGGACGACGACGAGGCCGACGCCGCCTACCGTGCGGCGTACGCCGTGCCGGGGGCCGAGCAGTGGGTCTTCGAACTCGCCCGCCTGCGGCTGGCCCACGGCTCGTGGCTTCGCCGCTGCCGGCGCGCCGAGGCCCGGGACCTCCTGCGTGCGGCACACCACGTCTTCCGTAGGCTCCAGGCCGACCCCTGGGCGCGGCGCTGCGAGGAGGAGCTGCGGGCCGCGGGTGACCTGGTGGCGCCGGCGCCAAGCACCTCGGCCGCCTCGGTCGCGGAACTGACCGGTCAGGAGCTGCGCATCGCCCGGCTCGCCGCGACCGGTCTGACCAACAAGGAGATCGGCCACGCGCTCCGCCTGTCGCCCCGTACCGTCGCGGCGCACCTCTACAAGATCTTTCCCAAGCTCGGCATCACCTCGCGGGCCGCCCTCGCCCACGCCCTCGACACCCGCTGAGACCCGGAGGTTCCACCGCTTCCTGTACTGCCCGTGCACTGCGTCTGTTCCGAGAGCGCACGACCGTCCCCGCTCCGCAGACCGGCAGTCAAATGACCTAGAGCGGCTGCCGACCCGCCGACCAGGCTGACTGCGCAGGGTTTCGGCCGAAAGGGGCAGTCAGGTGAGCTTGCTGGTGACGACCGCTTCCGTCCCGGATGAGAAGAAGGCGGCGTTCTGGGGAGAGGCGGTGTCACGGACACTGGTGCCGGTGGAGGTGGTGCCTCCGGCCGGCCGGCCGTTCGAGGGCCGCTTGGAGTCGCACCGGCTCGGATACGTGCGGGTGTCCACCATGGAGGCGGACGCGACGCGGGTGTCCCGCACGGCCGGCCTGATCGCACGGTCCCCGCGGGCCGAGCCGCAGGTGGGGGTGGGCGTACAGGTGTCCGGCCGCGCCGTGTTGAGGCAGGACGGGCGTCGGGCGGAGGTGGCGGAGGGCGGCCTCGTGCTGTACGACACCGCGCGACCCTACTCCTTCGACTACCCGGAGCGCTTCCGCTCCCATGTGTTCCAGGTACCACGCAGGCTGCTGGGGGTACCGGAGTGCGACATCCGGCAGGCGGCGGGGACGGCCATCACTTCCACCGAGGGGTTCGGGGCCGTGCTGCTGCCCTTCCTCGGCACGCTGGCGGCCTCCGCGCACTCCTATCCGGCCTCCGTCGGCGATCGGCTGGCCGGCAGCGTCGCCGATCTGCTCATCATGCTTGTCGCCCAGCTCACCGGGCCGACGGCCACCGACCCCCGCACCTCGAACGGCAATCTCGTCGAGCGGGTGCGGGACCACATCAACCGCCACCTGGGCGACCCGGAGCTGTCACCGGAGCTCATTGCCCGGGCCCATCACATCTCGGTGCGTTACCTGCACCGGCTCTTCGAAGGCGAAGGGGTCACGGTGAGCCGGCTCATCCAGCAGTGCCGACTGGAGGCCTGCGCCCGGGAGTTGGCCCGGCGCAGCCGTACCGCGCCGACCGTGTCGGCGGTCGCCCAGCGGTGGGGGTTCGTCAACCCGGCGCACTTCAGTCGGGCCTTCCGCGCCGCCTACGGGGTGTCCCCGCGCGAGTGGCGCGCGTCCCGTACCACCGAAGGGACTGACGGCGCGCCGAGCCGTGCGGTGCCTGCCGGCCCGCAACCGTGCACGATGGAGCAAGTGCCGATGCCTGCTCGGCAGCACGGCCGACCGATCTCTGACTAGCGTGCGTAGTGCTGCCGCCCGTCCCTGTGGCACGGTGCACCGTGTTCCGGGCGCAGCACAGGCCGGACAGACGCAGCCCGCAGCCTTCGGATCACTGGTCGGGCCGGCGGACCCGGCGCGGAGGACAGCCACCTCCGTGTCATCCGACTCGACCGGCCGCTACGCCAGGAGACCTGAGTGTCCGACACCCCCCCTTCGCACACGTGGCCCCTGGTGCTCGAGAGCGCGCTCCAGGACCTGGTGGATGCCCGTGCCCGTCGGCCCGCTACCGGAGGCGAAGGAGGCGGGCTCTACGAGGAACTCCCAGACCTCTCCTCCCTCCCCCTGGCGGACGGACCGCAGGACACGACCGCCGAATGGTTCGCGCTGCCCGGCGGACCGACCGGGCCCGTACGGGTACAGGTGGTCAGGCCGGTTGGCGCCGCCGAACCGACCCCGGTGGTGCTGTTCCTCCACGGAATCGGCTGGGCTCTGGGGGACGCCGCCAGCTACGGCCGCCTCCTGCGCGAGTTCGCCGTGGGAGCCGACGCCGCGGTGGTGTTCGTCGACTACGCCCGGGCACCCCTGACGCGCTACCCGGTGGCCGTCGAGCAGTGCTTCGCCGTCGCCGAGTGGATCCACGCGCACGGCCACGAGATCGGGCTCGACGGGCGTCGGATCGCCGCCGTGGGCGACTCGGCGGGTGCCAACCTCGTCGCGGCGCTGACTGTGCTCGCCCGGCAGCGAGGCAGCGTGCACCTGGTGCACCAGGTGCTGCTGTGTCCGGTGACCGACGCCGACTTCGACACTCCTTCCTACCGCCGGTTCGCCGACGGGTACCTGCTGCGACGCGACGACATGCGCCGGTTCTGGGACGCCTACCTGCCCGACCTACCCCGCCGACGGGAGGCCACCGCCGCGCCCCTTCGCGCCACCCTGGAACAACTCGCCGGGCTCCCACCGGCACTGGTGGTCACCGCCGAGGCCGACGTCCTGCGGGACGAGGGCGAGGCCTACGCGGCCAGGCTCCGCGCAGCCGGTGTCCCGGTGGTGGCCACGCGCTACCAGGGCGTCGTGCACGGCTTCCTCCTGCTCGATGCCGCCTGTCACACCGGCACCGCCCGGGCGGCATTCATCCAGGTCGTGGACACCGTCCACATCGCCCTGCACAGCCACTTGGCGTGAGGCCCCGGCGGCAGGCGGTGCGGTGCGGGAGCCGGATCCACGGACATCCGCGGACACCCGAGCCTCGGGGCGCTCACCGAAAACCCGCCGTGCCCGCACAGAGCACCGCGGCACGGTATCGCGCCCTACCGTGGCAGAACTCCCGCGCAGGGCCGGAGACCGAGGAGACCACCCATGCGCAAGCCCTACAAACCACTGCTGCAGCAATGGGCTTGGCAGCAGTCGGCCGCCTGCCGCGGCATGGATGCCACGCACTTCCACTCACCCCGCGGCGAGCACCGCAAGGCCCGCCGAGAGCGCGAAGCCAGGGCCCGGCAGGTGTGCGCAAGCTGCCCAGTACTCGCAAGCTGCGCGGAGTTCGCCCTCGACTATCGGGAGCCTCACGGCGTGTGGGGAGAACTCAGTGAGCGTGAGCGCGGCGAGTTGGCCAGGAGAAGTCCACGGTGAGTTCTCATCCAACCGGGGCTCCTGACCGGACAACAGGTCCTCCGCGCTCAGCGTGCGCTTCGTACTCCTCGCGCAGTTCGTTATCGATCCGCCGGAACTGGGCGCGGGCCACCTGCGGACTGGAGCGTGGTGAGGGTCGCGCTACGCCATTCCCGTGGCGACATGCCGTATGCGGCGCGGAAGGCGCGGCTGAAGTGGCCGGCGTTGACGAAGCCCCAGCGTTGGGCGACCGCGGACACGGTCGGGCTGACCCGCCCACGACGCGCGAGCTCGCGGCTGCACTCCTCCAGCCGGCGCTGCTGGATCCACCGAGTGATCGTGGTTCCCTCACCCTCGAAGAGTCTGTGCAGATAGCGGACGGAGATGTGGTGGTGCGCGGCAATCGTCTGAGGGGAGAGGTCGCGATCCGACAGGTGATCATTGACGTAGCCGCGCACGCGCAGTGCCATGCCGCAACCGGCACTCCCCCGGTCCGCCGGCCCGGTCGCTGCGGCCTGCTCGCTGATCAGTGCGGCCAGCAGGCCGCCGACGGTACCCGCCAGCTGTTCGCCCACGCAGGGGCTGAACCGCCCGGCGGAAGTGGTCAGCGCGGTCAGGAAGGGTGTGAGCACGCCCGCCACGCCCGCGTCCGGGGGAAGTGCCGTCGCGGTGACGCGGTGGAGATCCGCCTCGGGCATTGTCAGGACGCGGCGCGGCAGTTGGAAGAGGTGCATACGGAAGGCCTCGGGCTGGTCAAGGGTATAGGGGCGGGTCGTGTCGTAGACCACGAGCCCTCCCGGCGCCAGGTGGGCAGTGCGCCCGTCCTGTGCCAGTGCGCCACGCCCGGAGCTCTGCAGTCCAACGGACACGAACGTCCCGTCGGACTGGGCGATGTGCCGGTGGGTGCGGCTCATGCGCTGCGGGTCCGCCTCGATGGTGGAGACCTGGAGGTAGCCCAGACGGTGCGAAGTGATCTGACCCGAGAACGGCGCCCTGACGCGGGGGGTGACCGCCTGCGGAACGAGCGTGCGGGTCAGGGCCTTGTTCCAGTAGTCGAGCTTATCGCCGTCCGGCGCACAAGCCGTGGTCAGTACGACAGTCATGGGAACTCCCCTGAGCAGGTGTGTCTTCGGAACACCGTGCCAGCGGGGCCGGGTCGGCACATCGCGTGAATCCGCTAGATCAGAGGTGCGGCCCTCACTTGAGGGACCCGCTGGTGGCGCCGGCGGCGACCTGGCGCTGAGCGACGACGAGTAGCACGGCCGCCGGAGCGGATGCCAGAACAGCGGTGGCCATGATGGCGTTCCACTGGTTCGTCTGAGCGCCGATGTATTGAAAAATGCCCACGGTGACCGGCCGCAGGGTCTCCGTGGTGGTCAGTGTGAGGGCGAACAGGAGATCGCTCCAGGCGAAGAGGAAGGTGAAGAGGGCGGCCGTGATCAATGCGTTCGCGCTCATCGGGAGCACCACGGCTCCGAAGACACGCAGTCTCCCGGCGCCGTCCACTCGCGCGGCCTCGATGATCTCCCGAGGAATGCTCTGCATGAACGAACACATGATGATGATCGCGAAGGGGACTCCCGCGGTGGAGTCGGCGAGGATCAGCCCGAGGTAGGAGTTCAGGAGTCCCAGGTCGTTGTAGGCGCTGTAGAGCGCGTTGGCCACGACGATGCCCGGCACCATCTGTGTGATCAGGATGCCGAAGAGCACGAGCTTGGTGCCTCGGGTGGGGAACTGGGCCAGCGCGTAGGCCGCTGGGGCAGCGAGCCCGAGGCTGAGGATGACGCTACCGAGAGCCACGACGAGGCTGGCGACGAGGCTGCGCCCCTGATCGCGAAGTGCGGTGACGTAACCGCTGAAGTCCGGATGGGAGGGGAACCAGCCGCCCCGCAGTGTGTTGCCCGTCGGCTGGAGGGAGGCATCCACCATCCAGTAGACGGGAAAGAGCATCAGCGCGAGCAGGATGATCCCGACAATCGTGGACGGCCAGCCGCGGTTGGGCGCGCGCTTCACGGGATCGCCTCTCAGGCGTTCTGGGCGCGACGGTTGGCGCGCAGGTGGACGATGGCGAAGACGAGCGAGATGACGATGAGTACGTTGCTCATTGCGGCACCGCGCCCGAATTCGAACTGCCGAAAGGACAGTTCGTAGGATTGGGTGGCGATGGTCTCCGTGGCGTTGGCCGGTCCGCCGCCTGTCACCATGAGGATGATGTCCAGCACCTTGACCGTGTAGACCGCGTCCAGCAGCAGCACGACGTTCACCACGGGCCGCAGCAGCGGCCAGGTGACATAGCGGAACGTCGTCACCGGGCCCGCGCCGTCCAGCTTCGCCGCCTCGTACACATGCGTCTGGACGTCCTGTAGGCCGCCGTACAGGATCGTGGTGTTGAAGGGGATTCCGATCCATACGTTGATGAGCGTCACCGACACGAGTGCCTGTGAGGTGCCGGTGAGCCAGGGGACGCCGGACGGCAGGAGGTGCAGGGCGCGCAGCGCCTCGTTGACGACTCCCGTGTCGGCGTCAAGCATCCACCTCCACGTCGTCGCGGAGACGGCCAGCGGCAGCAGCCACGGCAGCAACAGGAGCGAGCGCAGAACGCGGCCGAGCGGGAAGCTGCGCTGGAAGAACAGGGCGAGGGCCAGGCCGAGTACGAACTGCCCGACCATCGAACCCGCGGTGAACAGGAGGGTGGTCAGCAGGGCCTTGGAGAACAGGTCCGAGGAGAGGATCTTCGAGTAGTTCTGCAGCCCCACGAACGGCGCGGCACCGGTGTAGAACGTCGTGATCGTGTACCGCTGGAAGCTCATCACGATGTTCTTGACGATGGGGTAGCCGAAGAACAGCAGGAGGTATGCCGCGGCGGGCGCGATGAACAGCCACTGGGCGAGCGGTTCCCGGAAGCGTGTCCGGGCGGCGCCGAATCCCATCAGGCGGTGTCCCGTCAAGAGCCGGTCGCGATCTGCTGCGCATGCTTGAGTGCTTCCTCCGGCGTCTGCTGGCCCGTCAGCGCGGACTGGATCGCGGTGTATATCCCGATTGCCGCTTTGGGCCAGTTGACGCCGAGTTCGCCGGTACGGGCCCGGGCCACTTCAACGCTGTTCACAAACGCAGCCATCGACGGGTCCTGCTCGGCATACTGGGAAGCCACTGCGGATCGGGAGGGCACGGTGAAGCGCTGCTTGGCGAGGGCGAGCATGTTCGTGGAGTCGTTCAAGCAGGCGAGGACCTGAGCGGCCTTCTGCTGCCGGGCCTTGGAAGCGCTCTGTGGGACCGTCCACACCTCACCGCCCAGCGGTGTGACAGAGGTCTGCCCCACCTGTCGGACCGGGATGGTGGCCACCCCCCAGTGCAGGTCCCTCGCTTCGTCCAGAGCGGAGATCTGCCAGGGGCCGTTGATCATCATGGCTGTCCTGCGGGCGACGAACTGATCGCTGACGTCGGACTGGTTCCAGTTCAGCACCGACTTCGACATGGATCCGCTTTTCACCAGGTCGACCCAGAGCTGGAGTGCCTGCGCGGCCTGCGGGGTGTCCAACTGCTTCTCGTCCCCGCCGTTGGACCACAGGAAGGGCAGGAACTGCCAGGTGCCCTCGAAGGTGGCGTTCGCGTCGACCGCCATGCCGTAGCGCCCCGTGCGGGTCAGCTTGGCCGCCGCCGCCTTCAGCTCGTCCCAGGTCCTCGGCACTGCGACACCGGCCTCGGAGAGCATGTCCTTGTTGTAGAAGAGGGCGATCGTGTTGACGTTGGGCGCCAGTCCGTACAGCTTCCCCTGGTACGTGCTCGCCGACAGGATGCCGTTGGCGAAGCCGCTGGAGTCGATGCCGTACTGGTCCAGTGGGGTCAGCTCGCCGGTCTGTGCGATCTGCTGCAGGTCGGGGTTGTCCAGCATCAACAGGTCGGGAAGCGTCCGCGACGACGCCTGCTGAAGGACCTTGGGGATGAGCGAGGCCCCCGGAACACTCGTCTGCTCGACCGTGACGCCGACAGTCTTGCCGCAGGTGCTGAGCAACTCGCCCCACTGGGTGTGTTCAGGTTCGTCGCTGTAGTAGTCGAGTGCGGTGATGGAGGTGACCCTGCCTGCCGCTGACCCGGTGCCGGCCGCGCTACCGGTTGGGCCACCGCACCCGGTGGCAACCAGGCCCAGCGCGACGATTCCGGTCCCCAGGCGGGCGGCGGTGCGCCGCGCCCGTGGTCTGGCTGGTGAGGTCATGGCGGTGCCTTTACCGAGTGTCGTGGGTGGCCGGGGTGTGGGTGGAGGTGAAGAGGGGCCGTGGAGGTGAAGAGGGTTCAAGATCCCCCAGGCGCCTCGATCAGCGTAGGCCTGCGGGCCAGGGCCACGCCTCCGGGGGTCGCCGAACCTCCTCTCGGCTCAGACCGAAACCTGCTGGACCATCACAGAACGCCCTCTCCGAGATGGCGGAGCCTCACGCTGACGTGCCAACAGCTCCGTTCAGGTGTCGGGCAATGCCATGACCAGGTTGGCAAGCTGAACCCGGGAGTTGATCGACAGCTTGCGGAAGACGGAGGTCAGGTGGGTGTTGACCGTGTGCGGGGAGACGACGAGCAGGTCGGCGGCCGACCGGTTGGTGCAGCCCTCGGCGACGAGGCGCGCGACCTTCTTCTCCGAGGCCGTGAGGGCCTCCCAGCCCTGGACGGGGCGCTGCATGGCCACTGCCCGGTGGCTGCCGGCCCCGGCACCGGCCAGATCGCGCCGTACGCGTTCGGCTGCGGCGTGGGCGCCCGACTCGGCGAACATGCCGTGGGCGTGGATCAGGGCGGCCACTGCCTGAGGTTTCCGGCCTGCTGCCAGGAGTGCCCGTCCGAGATCAGCGTGGGCGGCGGCCCGGACCAACGGGCGAGGGCTCGCCTTGAGCAGTGTCACGGAGTGTTCCAACATGACGAGATCGTTCCTCACGAGCCCGGCGGCCTGCGCAGCGATGCCCTTGGCAGTGGGCACGGCCGGGTTGCGTTCCGCGTAGGCCTGGGCCTGCGCGGCCAGGTCCTCGGCGAGCTCGCGGTCCGCGCCTCGCAGGGCCATGCGGATCGCGGCGTCGATCTGGTTGCGCAACAGCCGCCAGCGCATGAAGAAACCTTCCTGCTGCACCTGCCGAATCCTGTCGATGGCAAGCCCGATGTCCCCGTCGGCCTCGGCGTGGACCGCTTCCAGGAAGCGCACCGCGGCAGTGTTGCCCGGGTTCGGTTTGGCCACCAGTCTCTCCCGCGCTGAGGCCAGGTGCTGCCGCGCCGCTTCCGGATCGCCGCGCAGCAGGGCGATCTGAGAGCGGATCACACGCGAGTTCACCTGCTGGACGGGCACCTGGACGTCGTCTTCCAGGCGCTCCATCGTCACGAAGTCGGCGTCGGCGTCGGCGAGTTTGCCGAGCGCCAGATGGTGCTGGCCCTGTCCCCACAGCAGCATTGCCTGACGGGGCGACCCGGCCTGGTCCGCTGCCCGCAGGAGCAGTCGTTCGCTGGACTCGAAGTCGTCCACGTGCTGGTGGGCGACGATCTCTTCGGGCAGGAAAGCGGAGTCGACGGCGCTGAGCGCGGCGAACTGCTGGAGCGCGACGGCGTTCTCACCCGCGTTGAGCGCGATCTCGCCGAGCCCGCACAGGGCCAGGACGTGCGCCTCCCGGTCCCCGCTCACGGTGGCGGCACGCAGCGCGCTCTCACCGACCTCACGCGCCGCGACGAGATCCTCCTCGCGGGACAGCGCCAGCGCACGCAGGGCCGCCAGCCTCGCCCCGACCTGCGGAGCGGCGCCCCCGATCGCAAGGGCTGCTTCGGCCCGGCGGCGCAACTCACCGGCGAGATCCATGTTCCACAGCGTCCCGCCGAGGGCAGCCTGCAGCCGGCTGAATGCCTCCAACGGCGGTCGGCAGTCCAGCAACCGGTCGCCGGTCGACAGCGCCTCTCGATTCCGGCCTGCCCGGGTCAAGCAGACGATCGCCTGCTCACCCACGACGAACCTCAACGGCCGCACTGACGGCACCAGTTCCAGGGCGTGCACCATCAGGTCGGCCGCGAGACCCGGCGCGACCGGCAGCACGTCGTCAGCGGCTCGCCGCAGCAGCGCCACGGCTTCCTCATCCCCGGGCAGGGCACCCCGAAGGATGTGCGGCACCGCGTCGATCGGCTGGCGGCCCGCTGAGACCAGGTGGTTGGCAGCCTCTCGGTGCAGTGCCTTCCGGGCTGACGGCGGGATGTCGACATAGACTGCCTGGCGCACCAGATCATGCCGGAAGACCAGCTGATCGCCGTCATCGTCCAGGAGTCCGGCGCGCACCGCCTCCTCCAGCTCCGCAATCAACGTGGTGGGCGGTTGGCCGCAGAGCGCGGTGGCGTCGTGGAAGCCGAACCTGCGTCCCAACACCGCTCCCATCTGAAGCAGGCGCAGTGTGCCTGGCTGCAGGGAGCTGAGTCTGCCTCGCACACCCACCACGAGCCGTGAGGGCACCAGTTCACCCGAATCATCGGCGGTCCGCAGTCCAGCGAGCATCTCGACCGCCAGAAACGGATTCCCGCCGGCTCCGTCGAGCAACTCCCGTACCCGCTCGTCGACGGCTGCACCCATTGTGTCGCTGGCCAGTTGGCCGATAGCCGCGCCGGACAGCGGCCCCAGAGGCACAGTAACCGTCGGGAGTGTGTCCCTCGCGGCCGCGACGACCTCTTCTGCTGGACCAGCGGGCTCCGGCCGCCCGGCCAGGATCCACAGAACCGGCGAGGTCCACAGGCGGGTCGGAAGCTGCTTCAAGGCAAATCGGCTGAGCGGGTCGGCCCATTGCACGTCATCCAGCGCGATCAGCACCGGCACGCTGCCGGCTCTGGCTTCGATCGCCTCCGCAATGCGCTCCACCAGCCAGATCCGCTGATCGTGACTCCGCGCGAGATCGGCAAAGGCATCGCCGGAGAGCAACGGCTCAGCGCCGTGCAGGATGCAGGCCGCCAACGACGAGAGCGGCACGATGCGGTGCAGCTCATCGGCCTTACCGAGACCGACTGAGAATCCCGCTGCCCTGGCCCTGGTGACGGCCTCGGCGAGCAGCGTGGTCTTGCCGATACCCGGTTCCCCCCGGAGCAGGGCCAATCCCCCGCTTCCCGTGCGAGCCACCAAGGCGATCAGTGCCTGCAACTCTTCGAGTTCCGCCTCTCGGCCGCGCAGACCGCAACGGGACAGCGATCCGCCTGACCCCGCCACTCACGCGCCTTTCCTGCCCGCACTCTCCGGCCGATGCCGGGCTCAGCCCACTCCGGCTGGCGGCTCCGCCCCTCGGCGTCGGCTGCCGGTGCCGCTGCCGCTGCCGCTGCCGGAAAGCGACGCCGACCAGGCCCGGACGACGCGCGCCGGATGCGCCCATTATCCAAATAATGGCAGCTCAGAGTGGTCAATGGGGCAAGTGACTCCGGCCACACCACCGGCAGAAGGCTTCGGCTGGCAGAGACGGGCGTGACGCTGCTTCATCAGGGTTGAGGCACGGGCGGCGACGCCAGCCGGCAGCGGGTAGTCGTCGCCCGATGCGTGTCAGGCCGCCGCCCCGAGCCCGACCAGGCCCACGCCCACGCCCACGCCCACGCCCACGCCCACGCCCACGCCCACTACGACCAGCCATCGCTTCCCGCGTGTCGTCAGTTCCACACCCAACCCCTCCCTCGGACCTTCACAGCCGGCAATCGGATTCGACGGGTTGCTCGGTCAGCCGGTCGCCGCCCGCGATCATCGATACAAGAATGAAACGCCCTTTACAGCAATCTGCTGCTATCGATGAAAGGGCGAAACGCTCTGCGAACGGGATTCTGACACCCCGTCACTACAGTGCCGCACATGCCACCTACCTATGACCCAACTCGCGTTCACCGCAACCGGACCCACAGCCGAGCGAGCACCCAAGTCGCCCTGACCGCAGTCGTGTTGGCCGCTGGCCTCGCGCTGGCTGCACCCGCAGGAGCCGCACCGATGGACGGCCCCGCCGCACACCAGGTGGCCGTCCATCCGGAGGCGGTCACGGCCGCGCAGCAGCAGGCCGTTCTGGATTACTGGACGCCGGCGCGAATAGCCGCCCTGACCCAGCCGTCGTCCGGCAACCCGCCCAAGAGCGGCCCCGACGGCGCCTCGTGGACTGGTGCCGCCACCCTGAGCAGGACGGTGGGCAGGCTCTTCTTCACCAACCACGGCGAGGACGAAAGCTGCACCGCGACCGTCGTGAACAGCGCCAACCACAGCACCATCGTCACGGCGGCACACTGCGTCAACAGCACCGACCTCCTTGGTGACAACGATGAGTGGCTGTCGAACGAGATGTTCGTCCCGGGCTACCACGACGGCTTCGCGCCGTACGGCAAGTTCGTCGCACGCGCCGGGGTCGCCGATGCCACCTGGCTCCTCAACGACCAGCAGGACGCGCTGAAGTTCGACGCATACGACCAGGCGTTCCTGGTCCTGAACAGCAATGCCGCAGGCAAGCGCGTGCAGGACGCCGTCGGCGCCGCCCAGCGCATCGGCTTCGACCGGCCGGGCAGCGCGTCGGTCCACGAGTTCGGCTATCCGCGTGAGGCCTCGGGCGATCCCTCGCGCGCGGGCCTGCCCGAGTTCACCGGGGCCGAGCTCGCCTACTGCGTGGGACAGACCCGTGAGTACCCGGGCACCAAGGACCACCCTGAGCCCCGGGGCGAGTGGGGCGCCCCCTGTGTGATGGGCGGCGGCTCCAGCGGCGGTCCCCGCGTCGCCGACTTCGACCCGTCCTCCGGGATCGGCACCGTCGTGGGCGACAACACCCAGGGCGCCTTCTTCGACTCCTCGGGCCAGGTCTGCAACGCCGGCACCACCTCCTGCGCCCGGCACCTGGTCGGCCCGCAGTTCACCTCCGCGATCACCAAGCCGCTGTACAAGGCCGCCGAAAGCGCCTGGAGCGTCGGCTGAGCGGTGCGTAACTCCTCGGCCTCACCCACCGCTTGATCGCGACCATCCCTCGAAAAGAACTGGACCCAACCAAGAATGGCAACGATGTCAGCCGGACACCGAACGTTCCCGCGCAACCTCGCCGCCGCGGGAGTCCTCCTGCTGAGTGCGACCACGGCGGCAGTGCTGCTGCCGACCGCGGCCTTCGCCGCGGAACCGGAGTCCATCACCACGCATTCCGGTGCCACGACCGAACAGGAGCGCAGCCGGATCGATGCCTACTGGACCCCCACGCGGATGAAGCTGGCGGGTGCCCTGGTCCCCGAGGCCACCCCCGTGCCCGCGGACGACAACACGCCTGACGATCCGCGTCCGCTTCCCCCGAACACGCTGGATCCTGGGGCCGTTTGGACGCACGGCGGCGCGGTGAACGAGAGCGTCGGCCGTCTCTTCTTCACCTTCTCCGACGGCTACGACGGCAGTTGCACCGCAACGGTCGTCAACAGCGCGAACCGCAGCACCATCATCACGGCAGCGCACTGTCTGCGGGGCGTCGGGGCTCCCGCCAGCGACAAGACGTGGAGCCACAACCTCTATTTCGTGCCCGGCTACCGCAACGGAACGAAACCGCTCGGCGGCTTCAGCATCAAGAACGTGGCCACCTCCTCCCGTTGGGACGCCGATCCGGGCAAGACGACCTCGAGCGATGTCGCTGTCGCCGGCTACGACACGGGAATCCTGGTAGCGAACCGTTCAGCCCAGGGACGACGGATCGCGGATGTCACGGGAAGCCAGCGGATCGCGTTCACCAAGCCTGTCAAGGACGAGTTCATCCACACCTTCGGCTACCCGAAGGACCAACTCAACGACCCCAGCGCCAAGTACAACGGATCACGCATGATCCATTGCGCCGGACCGGCCCAGCCCGGCCCCAAAGCCCCCCTCCTGTGGGGTGAGCCCTGCGACATGTCACACGGGGCGAGCGGCGGTCCCCACCTCGCGCAGTTCGATACCCGGACCGGTGTCGGCACCGTCGTCGGCGTCACCACCACCAGCGACGACCTCGCGGGCGGGCAGGCCAACACGCTCTACGCCACCCGCCTGGGTGACAGCGCCCACCAGCTCTACAACTGGGCGCAGACGCGATCGGCCTGACCTCCTGTCCAGCCTCTGCAGGTTCGCCCGACGAAGACCGACGCTCTGGCCGTGTTAGTCGCCAACTGGCCAACTCTGCCTGTCAGCACGGCTGGAAGCCCGTTTCCCGGACAAGTCCGGTCACCCCCGGCTAGGGTGAGCGGCGACTGCACGGGATGACGGGGGTCTGACGTGAGCCAGTTCGCCATGCCCGATCCCTCACGGGCTCGGGATGTGTCGGAGTTCGTGCGGCTGCTGGACGAGGCGCGGATCAACGCCGGCCGCCCTTCCTACCGGACCATCGCCAAGCGCGTCGGCCCGCTCATGCGGCCGCCGCGCGTGGTGGCGTACTCGACGGTCAGTGACCTGTTCAAGGTCGGACGCCGCCGGCTCGACCTCGATCTGGTCGTCGCGATCGTCCGGTGTCTGGGCGTTGCGGAATCGGAAGTGGCCCGCTGGCGCGACGCGTGCGTGCGGGTGCATGCCGATGCGAAGTCCGGCGGACCGACCGGCGTGTTCCGCCAGTTGCCGCACGACTTGTCGACCTTCGTCGGGCACGAGCGGCTCCTCGCTGAGCTGGTGGCGGCGCTGACACCGCGTGTCGCGCCGAGTGCGCCGGCGACGGCCGTCGCGGTGGTCGAGGGCATGGCCGGGGTGGGGAAGACCCAGTTGGCCGTCCACGCCGCGCACGCTTTGGTCCGCGACGGCTGGTATCCGGACGGCCAGTTGTACGTGAACCTGCGCGGCTTCGATCCGGTGGACCGGCCGACCGACGCGGCGACGGTCCTGGAGTCGTTCCTGCGGGCCCTGGAGGTCCCGGCCACGCAGATCCCGGCCGATCCGGGCGAGCGCGCGGCCATGTTCCGCGACCGGGTGCACGACCGCAGAATGCTGATCCTGCTCGACAACGCCGCTGACGAAGACCAGGTGCGGGACTTGATCCCGGCAGGCCCGGCGTGCCGGGTGCTGATCACGAGCCGCCGCTGCCTGCTCCGCCTGGACGGGGCCGAACGATACGTGGTCGAGCCGTTCAGCGCGCCGGAGGCGGTCGGGCTGCTGGCGCGGATCGCCGGGGACGGGCGTATCGCCGCCGAGCCGGAGGCGGCGCGCTCGGTCGCGGCGAGGTGCGGCGGTCTGCCGCTGGCGGTGGCGTTGTCCGCCGCGCGCTTGCGGAGCCGGCCGTTGTGGACGGTGGCCGATCTGGACTCCAGGCTGCGCGATGGTGGACTGCAGAAGCTCGGCAGCGATGCCGTCCACCACACTGTGAACCTGTCCTACCGTCACCTCGCCGTCGACACGCAAAGCCTGTTCCGGGCGCTGGCCGCCGTTCCAGGGCCCGACTTCGACGTCTTCGGCGCCGCCGCGGTCGCGGATCTGGCGGCGTCCGAGGCGGAGGCGCTGATCGAGGACCTTGTCGACGTCCACCTGGTGCAGCAGCATCTGCCCGGCCGCTATCGCATGCACGACCTGGTGGCCGCCCACTCCCGGGCGGTCGCGGTCGGCCGTGCCGACGAGCACGACCGAGCTGTGGAGCGCGGCTTGGACTACTACCTGCATCAGGCCATCCGTGCGGCGGAATGCCTCGCGCCCGGAACCGCGGTCACCCACCCGCCGGTGGCGTGTCCGCCGCGATCCGGTCCACCGTTGGCCGGTTTCGCCGAGGCGATGGCGTGGCTGGAGGACGAACGGCCCGGTCTGTGCGCGGCGATCGAACTGGCCGCCCGGACCGGCCGCACGCAGCACGCTTGGCGACTCCCCCAGGCGCTGTGGTGGTTCCTCTGCACCCGGGGATACATGGACGACTGGGATGCGGCGAACCGGCTCGCGGACGCCGCGGCCCACGCGCTCCAGGACACGCGCGCTCGCGCACACGTTGCCAAGTGCATCGGAACCGCGAGTTGGCGCACCGGCCGCGGCAGCGCCATCGAGGAGCTGACGGTGGCGCGGACGCTCTTCCACGAGCTGGGCGACGTCGACGCCGAGGCCGCCGTGGAGAATCTGGTCGGCAACGCGTACAACTCGCTGGGCAACCTGCGCGAAGCCGTTGAGCACTACCGGCGGTCCGTGGAGCTCTATCGCGCCTCCGGCCGCACCGACGAGCTCTACAAGCCCCTCGGGAACATCGGCAACAGCCTGCTGGATCTCGGTCGCTACGCTGAGGCGCTGCCCACGTTGGAAGAGATCCTGGACATCGTCGTGGCCCGTGGCATCGTGGGCCACGACGCCCGCGCCCGCTCCCACCTGGGCAGAGCCCTGGCGGGCGTGGGGCGCTTCGCCGAGGCGGCGACCGCCTTTCGCGTCTCCGCCGACACCGCGCACCGCCACGGCGACAGAGTCGTCGAAGCACTGGGCCTGAGCGGTTGGGCGCTGTACCGGCCGGGCGACCACGGCATGGCTGAGGACCGCGCCGTCTTCCTCGCCGCCCTGGACTTGGCGCCCGTCGCCGAGCATCCGGAGACCAGGACCACCGTTCTCAACCGGTACGCGGTGGCGCTCCGCCGGTCCGGGGACGACAGCGAAGCCGACGAGATCCTGCGCACCGCGCTGGCGCTGGCCATCCGCTACGGGGTCCGGCGTGATGAGGAGATCACCCGCAGCGAGCTGGCCGAGTTGCACCGGGCCACCGATCCGGAGTTCGCCGCGGCTCAGTTCGAGCAAGTGCGCACGATCCGAGCCGAGATGGGCATGAGCCCCGACGCTCGGATCGTCGCCTGAACAGTTCAGTGACTCTGAGCGGCAGGCAGCGCTACAGGTAGCACCGCCGGTATCTGGCGCTGCCCACGATCCGGCCCGTGCGCAGGGCGAGTTGGGCCAGCAGGGCGGCGCGGTGGTCGGCGGGGCCGACCAGGTCGGGCAGGCGGGTCAGGAGGCGCCACCAGGCCGCGGCGGCGTCGGGCAGCCGGGAGGGGGGCATGCCGTGGTCGGCGAAGTCCCGGTAGAGCTGGGGGTGCGAGCGGCCGTAGCGGTACAACTGACCCGCGATCGCCCGTGGTTCGGCACGGAGCCGGTAGTGCACGACGGCGCCGGGCGCGAAAGCCAACCGGTGGCCGGCCAGTTGGGCGCGCCAGAAGAACTCGACATCGTCGCTGCCGTAGCGGTAGCTCTCGTCGAAGCCGCCCAGGCGGCGCCAGAGCTCCTTGTGGAAGCCGCAGTTGGCACCCGCCGGGTAGGGCAGGAAGGCGAAGGTGTCGAGTAGCGCGTCGGACTCCTTCGGCGGGCGCGCGGCGAGGGCCACCCGGGCGTTGAGTTTGCGGCGTTCGAGCGCGCCCCCGACGGCGGGGCTGGTGCCCAGGACGTCGACCAGACCCGCCATCCAGCCGGGGGCCACCACGTCGTCCGCGTCGCAGCAGAGCACGAATTCGCCGCGCGCGTGGTGGCAGCCGATGTTGCGCGCGCGGTTGACACCGCAGCCGTCGGCGGCGTCGACCACCCTCAGCTGCGGCATCCGCTGCTGCCAGGACCGCAGCAGCGCGCGGGTGCCGTCGCTCGATCCGTTCTCGACGGCGATGACTTCCCAAGGGCCCGGGTAGGTTTGGCAGCCCAGGGCCGCCAGCTGCGTGGCGATCGTCGCCTCTGCGTTGCGCGCGGGCATGACGACCGAGACCAGGCTCACCGGATGGACCTGGTCGTTCATCCGGTGCTCCACGCGGCCGGGCGCAGCGCCTGGACGGTGCGGAGCACCGCGGCGGTGTCGCGCAGATCGGCCAGCACCGCATCGGCCCCCGCGTCCGTCAGCATGGCCGCGCTGCTCGCACCCGAGGCGACGGCGATCACCCGGGCCCCGCCGATGCGTGCCGCCCGCACGTCGCGCGGGGTGTCGCCGATCAGGACGGTGCTGTCGGCGTCGAAGTCGTGCCCGTACGCGGCCGCGGCGCGTCGCCGGGCCACCGGGACGAGGGCTGCCCGTTCGTGTCCGTCGTCGCCGTAGCCGCCGACGCCGAGATCCATGAACTCCGCCAGCCCGAACAGCAGCAGCTTCAGGAGGGCGTTGGCCCTCAGGTTCCCGGTGAGGACGGACTGCGCCACCTCCCGCTGCTCCCCCATCGCCCGCAGCGCCTCGACGGCACCGGGCAGGACCCGTCCTGCGGTTCGGAACTCATCGTCCAGCCGCCGCAGTTGGGCGTTCAGCTCGGCGGTGACCAGGCTCTGCGCGACCGGGCTGACGCCGTGCCGGGCGAACAGCTCGGCCATGATGTCCAGTTCGGTGCGGCCCGCGATGGCGACCGGGTGGCGGGCGGGCCGGCCGGTGAGCCGTTCGAAGGCACGCGGGTAGATCACCTGGCAGAGGCCGCCGTCGTCGATCAGCGTGCCGTCGATGTCCCACAGCACCAGGTGCCGCTTCACACCCGGGCCGCCCGTCGGCGCGGCGCCGGCTCGACCGTGAACGGACCCCGCCGCGCGGTGCAGGCCGCGCCGTGCCGGGCGGCGAGGGCCAGCGCGTCGGCCGTGGTCGCCCCGGCGGCGAGCGCATAGGCGAGGACGGCCGCGAAGTTGTCCCCGACCCCGTAGGTGTCCACCAGGGGCCCCGGCGCCCGGGCGGGCCGGTAGCGGCGCGGGGCCTGGCCGCAGCGGGTGAACACGCCACCGCGGCGGCCTTCGGTGCTGACCACCAGGTCGGGCAGCGTTCGCAGCAATGCCAGGTCGCAGCTCTCGGCCGGGTCGCAGCCGCTGCCCACGAGCGCGTCGACCCTGACACCGGACTCCAGCACGGTGCCGAACTCACGCGCCGTCACCACCAGCACCCTGGCCCGCCGGGCCCGGCGCAGCAGGGCGGCGTCCCCGGCGGTGAAGAACACCGCGTCGTAGGAGGCCAGTTGATCCCAGTCGAGAGGATCCGCCGCAGCGGGTTGCAGCCGCCTCCCCAGGGTGATGGTGGTGCGCTCCCCGGAGCGGTCGACCAGGCTCACCGCCTCACGGGTCGGGTCGGCCCGGGAGGCGGTGAGCACCCGCACACCTCGGCGTTCGAGCTCGGTTCGCGAGCGGTGCCCGGCTCGGTCGTCGCCGAGGGCGGTGAAGAAGGTGCAGTCGCCGGCCAGTTCGGCGAGCCGGACGGCCGCGACCGCGCCGCCGCCCGCAGGGCCTCGCCAGAGCGGTTCCGCGTGGATCACCTCGCCGGCGGTGGGCAGTTGGTCGAGACCGGCGATCGTCGTCCATTCGACGTGTCCCACCACGGCCACCCGTGGCCGGCCGCAGGGAGTCGTCGCACCGGCGAGGCGGAGGTCTTCGTCCATCGCTCCTCGACTCTCGCGCCGGTCCGTCGCCGGCACCGACTCCAAGACGATCACCGCTACCAGACGATCACGGCAGCAGACGATCATCGCTTCCAGAACACCACCGCATGCCCGGACCCGCACTGCCTCCTACGCCGATCGAGGGCATGTTGACCAACCGTGAATGGCGGCCCCGGGCAGGCTCCGTGATGATGGGCCCCTGGGCATTTCGGATCCGTGCACGAACCAGCGGCCGTGCGGCCACCCTGCCGCTCGACGGAGGTACGTGTGAGGACGGAGGTGTGCGTGAAGGACGTGGATGCGGTCCTCTTCGATTTCGACGGAACCCTGTGGGATCCGGAGTCCGAGATATTCCGTGCCCATGCGGAGATCTTCCTGGAATTCGGCCACCCGCTTCCGAGGGAGGTGTGGTCGTCCGTCGTCGGCACCATCGGCTTCGACCTGTGGACGCACCTCGAACGGCTCACCGGGCGTCCGGTGGATCGCCGGGAGGCGCAGGAGCGGGTCCGGCGCCGGCAGCGGGAACTGCTCGGCGGGCTGTCCAGCCGCCCCGGGGTGCATCGGATCCTGCGGGCGGTGGACGCGCTGGGGATCTCCCGTGGCATCGTCAGCAACTCGACCAGGGAGTGGATCGCCCGGTACACGCGGCAGTGCGGCATCGCCGATGGCTGGCGCACGGTGCAGTGCGCCGACGGGGACCGCAGTGGCGCGAAGCCCGAGCCGAACCTGTATGTCGCGGCGCTCGCCTCGCTGGGGGTCCCCGCCGAGCGGGCGGTGGCGTTCGAGGATTCGCCCAGCGGCGTCCGCGCTGCGAAGCGGGCCGGAATCCGGTGCGTCGTCATACCGAACTCGATGACCGCCTCGCTCGATCTCGATGAGGCGGATCTGCGGTTCGAATCATTCGAGCAGATCGATCTGCCCGGAGTTCTCAGCAGGAAGACGCGAAGAGGGAAACCGATGAATCAGGCCGTCAGTGCGAAACCGGATCCGGTGTCCGAGCAGGACGTCGCGGGTGCGCTCCAGCACTACTACTACCTCCCGGACAAACTCCGAGTGGTCAAGGGCGAGGGTGTCCACCTCTATTCCGAGGACGGTCGGCGCTATTTCGACTGCTCCTCGGGGACGTTCAATCTGAGCCTGGGATATGCCCACCCCGAGATCGTGGAGACGGTCCGCGAACAGGCCGGCCGGCTGATCCACGTCACCTCCAAGTTCCAGACCGAGCCGCTGAACGCGCTGGTGTCGAAGCTGGCCGAGGTCTCACCCCCGAACCTCACCCGGGTGCACCTGAAGTCGGCGAGCGGCTCCGACGCCAACGAGAGCGCCGTCAAGATCGCCCAGGTGCACACCGGGAAGTCCGATGTGATCACGCTCTTCCGCGGCCACCTCGGCCAGACCCTCGGCATGATCGGTGCCTCCGGCGCCGCGTTCCGGCGGGCTCCCTTCCCCTCGCACCTGCCCGGCGTGGTGCACGTCCCCGATCCGCACTGCCTGCGCTGCTTCTACCGGCAGGAGCGGGACACCTGCGGCCTGCTGTGCGTCGAGCGGATCAACGACTTCATCGACTACGCGAGCACCGGCCGGGTGGCCTGCCTGGTGCTGGAGCCGATCAGCGGCAACGGCGGCAACGTCGTTCCGCCCGACGGCTATCTGCAGGCGCTCAAGAAGCTGTGCGAGGAGCGCGGGATCGTGCTGGTCTTCGACGAGATCCAGACCGGTTTCGGGCGCACCGGCCGGATGTTCGCCGCCGACCACTTCGGTGTCGCCCCGCACATGCTGACCTTCGGCAAGGGCCTCGGCGGCGCCGGGATGCCCATCGCCGGCATCCTGACCGAGGAGCGGTTGGCCGGTGTGGAGGGGCACCACATCAACTCGACCTTCGGCGGCAATGTGCTGGCCGCCGCGGCCGCCCTGAAGACCCTTGAGGTCATCGGCCGTCCGGGCTTCCTGGAGAACGTGCGGACCGTCGGCGCGTACGTGCTGGACCGGTTGCGCGATCTGGCCTCGAAGGTGTCGTTCGTGCGGGAGGTGCGCGGCGTCGGGCTGATGATCGGCATCGACATCGTGGACGGTGCCGGCCGTCCCGACCCCCGGCTCACCAACCAGCTGGCCGAACTCGGCCTGGAGCAAGGGTTGTTGCTGCGGACCTCGCTGTACGGGCACGGCAATGTGCTGAAGGTGCGACCGGCACTGGTCATCACCCGTCAGGAGGCGGACGAGATGTGCGACCTGTTGGAGCGACTCTTCCTCTCGGTCTCATGAAGGGCCTGGTCCAGGAGCTGTCCCGGCAGATCCGGACGGCCGTCCGCACCGGCCTCCACGAGGTCGGCAGCCGCTATGTGCAGGGCACCGCGAAGGGCGGGGACGCCGAGTTCCCCGTCGACCTGCTCGCCGAACGGGCCGCCTGGGACTTCCTGACGGAACGGAGCGAGCCCATCGCCGTCTACACCGAGAGCGAGGGGCTGCGCACGATCGGCCGGAACCCCGAGTACGTGCTGGTCATCGACCCGATCGACGGGACCCGAGGCGCCGCCGCCGACCTGGAGATGGCCTGCGTCTCCATCGCCGCGGCGCCCTTCGGCGAGGCTCCCACCATCGGGGACATCCGGTACGCGATGCTCCAGGAGATCAAGTCCGGCAACTGGCTCTATGCCGACGTCGACGGGGACGGGATCGAATCCGGCGGCTTTCCGGCGCCGGTGCCCCGCCTGTCCGCCACCGTCGATCCCGACCGGATGTTCTGGTCGCTCGAATTCAACGGCCACCCCGCTGAGTTGATGATCGGGGCCTACGGCCACCTGATCGACGCCTCGGCCAACACCGGTGGCGTGTACGTCTTCAACAGCGCCTCCTTCTCCATCTCACGGATCATCACCGGACAGATGGACGCCTACGTCGACATCGGCAACCGGCTGCTTCGCGATCGCCCCGCCACCGAACCGGACTTCCGCCGCGTCGGCCACGGGAGCATCCTGCACCTGTTCCCGTATGACATCGCGGCCTCGGTCCTCCTCGCGGAGCGGGCCGGGGTCACCATCACCGACGCCTACGGCAAGCCGCTGCACGACACCCTGCTGCTGGACATCGGCCCGCTGAACCAGCGCTCCTGCGTCGCCGCCTGCACACCGCAGTTGCACGCGGCGCTGATCGACTCGATCCGCTGGTAGGAGGCACCCGTGGTGACCGATCGCCGGCACCTCACGGTCACGGCCACCCGCCCGCCCGGCGGGTGGACCGACGAGGCCGCCCTGTCGGCCGTCGCCGGCACCCTCGGCCTCGCGGTCGAGTACGAGATCCTGGACGGCGGATCCCCGGCCCGGGTCTACCGGGCCACCGCCGCGACCGGGGAAGACCTGGCGGTCAAGATCCTGGTACCCGCACCGGGCGCCGTGGACGGCCACGACCTGGCGTCGTTCCGCCACAAGCTCCGGCAGATCGACCAACTGCGCACTCTGGCACCACGGTTGGCGGCACACTATCTGCCGATCGGGCACTTCCTCGACGGCGACGGCTGGTCGGCCTGTACGACGCCCTTCTACGAATCGGCGGACCTGGCGGCTCCGCTGCGGGAATCCGCCCAGGGGACGCGGGAGTTCTTCCGCCGGTACACGGCAGTCGTCCAGGCGCTGGTCCTGGACGGGTACGCCGCGCGGTCGCACCCCACCCCGGCCGGCCATGTCGCGGAGGTCGTCGTGGGCCGGTTCCTGCGGCGGCTGCCCGTGCTGCACCGAGCGCTGCCCGCCGACCTGATGACCGCCGAGCGCCTCATCGTCAACGGCATGCCGTGCCGGGCCCCGCACTTGGTGCTGGAGCGGCTGGCGGGCCGGCTGGCCCGGCTGGCACCCGCCCGCCTGGGGGCTCCCGCCCACGGGGACTTCAACACGCGCAACGTGCTGCTGTCCACCCGCCCCGGTGCGACCGTCGAGGACTTCCGGCTGATCGATCCGCGCGGCTCCACCGCGCCGTGGGATCCGGTCTACGACCTGGCGAAGACGCTCTTCAGCCTCAGCGTATGGGATCCCGCGCTCCGAACGGGCTTCTCGGTGAGCCGGTCGAGGCGGCACGGCTACCAAGTGGGTTTCCGGCAGCCGGTGTTCCCGGGCTACCGCGCGGCGATTCACCGGTTCCTGCCCCAGCTGGCGTCGTCTGAAGGGCTGTCCGGGTTGTTCCGCGACGATCCGGGCTGGCTGGAGCGGCTGTTGCTCACCCATGACCTGCATGTCCTGGCCGAGGCACCGTGCCGGCTCTCGGACCGCAAGCCCAAGCCCGACGGGCGGGGGAACGACTCCGCGCCCACGGAACTCGCGCTCGGGCACTATCTGCTCGGCACGCTGCTGATCAACGATCTCGCCGCGCAACTCGGCCGCACCGGGCAGCTGGACGCCGAACGCCACCTGGCGCTGGTGGCCGACCATCTCCCCCAGGGCTGACCGGTGTCAGGCGAGCGTCCGGCCCGCCAGGTGGGCGAGCGCGGTGTCCAGGCCGGGGCCCAGCAGGCGGTGCCGGGTGCTGCGCAGCACCAGCCGGGGCGGGCGCCGGCAGCCGGCGCGGGCCTCGTCGCCTTGGACGGCCACTACCCGGGTGGGCAGCTCCAGGGCCTGCTGGACCTTGGACATCAGCTCGAACCGGGTCACCACGTCGCGCCCGCCGTAGTGCACGACGCCCGTGCGCCCCCAGAGCTCGGCCAGGGCCGGGCCGAGACTGGGCAGGTAGACGGGAGCGCAGACCAGATCCGTGCGGGCCAGGGTCGTCGACCCCGCGAGGCGGGCCAGGAAGGTGTTCGCCCAGGGACCGCGCCCGAAGACGAGCGGGATCCGCACGACCAGGTGCCCGCCGTCGGCGAGCAGCAGGTCCTCGGCCGCCGCCTTGGTCCGACCGTAGACATTGACCGGGGAGCGGTGGTCGTCCTCGGTGTACTGGTGACGGGTGCCGTCGAAGACGTTGTCGCTGGACAGGAAGACCAGTTTGGCCGCCGAGCCGCGCACGGCGTCCAGGAGGACTTCGATGGGACGGACGTTGAGGTGGTGGGCCAGCTCGGGGTCGGCTTCGGCCACCTCCAGCGGGACCAGGCCAGCCGCATGGATGACGAGGTCGAAGCCGTCGGCCGCGAGCGCCGACAACCGGCGCTCGTCGCGCAGGTCCAGCTGGACCAGCCCCGGGATCGGCCGGGTGGCGAAGGTCCCGACGACCCCGTGACGGGCCCTCAGATGGCTCCACAAGCCGCCGCCCACGAACCCTGACGCGCCGAGCAGCAGGATCCGCAGGCGCGAGTCCGACGGCAAGTCACATACGCCCGGCGGCCAATATCGGCTCATATCAGACATTTTATGGCACTGTTGGTGAGAGATCCGGTGGGAGGCAGCAATGAAGGCGGTCGTGTTCGAGGATGTGGGCCGGGCGGGGATCCATGACCGCGCGGTGCCGTCGTTCGATGCCCACGACGTCCTGGTCAAGGTGGCGGCCACCGGCATCTGCGGCACGGACCGGGCGATCCTGCTGGGCGAGTTCCCCGCGCGGCGGGGCGTGGTGCTGGGGCACGAGGCGGTCGGCGCGGTGGCCTCGGTGGGGGCCGCGGTCGCCGCGGTGGCGCCGGGCGACCGGGTGGTGATCAACCCGACGTACCACTGCGACCGGTGCCGCCCCTGCCGCCGGGGCATGCCGGCCCACTGCGGGGCGAAGACGGGCCGGGAGGTCGGCGTCGACCGGGACGGCACGATGGCCGACTTCGCCGTGGTGCCCGAGCGCTTCGTCCACCGGCTGCCCGCCGAAGTGCCCTACCGGCGAGGGGCCCTGGTGGAGCCGCTCGCCTGTGTGCTGAACAACCTGACGGCGGCCCGGCCGCGCTGGGACGACCGGGTGCTCGTGGTCGGCGCCGGTCCGATCGGTGCGCTGTGCGCGCTGGTCCTGGCCTGGCGCGGCGCCAGGGTCACACTGGCCGAGCGTGATCCGGGGCGGCTGGACATCGCCCGCCGGCTGCTGCCACGGGCGGTGCGGGTGCTGGCCACCGAGGAGGCGGCCGCGGCCGGCGCACCCGATGTGGTCATCGACACCACGGGAGCGCTGCCCGGTGACCTCCTGGGCACGGTGACGGCCGGGGGCACCGTCGTGGTGATGGGCGAACGGGAGGCCGCCGTCGCCGCCGTCCCGCTGCGGGCCCTGGTGACCAGAGGGATCCGCCTGGTGGGGGCCGGGCCGTACCGGCCGACGGACTTCGAGCTGGCGGTGGAGCTCGCGCGCGAACTGCCGCTGGAAGGGCTGGTGACCCATGTGCTGCCGCTCGAACGGTACGCCGAGGCCCTGACCCTGCTGGCCGCCACACCGGCCTCGGAGCCCGAGGGGTACAGCGCGATGAAGATCCTGCTCACCGCGGATGAAGGCGTTGCGCCATGAGTCCCGGGCGGCGGCCGTCCTTCGTGGACGGGACGCTGTGGCTGGACGGGCGCCCCCGGTTCCTCATCGCGGGCGAGTACCCCTACTACCGGGACGATCCCGAGCGCTGGGCGGCCAAGTTGGACAGCATGCGGGAAGCCGGCATCGAGGTGGTGACCTGCTACGTGCCGTGGCGGCACCACGAGATCGCCTGCGGCGACTTGTGCTTCGCCGGGGACGGCAACCGGGATCTGGTCGGCTTCCTGGAGCTGATCGCGGCGACCGGGCTGCTCGCGGTGCTGAAGCCGGGCCCCTTCGTCCATGCCGAGCTGCCCTTCGGCGGGCTGCCCGACCGGATCAGCCCGACCCTCGATCCGGGGCGGCACGCCGCCCGGTCGGCCGACGGCCGGCCGCTGCCCTACCAGCAGTTCGTACTGCCCTCGGCTCTCGACCCGGCGTACCTCGCGGACGCGACCGGTTGGCTGCGCGCCGTCGGCCTGCTCCTGCGGCCGTTCCTGCATCCGGGCGGTCCGGTCGTCGCCGTCCAGATCGGCAACGAGGGGCACTACGGGGAGACCGCCCTTCCGCTCGATGCGCTCGACTACTCGCAGCCGGGCGCCCAAGCCTTCGCCCGCTTCGCGCCCGGCGTGGCCGCGCCCACCCTGGCGGAGTTTCCTTGTTCCGCCAACGGTCTGCTCTCGCTGGCCAGTTGGGCGCGCTGGTCGGCCGAGTTGCTCGCCGCCGGGATGGCGGCGCTGGCCGAAGCTATCGGGCCGGACGTCCCCGTGTTCACCACGTACTCGCCGCCGGCCAGAACCGACCGCGACCCCGGCCGGGCAGCCGGCCGGTACGACGCCTGGCTGGTCAGGAACCGAGTCGGCGCGGTCACCGAACTGCCCCGTGCCTATACGAGCTGGACCGGCAATGTGATCTCCGATGAGGAGGCGCTGGTCAACTACGTCCTGGCGGCAAAGGGCGGGCGAGGTCCCAACATCGAGGAGAACTGGGGCCTTCGCTGGGCGGATTCGAGCTGCGCCTTCCCGGTGGTGCCGATTCATCACACCCTGCTCGGCGTGGCGTGCGGGGCGACCGGCGTCGCCGTCTATCCGGCCTGCGCGACCGCGGGTTGGGGCGAGCACCTTGCGGTGGCGCAGCCCGCCGGCGATTCCGGGCAGTTCGACCCGCCGTACGGGGATGCCGCCCCGATCCTGCTGGATGCGACACCTGGCCCGGCCTTCGCCGCGGTGCGGGTGCTGACCCACTTCCTGGCCGGGCGGCAGCATGAGCTGGCCGTCTCCCGCCCGGAGAACGGCGTGCGGTGGGGTGTCCATCCGACGTACGCGGCGGTCGGCGCCTGGGACTGGGCAATGAACTCCCGTGCCGGTCATGGGGACTGGCGGGTTCCATCGGCCGATCGGACGCTGGTGCCGTTCGTCGCCCACTGCCTGCGACGCAACCTGCCCTTCCAACTGGCGGAGTTGACCGGCCGCGTGGCGCTCGATCCCGCCGCCGGTCCACTGGTCGCCGCGTCGGGCCGCTTCATGGAGCGGGCCCTGCAGCAGCGGCTCGCACGGTTCGGCGAGCACGGCGGGTCGCTGCTGGTGATCGGCGAACTGCCAACGCTGGACGAGGACTTGCGCCCGTGCGTCGAGCTCGCTGATGCGATGGCGGGCCGGGTGCGGGTGGTGTCCGGCGACGGGCAGTCCATCGGGGCCACCGTCGAGGAGTGGCTGAACGAGAGCTGCGACGTGCCTGCGCGTGCCCGGCCGGGGGCGTGGCTCGAACTGCGCAGGACCACCGCGGATCCGCAGGAAGTGCTCGTCTTCCTCTTCAACCGCACAGGCGAACCGCTGCGGGCCCGGACCGTGTGCGGGGAGCGCGTCGTCGCGGCGGACCTGGTCGGCGGCGGGTGTGCCGTCGTCCAGGTGTCGCACGGACGGCTCGGGGCCTGCTACGTGAAGGGGCTGAACGAGCAGACCGGCGACGGGGTACCGGTCCGGGTGCGGGTGGGACGCGATCTGCTCCGCACGGACCGGCCGTGCGACCTGTCCGCCCTGCGCGGTCCGAGCGACCTGTCCGCCCTGCGCGGGCCGGGCGATGGCCCGCGTGGTGGCGGTGGCGAGCGGGGCGAGGACCTGGCTGCCGAGCGTGGCCCGGGTGGCTTCGAGGTGCGTACCGTCGCGGTGCGGGGCGAGGCCCGCGTGGTGCTGCCGGAGATCCCATGACCCCGTCGTCCCAGGCTGAGACGGTTGGCGTCGATGTCGGCGCGACCAAGATCGCGGCAGTGCGGCTGACGGCTGACGGCACGGTGTCGGCCCGGGCGCGCCGGGCCACCCCGCGCCGCACGGCGGTCGAACTGGTCGCCGTCATCGGCCAGTTGGTGGCGGAGGTGGGCGGCGAGCGGGTCACCGCGGTCGGCGTCGGGCTGCCGGGGATGGTCGACGCGGCTACCGGGGCGCTGGTATTCGCGCCCGGCCTGGACTTCGCGCGAGCCCCGCTGCGGGCGATGATCGCGGATGCCCTGGGACTGCCCGTGGTGGCGGACAACGACGCCAATGCCGCCGCGTGGGCCGAGTACCGGCTCGGCGCGGGGCGGGGCCACGAGCACCAGGTGCTGGTGACACTGGGCACCGGTCTGGGGTGCGGCGTGGTCGTCGCCGGGCGGCTGCTGCGCGGCGCGCACGGTTTCGCTGCCGAGGCCAGCCATCTGACGGTCGATCCGCTGGGGCCGCCGTGCGAATGCGGGAAGCGCGGGTGCTGGGGTGTGTCGGCGTCCGGCGCCGCCATCGCGCGCCTGGGGCGACAGGCGGCTGCGGCCCGTCCGGCGTCGCTGCTGGCCCGCCTGCTCGGCGACGGCTCGCGGGGTGGGGGTGCGGGTGCGCGGGGTGCGGGGGATGCGGGTAGGGCTGCGCGGGATGCGGGTGGGGCTGCGCGGGATGCCGACGGGGACGCGCAGCACGCGGGCGTAGGATCGTGGGATGCGGGCGAGGCGGTCACCGAGGCCGCTCGCGGCGGCGATGCCGAGGCCCTGGACATCCTGGAGCGGGTGGGGACGCTCACCGGCACCGGGCTGGCCGCCCTGGCCAATGTTTTCGACCCCGCCGTACTGATCGTGGGCGGCGGTCCGGTCGCCGCAGGAGATCTCCTGCTCGCGCCCGCGCGGGCCTCGTTCGCCCGGCAGCTGTACTCCCCCGGTGACCGCCCGGCCGTGCCCGTGCTGCCGGCACACTTCGGGGCCGATGCCGGTGCGATCGGCGCGGCGCTGCTGGCGATCGAGACGACGACGTGAGACGCCAGGGGTCGCACTACAGCGCCTTGAGCAATGGCCCCGCTACGGCGCCTTGAGCAGCGGCAGGACCACCTCGTCGAGGATCTCGGCGATCACCGCATCGTCCGGGACCTCGCCGCTCACCAGGAAGGCGTCGCGGAGCAGGCTCAGCGGCAGGGAGACGGCGCGCCTGGTCAGGCGGGCCGGGTTCACCTCACCGCGGTCCGCGGCGCGGCGCATCATGGCCTCCAGGGTGTCCACCGGGCCGAAGGCCAGCAGGCCGGCGCGGAAGCGGGAGCGCAGTTCGGGAACGCGCAGCATGTCGACCATCAGGCCGTGGACGGCTGCCAGCGGCAGGTCGTCGAAGCGGTGCAGCAGCCGGCCCAGGAAGGTCTCCAGGTCGGATCTCAACTCGCCGGTGTCGGGCGGCTCCTGGTAGTCGGGGGCATTGTGGTCGAGTGCCGCCATGACCAGTTCCGCCCGGTTCGACCAGCGGCGGTACAGCACCGGCTTGCTGGTCCGGGCCCGGAGTGCGACGCCGTCCATGGTGAGCGTGTCGTAGCCGTGTTCGGCGAGCTCGGCCCAGACGGCGTCGAGGATCGCCCGCTCCAGCTCGTCACCGCGTCGGCGCGACGTCCTGCCGCCCTCAGTCGTGTTGGTCGCCATGGATCCCGCACCAGGTTCAGTAGATACGTTGCGTTTCTTATCAAGGTCAGTCTACAGTCGAAGACAGGAAACGCGCCGTATCTTATTCGCAAAGGGGTACAGCCATGCGCACCAGTCGATCGACCGAGGTCCTCATCGTCGGCGCCGGCCCGGTAGGCCTCGCGCTCGCGGTCACACTCGCCCGGAGCGGTGTCAACTGCCGTGTGATCGAGCGGGATTCAAGGTTCCGTGAGCACAGTCTCCGAGCCCGGGGCATCAACCCGCGCACCCTGGAGGTCTTCGACGACCTCGGCATCGTCGACGAGATCTACGCCCGCGGCGAGCTCAACCTCAAGATCCGCAGCTACCAGGGTCCCCGGATCGTCAGCGAGACCGACCCGGCTGCAGCCAACTCCCCCACCCCCGACCGCCCGTACCTGGGCATGATGATGCTCGCCCAGCACCACACCGAGGCCGTGCTGCGCGGCCGACTGGCCGACTACGGCGTCAAGGTGGAGCTGGACACCGCACTGGTCGACTACACCCAGGACGCGGAGCAGGTCACCGCCACCGTCCGACACGGCGAGCACAGCGAGCAGATCACCGCCCGCTACCTGATCGGCTGCGACGGTGGCCGCAGCACCGTCCGCAAGCTGACCGGCATCCCGTTCCTCGGCGAGACCTGGGACGAGGAACGGTACCTGATGGCCGCCGTGCACCTAGACGGGCTGGACATGGACTACCTGCACCTCTGGGAGGACGCTGAATTCGGTGTCGGCGCCCTGGCGTTGATCCCCCTCCGGTCCGACGGCAACTGGGCCATCAACGCCGCGGTGCGACCGGACCGGCACGGCGAGGTGCCCGAGCCCACGCTACCCGTCTTCCGCCGGCTCTTCGCCGAACGGGCCGGCCTGCCCGGGGTCGAGCTGCGCGACCCGGTGTGGTCGACTGTCTGGCGGCCGACCGTCCGCATGGTCGAGCGGTACCGCAGCGGCCGGGTGTTCCTCGCCGGTGATGCCGCGCACTGCCACTCCGCGGCCGGCGGCCAAGGCATGAACACCGGGATCCAGGACGCGCACAATCTGGGCTGGAAGCTGGCGGCCGTGCTGCGCGGCGCCCCGGACGCGCTGCTCGACAGCTACCAGGCCGAGCGGCTGCCGGTGGCCCGGGCGGTGCTCGACGCCACCACGGTCCAGCACCGGGCGCTGTTCAGGGAGGGCGGCGCGAACGCCCTGGCCGACCAGTTCCGCAACCGGACCAGCACGGCGGGCTCCGACTTCAGCGGCCTGTCCATCGCCTACCGGGGCGGACCGCTCAGCCGCGACCTCGACGGCTCCACCAGCGTCCGGGCCGGCGACCGCGCCCCGGACGCCCCCTGCCGCACCGCCGACGGGCAGCCGGTCCGCCTCTTCGACCTCTTCCGCGGCCCGCACTTCACCCTGCTCCACTTCGGCGACCGGCCCCCGTTGCCCGGCCTGCCGAGCTTCCCCCTGCTGCGCCAGGAGACCGTTCACGACCCCGCCGGTCACGCCCGCCGCGCCTACGGCGTCACGGGCGACGCGGTGGTACTGGTCCGCCCGGACGGCTATGTGGCATTGACGAGCGGGACAGCGGACCTGAGCCAAGTCAGCTCCCACGTCGCCGAGTTGGTCATCTGACCGGCAACAACCAGGCCCACCGCCCGGCCAGCGCGCCACTGGGCAGCGCACCAGAGCAGTGCCAACGTCCACGAGTTGGTCCGCCGACCGGCAACACCCGGGCTACCGCCCAGCGGGGGCGCTGCCGATCAGCAGCGTGGCAGGGTGTCGCGCCGGGGCAGGCGAGAGCAGTGGGGGAACGCGGAGACGGCGTTTCTCAGGACGCCCCGCAGAGGGCTCGCTGGTACGTTCGCACCGCCCGCTGCCCCCGTCAAGGGTCTGGACCATTCTCCCCGAACTGGCCTCAGAGCACGTCCGCCAGGAACTGCCGCAACCGCGAGCTGCGCGGGTCGCCGAACACCGCCTCCGGCGCACCCGCCTCCACCACCACACCGCGGTCCATGAAGGCGATCCGGTCGGCCGCCTCGCGAGCGAAACCCATCTCATGGGTGACCACCACCATGGTCATGCCCTGGCGACCCAGGTCCGCCATCAACCCCAGGACACCCTTGACCAGTTCGGGATCGAGCGCCGAAGTGGCCTCGTCGAAGAGCATCACCCGGGGCGCCATCACCAGCGCCCGGGCGATCGCCACCCGCTGCTGCTGGCCGCCGGAGAGCCTCCCCGGGCGCACCTCGGCCTTGTGGCGCAAACCGACCAGGTCGAGCTGGCGCCGGGCGGTCTCGACCGCCTCCTCCTGGGAGAAGCCGCGCAGCTTGCGCAGCGGCAGGGTCAGGTTGCGCTCCACGCTGAGGTGCGGAAAGAGGTTGAACTGCTGGAACACCATGCCGACTTGGCGGCGCAACTGGTCCGGATCGCGGCGCAGCACGCTCTCGCCGTCCAGCAGGATGTCGCCGCGATCGGGCTCCAGCAGCCGGTTGACGGCCCGCAGCAGCGTGGACTTGCCGGACCCGGACGGGCCGATCACGCAGAGGGTTTCACCGCTCGGCACGTCGATGTCCACACCGAGCAGGATCGGATTGCCGCCGAGCGACAGGTGCAGGTCGCGGATGGTCAGGCTGACCGGGGTGAAGTCGGTGGCTCGCGGGTCAGGCACGGGTGGCTCCCTCGGGGGCGACAGTGGGCTCGGCCGGACCGGCGGGTCCGACCAGCCCACTCGGAACGACCGGCTCGGTCGGCTCGGCCGGATCGGCGGGTACGACCGGCCCAGTCGGATCGACGGGCCCGACCAGCCCGGGCAGCTCGGCCGCCGGGTCCTCGGCCACTCGCCGCCCGTGCCGCAGCCGCCGGTCGACCACATTGACCAGGTGCGTCAGCGGCACGGTCAGCAGCAGGTAGAACAGCCCGGCCAGGACCAGCGCGGACTCGTTGCCGGTGTTGGCGGCGGAGTCCTGGCCGATCCGGAACAGGTCGCGCTGGCCTGCCGTCAGCCCGAGGAAGTAGATCAGGCTGGAGTCCTTGACCAGCGCGATCAGCTGGTTGACCCAGGCCGGCAGCACCCTGCGGACACCCAGCGGGATGATCACCAGTCGCATCGCCGCCGGGTAGGAGAACCCGAGCGCTCGGGCCGCCTCCAACTGGCCTGCCTCCACGCTCTGGATGCCGGAGCGGAAGATCTCGCCGAAGTAGGCAGCCGCGATCAGCGAGAGTGCCAGGATGCCGAGCGGATACGGGTCCGGCCCCCAGACGGCCAGCGCCTGCGGGGCCAGGCCCACCCCGATCAGCAGGATCGTCACAGCGGCCGGCATGCCGCGGAACACATCGGTGTAGAGCCTGGCCGGCCAGCGCAGCCATCGTGTCCGCGCCGTCCCGGCGACCGCCAGCGGCAGCCCCAGCAGGGTGCCGGCGGCCGCCGAGGAGGCGGCGAGGATCAGCGTGTTGGGCACGCCGGTCGTGAGCAGATCGGAGATCGCGGAACGCATCGATCCCCAGTCGAAGAACGTTTCCACCAGCGTGCTCAACTGGTCCACGTCGTCCTCCTGTCGGTCGCAGGAACGGGAGTTGTCGGGTCAGCGCTTGATCAGGGCGTCGCGGGGGCGCTCGCCCCGGTCACCGGCGGGAAGGCCACCGACCCGCTGCCGGGCTTGAAGTCGGCCGGCACTGGCCGCCCCGGGTAGTACTGCTCCTGCAGCTTGGTCCAGGTGCCGTCCTTGATCACCTCGTCCAGGCCCTTGTTCAGCGCTTCAAGGAGCTTGGGCCGGTCATGCGCCACCGCGAACGCGGTCGGCGCCGGGCTGAGCCGCTTCTGCGCCAGCACCACCTTGCCGCCGCTGTCCGCCGCGCTCTTCTCGCCGATCTCGGCGGGCGCGATCCAGGCCTGCGCGGCACCGGACTTCAGCTGGTTGAGCGCACTGTTGTAGTCGGGCACCCGCACCGGGTTGAGGTTGTTCTTGGTCGCGTAGTCGTCCTGCACCGTGCCCTGCACGACCACCACGCGCTTGCCCGAGAGCTGGTCGAAGCTGCTGACCGAGGAGCCGGTCGGCACGTCGAGACCGAAGTAGCCGAAGTCGTAGCCGTTGGTGAAGTCGACCGTCTTCTTCCGGGCGTCGGTGACGGTGATGGACGAACTGCCCACGTCGAACTTGTGGTTGGCCACCTGGGAGAGCAACGCGGAGAAGTCGGTGGCGGCGAACTGCACCTTGAGGCCCGCCTTGGCGGCGACGGCGGTGAACAGGTCGTTGTCGAATCCGGTGAACTTGCCGTCCTTGAGGTAGACGTTCGGGGGCGCGTCGGAGAGCGTGCCGACGTGTATCGTCCCCGGCTCCACCAGCTGGTAGGGGTTGCCGGCCGAACTGCCCGACGAGCCGTTGCCACAGGCGGCGAGCGACACCGCGGCGGCGACGGCGGTGAGAATGCTGAGGGTGCTGACGAGCGGGCGCGAGCGCACGGGTGCTCCTGGAGGAAGGCGGCTGCACACGGCAGCACCACGCGCTCAGGCAGCCCGGGGCCGGTGGCCCACGGGACGCTGGCACGGGTGAACGACCGTACGCGGCAACGCGGTTGTTAAAGAAGCTTGCCAAGGAAGGCTGTTGGAGAAGGCTGCTGATGCAGCGGGCCGGAAACGGGCCGGAAAGGGCGAAAAGCCGACAGCCGACGTCCGAGGACGGCTGCGAAATGGGGTCAGCGGTTGGCGCGACAGCTCATCGCCGTCACGCGGCGCAGGTCGACATGCCTGCGGGAAACCAGAAAACCAGCCATGGCGGCACTATGCGGGCTGATCAGCGGCGGAGTCAAGTCCGTGCACGTCAGCGGCCGCCGGGCCGCGATCTGACGATCCGTCAATCAGCCGACGTGGCGGGACATGGTGCCGCAGGATCGGACGGCCCGCGCAGCTGGCCTCGCTGCGATGCGATCCGACGGCAGCGCCGCACCCAGGAAACTCGGATGGCCACGTCATCCGGATGTTCCGTGTATCTTCTAGCTCAAGCGAGGGAGGGAGTCGCACATGGTCCGATTGACTCGAACTCAGCAGCAGGAGCGCACTCGGGTGGCCGTGCTGGCCGCGGCGAAGGCGGAGTTCACCGAGCACGGGTATGCCGAGGCGAAGGTCGACCGGATCGCCGAGCGCGCCGACTTGACCCGTGGCGCGGTGTACTCCAACTTCCCGAGCAAGCGCGCGCTCTATCTGGCGGTCCTGATCGACGCGGTCGAGCGCAGCCCGAGCCAGGTCCCGACGACCTCGCCGCCGTCGATTGCCGCGGCGCTGGGCGGATTCGCCCGCACCTGGCTGCACCGGCTCCCCCTGGCCGCCGCCGATCCCATGGCCCACCAGGTGCAACTATCCGCACTGGCCGCCGTGTTCGACGATGAGCCGGGCCGTGGCGCGCTCGCGCAGGTCTCCCGCCTGGAGGCGCTGCTACTCGCCCTTGCACTGGAGTCGCGGGCATCAGAAGGTGATGTGACGGCACGTCAGGTCCGCCGGGCCGAGCTGGTCCTGAGGTTGCTGAACGGGCCTGGTGCACTGGTCGAACCAGCACTAGGACTCGGCGATCCGTTCGACGTGGCGGATGCCTGCGAGCATCTGGGCGAGCTCCGGCTCGCCGACGCCTGGGCCCCGCCGCACCTGCCCCATGTGAGGCCGGCGCGAGCCTGCCGCGATCCGTGGACGCCGCCGGCCCAATTGCCCGATCTGCTCAGCGGCCGGCCGGCCGGATTCGCCGACGACGGTGTGATCGCCGTACTCGGCACCAGCCGGTTGGCCGCGGCCGAGGAACTCGTCCGCGCCGCCCGCCCGGGCGACCAGGTCACCATCGCCGTGGTGACCGGCGACCCCGCCGAGACCGGACGCCTGGTGCGGCTCAGGATCAGCGATTTCACCCACTGCCTGCGGCACGCATTCGCCCCGGACGCCTGGCCGCGCCTCCAACTCGTCCTGGACGACCGTGCCCTGGTCGCTGCGGCGGTTGGCGCACCGCACGCTGACGACGCCACCGAGTACGCCGTTCGCGTCAGCAGCAGCCAACTCGTCGCCCGTGCCGACGGACGGGGCGCCGCGCACGCCGCAGCCAGCGCCGATGCCCACCACACCACACCACGTGAGGCCGCGAAATGACCCAGTCCGTCTCGCCACATGCCACCGGCTCCGACCTGCTGGTGCTTCACGCCCTTCGCTGCATCGGCTTCTCAGGCCTCTCCGGGGTCGCTGCGGCCACCGGACTCCCGGAGTCCGATGTCGAGTCGGAGCTGATCGACCTCGCCGTGGCCGGACTGGTGACGCACCTGGCCGGCCCGTTCGGTGGGTGGGGCATCACGGATGCCGGTCGGGTAGAGGACGCCCGGCGGATCACCGAGGAGTTGGACGCGGCCGATGCCCGGGCCGTGGTGGCCGGGGCCTTCAACGGCTTCCTGGTGCTCAACCCCGAACTGCTCGACCTCTGCACGGCCTGGCAAACCCGCTCGATCGACGGTTCGACGATCCTCAACGACCACTCCGACCAGGCTTACGACACCCGGGTGTTGGAGCGGCTCGCAGATCTCGACCGCCGTGCCGACGCCGTCTGCGCCGAACTGTCCGCGGCAATGCTGCGGTTTCAGCGCTACCGCACCCGGCTCGCCGATGCGCTCACTCGTGCCAAGTCCGGTGAGCTGGACTATGTCACGGACGGCACTGCCTCCTACCACACCGTGTGGTTCCACCTGCATGCGGACCTGCTCGCCACCCTGGGCCTGCCTCGGCACTGACGTCACCGAGAAGGCAACCCGATGTCCTGGATTCACCCCATCTCAGCGGAAGTTGAGGAAACGGCCGAGGCCCTTGGCGGCAAGGGACACGGCCTGGTCATCCTGCGGCGCCTCGGCTTGCCCGTGCCGCCGGGTTTCGTCATCGGTACGGCGGCATGCCGCGCCTTCCTGCGCGACGGCCGGCTCCCGGACGGACTCGACGCCGAACTGGCGGACGCTCTCTCCGGTTTGGAGGCCGCCACCGGGCGCAAGCTCGGCGGCACCGAGCGCCCGCTCGCGGTGGCGGTGCGGTCAGGGAGCAGCGTGTCGATGCCCGGCATGATGAGCACCGTCCTCAACCTCGGTCTCACCGACGCGGCCACCACTGCGCTGGCGGCGGAGACGGCAGATCCTAGGTTCGCGCTCGACTCCCGTCTGCGGTTCCTATCGAGCTACGCGACGGAGGTGCTCGGTCTGGAGCGGGAGACTCTGGCAGCCATCGCACAGCGGGTAGGAACCGCCGTAGTGGTCAGGAACGTTGAGGACACTATCCGCACACGCACCGGTGAGCCGGTCGGGGAGGATGCCGCCCGGCACCTGGAGCGCGCCATCGCGGCCGTCTTCTCGTCCTGGGACACTCCGCGAGCGATCACCTACCGTGCGCTGCACGACATTCCGGCCGACCTCGGCACCGCCGTGACCGTCCAGGCGATGGTGTTCGGCAACCGCGACGGCCGCAGCGGGACGGGGGTCGCGTTCAGCCGCGACCCCAACACCGGCGAACCGGTGCCATTCGGCGAGGTCCTGTTCGGCCATCAGGGCGAGGAGGTCGTCTCGGGCCGGTCGCTGACCTCACCGCTGCGGGAGCTGGCCGAGCGGGAGCCGGCCGTTTGGGCGGGCCTGCTGGACGCCCTGGAGCGGATCGAAGCGCACTACCGCGATGCCTGCTATGTTGAATTCACCTTCGAGGCCGGTCAGTTGTGGCTGCTTCAGGTGCGGCCCGGGCGGCTGGTCGGACGAGCCGCGGTCCGCGTCGCGGTCGACCTCGCCGATGCGGGCACGATCGAGCGCTCCGAGGCGCTGCTGCGGATCACCCCGCAGCAGCTGCGCCAGGTGCGCACACCCCGGATCGCTCCGGACGATGCGGCCGACGTTCTCGCTCGCGGATTGGGCGCCTCGCCCGGCGTCGCGGTGGGCCGAGTGGCCACCAGCGCCGACAGCGCGGCCCGGATGGCAGCGCAGGGCCCGGTGGTGCTGGTGCGACCGGAGACCTCGCCACTGGACATGCACGGCCTGGCCGCCGCCGTGGGCATCGTGACCAGCCGGGGCGGGCCGACCAGCCACGCCGCCGTCGTCGCACGGTCGTTGGGCAAGCCCGCGGTCGTCGGGGCTGCCGGTCTCACGGTGGATGCGGCGGCCGGCGCACTCCGGGTGGCCGGCCGGACGCTCCCCGAGGGCACCCTGATCGCCCTCGACGGCACCAGCGGGGAGGTCGTCGTCGGCCGTCCCCGTGTCGTGGACGCCGGCACCGACCCTCGGCTGCACCGGCTGCTCGCCTGGGCCGACGAAGTCGCGGGCAAGGGCGGTGACTTCGAGAGCGGCGAGTTCGGTCGCGACGAGTTCGAGCGTGACGAAGCCGCCCGACTCACTGCGGCTCAGGCCGTGCTCCGCCGGTCGACGCCCGGCTAGTTCGCGCCGCGGTGGGGCCCGCTCCCAGGCGGGAGCGGGCCCTTGGCGCGGCTACCTGCCGAGCCCCGCCGGTGCGGGGGCGTACCCGGCCGGACGGGTGGTGAAGGTGCCGCGGCCCTGGGTGCGGCCGCGCAACCGCGAGGCGTAGCCGAACAGTTCGGCCAGCGGAACGATCGCGGTCAGCACCGCGGTGCCCGCCCGGCCGACCTGGCCGAGGATCCGCCCGCGCCGCGCCGCGAGGTCCCCGAGCACCCCGCCCACCGCGTCCTCCGGCACCGACACGGTGACCTCGACCACCGGTTCGAGGACCGCCATGGTGCAGCGCCGCAGCGCCTCACGCAGCGCCAGCCGGCCCGCCGTGCGGAAGGCCAACTCCGAGGAGTCCTTCGGGTGCGTCGCCCCGTCGGTGAGCACCACCCGCAGGCCGGTCACCGGATGACCGCCGAGCGGCCCCTCGACCAGCGCGTCCCGGCAGCCGGCCTCGACCGCCCGGACGTACTCCTGCGGCACCCGCCCGCCAGTCACCGTCGATGCGAACTCGAATCCCTCCACCTCGTCGGATGCCGCCACATCGAGCACCAGGTGCGCGAACTGCCCCGCGCCGCCGTCCTGTTTGACGTGCCGGTACACCAGCCCGCCGACTCCCCGCACCACGGTCTCCCGGTAGGCCACCTGCGGGCGGCCGACCCCGACCTCCAGCCCGAGGTCCCGGCGGATCTTCTCCACCGCGACCTCCAGGTGCAGTTCACCCATCCCGGAGAGCAGCGTCTGACCGGTCTCCGGATCGGTGCGCACCTTGAGCGACGGGTCCTCCTCCACCAGCCGGGCCAGCGCGGTGGCCAGCCGGTCGGTGTCGGTGCCGCGGCGGGCCTCGACAGCGACGGAGACCACCGGCTCGGCGGTGCTGGGCGGTTCGAGGACCAGCGGCGCGCCCGGCACGGTCAGCGTCGCCCCGGGCCGGGCCGCCTTGACCCCGATCACCGCGACGATGTCGCCCGCCACCGCCTGCGCCACCTCCTCATGGCGGTCTGCCTGTACCCGCAGGATCCGGCTGACCCGCTCGGTGCGCCCGGTGGCCGCGTCCCACACGGTCTCCCCCTTCCGGATCGTGCCCGAGTACACCCGCACGAAGGTCAGTCGCCCGGTGGCCGTCGAGTTGACCTTGAACACCAGCGCGGCGAACGGTGCCGCCGGGTCGGCCGGCCGCTCCTGCTCGGCGCCGTCCACCGTGCCGCGCACCGGCGGCAGTTCGGTCGGCGCGGGCAGATAGGCGACCGCCGCGTCCAGCAGCGGTTCGATCCCGCGGTTGCGGTAGGCGGAGCCGCACAGCACCACCAGGCCGGCACCGCTGCGGGTCACCGTGCGCAGCGCCGCCGCGAGTGCCTCGGCGGTGAGCGTGCCGGTGTCGCAGTACTCCTCCAGTGCGGTCGGGTCGAGTTCGGCGACCGCCTCGGCGAGTTGCCGCCTTCGTTCCTGGGCAGTCGTCAACAGGGCTTCGGATACCGGTGTTTCGGTGCGTTCGCCGTTGCCGGACCAGCACAGGGCGCGCATCCGGACGAGGTCGACGACACCGGTGAAGCCGTCCTCGGCGCCGATCGGCAACTGGACCACCAGCGGCGTCGGGTGCAGCCGCTCCCGGATCGAGTCGACCGCCCGGTCCAGGTCGGCGCTGGCCCGATCGAGCTTGTTGACGAAGGCGATCCGGGGCACGCCGTGCCGATCGGCCTGGCGCCACACCGACTCGCTCTGCGGCTCGACTCCGGCCACGGCGTCGAAGACCGCGATCGCGCCGTCCAGCACCCGCAGCGACCGCTCCACCTCGTCGGCGAAGTCCACGTGGCCAGGGGTGTCGATGAGGTTGATCCGGTGACCGTCCCAGTCGCAACTGACCGCCGCCGCGAAGATGGTGATGCCGCGGTCGCGCTCCTGCGAGTCGAAGTCGGTGACGGTGGTGCCGTCGTGGACCTCGCCGCGCTTGTAGGTGGCGCCGGTGGTGTAGAGGATCCGCTCGGTGACGGTGGTCTTGCCCGCGTCGACATGAGCCAGGATGCCCAGGTTGCGAACGGTGGTCAGGGAGTTGGCGGTGGTGCGCACGGCCGTGCCTTTCAGCGGTGAGGTGGTGGAACGGGGCGGCGCGATGTGCCGGGACGAAGCCGTGTTCGGGCACGCGGTGCGTCCGTTGACGCGTGCTGCCCGTACGTGGACGCGTACTTGACGCGGTCGACGCGTGCTTGACGCGCCGGGCACGTACGTGACGCGCGGGCGCGTAGTTGACGCGCCGGGCACGTAGTTGACGCACCGGGCGCGCCGGTCAGGCGTTCGTCAGGCCCTGCGGTGCCGGGCGCGCAGCCGGCACCGGGCCCCCGAGGACACCAGGATCACCTCGTACCGGCCCCGGGGAACGACGACAGCGCAGCGGTCACGCATGGCTGGTCTCCCCTCGCTCGGCACGGCACGCGCCAACTCACGGTCGTGGCGCGTTCTTGGAAGCGAAGGTAGCGCGCCTGACCGTCAGGACGACAGCAATTTTTCGACCGCCACGCGGAACCCCAGATGGTTCGTTCGCTATCGTTGACGTCATGTCAGAGTCAGCTGCACAGCTCGTGGTCACCGTGCGTCCGTCGATGTCCGCGGCCTGGTTCCACCACCTGCTCACCCGTCCGGTCATCGAGTTGGACGGCACCGAGCACCCGGCCCGCTGGGGCGCCAACGCCCTGCGCATCGAGGCCGACCACCCGCACCAGCTGAGCGTGTTCTTCCGCTACCGGGGCCAGCAGTCCGCCCGCCTCGGCGAGGGCCGCTCCGAGCTCACCGCCGCCGCGCCCGGCAGCGCCGCAGCCGTCCGCGCGCAGCTGGGCGTCCGCAACTCCAGCACCTTCCGCATCACCGGGCCCGCCGTCCGGGTGTGATCCGGCCGGACCGAACAGTTGGGCCCCGAGAGATGTCATCCCCCGGGGCCCGGCGCTCGGTTACAGCCCACCGAGCAGAACTCGGCTCGGGCCGACCGATCAGAAGAAGTCGCGACGCTCGATGATCTCCTCGCGCTCGATGACCTCTTCGCCACCGAAGAGCCCACCGAAGAAGCCGTCGCGCTCCACGACGGTCTCACGCTCGATGATCTCCTCCCGGCCCCAGCGGTCACGGCGCACGATCTCCTCGCGCTCGATGACCTCCTCGCCACCGAAGAAGCCGTCGCGCTCGATGATCTCCTCGCGCTCGTAGTACTCGCGCATGGTCACTCCCCTGCCCTGGTCACTGCTGCTGACGTGCTGACAAGCGAGACCCTAACGCAGTCCCTCGAACGTGATCGAAACAGGTGTGCAACAGGTTCGCCACCGGTTCTGACCTCCTCTCACTTGGTGTCCGCCGCCCCCGGACACTCGGCATCCGCCACCGCGGAACCGGTTCACCGGTCGCCGCGTCCCATCGCCGGAACCGGCACCCACGATCACGGGGTGCGACGAGAGGCGGGGGGACGAGCATGCGAACGAAGCGCACCGGCTGGGTGGCGGCGATCGCGGCGCTGGCGGCGCTACTGGCGGGATGCGGCAGCAGCGGCATACCGGGAGCGGGCGAGTTGCGCGCGGCGCCGGCGGCCGAAGCGGTGCCGACCGATCCGGAGCTGAAGGGCACCGCGGCCGGCACCGAGGCGTTCGGCCTGGACCTCTACCGAACCATGGGAGGGCAGCGGAACATGGTGCTCTCCCCCGCCGGACTGGCCTCGGCGCTGGGAATGGCGCTGCCGGGTGCGCGTGGCACCACGGCGCGGGAGATGAGCACCGTGCTGCACACCGACCTGCCCGCCGACCGCTATGCGACGGCACTCGGCGCGCTGGCCGGCGATCAGAAGTCGGGCGGCGACGGCCTGGTGCTGAAACAGTCGGACGCCGCCTGGACCCAGCGCGGCTATCCGGTGAGCCAGGACTACCTGGCGCTGCTGGCCGCGGCCTTCCACGCGGGCCTCTACACGGCGGACTTCGACAAGGACCCGCAGGGAGCGACCAAGGCCGTCAACGCGCTGGTCGAGCAGCAGACCGGGGGCCGGATCAAGGACCTGTTCGATCCGGGCTCGCTGGGCCCCGGCACCCTGCTGACGCTCACCGACGCGCTCTACTTCACGGCGAAGTGGCAGCAGCCGTTCAAGCCGGAGGACAGCGCCGACCAGCCGTTCCACCGGCTTGACGGCAGCACGGATACCGTCCGCATGATGAACCAGACGAGTCGGCTGGGCTATGCCCATGGCGGTGGCGGAAGCACCGGCCCGTCCTGGCAGGCGGTGGAACTCCCGTATCAGGGCGGCAACCTGGCGATGGACCTGGTGCTGCCCGACTCGGGCGGACTCGAAGCCTTCCGCCAGAGCCTGAGCGGTGCCGCCCTGGACGGCATGCTCGGCGCACTCCACGACACCGAGGTGGAGCTGGCGGTGCCGAAGTTCAGCTTCAACAGCGGCGGGTCGCTGAACGAGCCGCTGGCTGCCCTCGGCATGGGCTCGGCCTTCGGCCCGTCGGCCGACTTCTCCGGGCTGGCCGCCCCTGGGGCGAGGCCGCCGACGATCTGCCAGGTGGTGCAGAAGGCCATGGTGCTGGTGGACGAGAAGGGCACCACGGCGGCGGCCGGCAGCGGGGTCCGCATGGGCGCGACTGCGGCGGCGCCGCCGCTGGTCGCAGTGCATCTGGTCCTCGACCGCCCGTTCTTCTTCCTGATCCGCAATGTGCAGACCGGACAGCCGCTCTTTATCGGCCAGGTGACTGATCCGACGACCAACTGAGTATTTTCGCTTTATTCAAGCACCTCTTGACGGCTTTTCGGTTAGCACACTATCTTGCCGATGGATCGGCAGATCAGAAGTGGACCGGCCGAAAGAGAAGTTGACCGACTTTCTGATTTGTCAGCTTAGTCAGGGGGTGCCTCGATGAATACTGAAGAACCGGATGTGACGGAAGTGAACTCCGTCGCAGCATCGCAGTCCTGGTCGGGCTCGGAGCCTCGGTCGGGCTCGGAGCGTCGGTCGAGCTCGGAGTCCTGGTCGGGCTCGGAGTCCTGGTCGGGTTCGGAGTCCTGGCCGGAGCCGGAGTCGGAGTCGGAGTCCTGGTCAGGCCCGGTCGCGCTGATCGGCGCCCGGCTCATCGACGGCACAGGGGCTGCGGCGCGCCCCGCCACCGATCTGCTGATCGAGGGCGGGAGAATCATCCGGCTCGGGCCCACCGGTTCGATCGGAATTCCGCCGCTCGCCCGGATCGTGCCGTGTGACGGGCTGTCGGCGCTGCCGGGATTCATCGATTCGCACACCCATGTGGAACGCGATATTCCCGCCGTCCTGCACGGTTTTCTTCAGGACGGCGTGACCAGCATCGGCAATACCGGCAGCGGCCCCCAGCTGATCGAGGAGCTGCACCGCGCCGGGCGGCAGCCCGGCGCGGCCAACGTCTTCGTCGCCGGACCGGCGATCACCGCGCCCGGCGGCTATCCGGTGATCCGTGGCGACGGCTCGGCGGCCCGCCCCGTCCACACCGCCGACGAGGCCCGGGCCGCAGTCGACGAACTGGCCGCCCGCGGCGTGGACTTCATCAAGGTCACCCAGGAGTCCTTCGACTTCAACTACCGATCGCCAGGCCGGCTCCCGGTGCTGGCCCCCGCTCTGATCCAGGCGGCGGCCCGCCGGGCGCACGAGCACGGGCTGCCGGTCCGCTCCCATGTCCACCATGTCGACCAGCTCGATGTCGCGCTGGCCGCTGCCGTGGACAGCATCGAGCACCTGCTCTTCCCGCTGCCCCCGGAGACCGGATACGTCGAACTGCAGCGTGCCGGCCGACTGCGCCTGGACGCCCTGCCCGATTTCGCCCGGTGGATCGATCGCATGGTCGCGGCCGGCGTGCGCCTGGTGCCGACCCTCGGCAGCGAGCTGATCAGCATCCGCACCGGCCTGCCCGAACTGCCGGACGCCACCCTGACCGAGATCGAGCAGTTGCTGGTCGAGGTGGTCCGGCGGTTCACGACGGCCGGCGGCCGGGTCGCGCTGGGCAGCGACTGGGTCGGGCTCCCCGGGATCCCCGCCGGGCGACCCCGCCAGGAGCTGCACCGGCTGCTCGCCGCCGGGTTGACCCCGCTTCAGGTGATCGAGGCCGCGACCCAAGGCGCCGCGGCGGTCTGCGGCCAAGCCGGCCGGCTCGGAGTGCTGGCCCCCGGCCTGCCGGCCGACCTGCTCCTGGTCGACGGCGATCCCAGCGCCGATCTCGCGGCGCTGGACGCCCTTCGTGTGGTCCTCAAGGACGGTCATGTGGTGGCCGGCCGACTGCCCGTCGCCCCGGCGACGGCCCTGCCGAGCTGACGGACTGCCATGGCCTCCGACTCCACCACCCGGCCCGGCGCACCGCCCCGCCCCGGCGACCGCTCGCCCTGGCAGACGCTGCTGGCGGTCTCGGTCGGCTCGTTCATGACCATCCTGGACACCACGGTGGTCAATGTCGCGGTGCATGCGCTGCAACTGCACTATGCGGCGCCCACGTCCGAGGTCCAGTGGGTGGTCAGCGGCTATGCCCTGGCGCTCGGCATCGCCACCCCGCTGGCCGGCGAGCTGGGCGACCGGTTCGGCACCAAGCGGGTCTTCCTCGCCTCGCTCGTCGGCTTCGCCGGTGCGTCACTGCTCTGCGGGCTGGCGCCGACCCTGGGGCTGCTGATCGCCGCCCGGGTGCTGCAGGGCCTGGCCGGGGGCTTCGCCCTGCCGCTGGGCTCCGCGCGGCTGTTCACCGCCTTCCCGCCCGAGCGGCGGGGCATCGCCTTCGGCGTCTTCGGGTTGGTGCTGGTCTTCGCCCCGATGATCGGGCCGCTGGTCGGCGGCGCCTTCATCGACGCCCATCTGACCAGCTGGATCTTCTTCGTCAACGTCCCGATCGGGGTGGTCGGGGTGCTGCTCGGCCACCGCGTGCTGGCACCCGACGAACCTCGGGATCCCTCCCGCCCGCGACCGGACTGGCTGAGCCTGGCCGCCATCTGCCCCGCCTTCGGCGGTCTGCTGCTGGGGGCCACGCAGCTCGGGTCGGGTCGGCGTGGGATGGCGCTGCTCGCCTTCGGGGCGGGGGCGGCGGCGCTCGTCTTCCTGGTGGTGCGGCAGTTCTCGGGCCACGCGGGTCCGTTCGACTTCCGGCTCTACCGCCTGCGCAGCTACGGGATCAGCAGTGCGATCAACGTTCTCGGTCAAGTCCCCTTCTTCGGTACGCAGTTCCTGCTCCCGCTCTCCATCCAGGTGGTCCACCGCGCCACCGCGCTCGACGCCGGACTGGCCGTCCTGCCCATGGCGGTGGCTGGCGGCGCCACCGGGCTGCTCGGCGGCCGGATCCGGGACCGCTGGGGGCCGCGGCTGCCGCTCACCGCCGGGTTCCTGCTGCTCGCCGTGGGCATCGCGCTGCTGCGGGCCAGGGCCGGCGACCCGGATCCGGCCCGGCTGGCCCTGCCACTGGTGATCGCCGGGGCCGGCGCCGGCGTCGTCCCGCCGCTCACCCAGGTCACCGCGCTCAGTGATGTCCCGCGCTCGGCCGTCACCCGCGGGACCGCGCTCTTCCAGGCCACCCAGCGCGTCTCCCAGGCCCTGGGCGTCGCCGTGCTCAGTGCACTCGCCATACGCTCTGTCACCACCTCGGTCGGCAGCCCCGGGTACCCAGCCCAGTTCGCCTCCGGCCTGGCGGATGCCTACGGGCTGGCCCTGCTGCTCGCGCTCTGCTGCGCGGCCCTGGCGCTGCTCCTCCCAGGCGGGCGGCTGGCGCGGCGGGAGGACCAACCGCAGCCGGTCGATGCCTGAGCCCCAACGTGCCGCACTTGCCCGCACCGCCTGCACTGAGCCCAGGCTGACCCCACCTGCCCATGACCCACGCCACCGAGGAGCCCGCCGCCGCCCGGACCCCGCTCGGCCGCCCCGCCCCGCACACCCTCTGACCATCCGCCTCCCGGGCACCGAACCGCCCTGCGCCACTCGGGCCGCCCCGAAGCGGCCATCCGCCCCCGAGGCGGCCAACCGCGCCAACCGCCCCGGCCGTTTGTGGGGCACCCGTCCCCGGCCCACCCGCGACTGCCGCCCACCACAACACCCGGCGAGGACCCCATTGCTGACCGGCCCCCGCGTACCCGCCCAGGCTCATGCTCCGTCAGAGCAACCGCCACCGGCCACCGGCATGACACCGCTGCGCGGACGAGACGCCGAACTCGACCAGCTCACCCTGTGGATGGACCGCGTCCTGGGGAGCCGGCAAGCACTGCTGGCCGCAGTCAGCGGACCGGCGGGCTACGGCCGGACGCGGCTGTTCCGGGAGGGTGAACGCCTCGCCGACGCACGCGGCTTCCGGGTGGTCCGGGTGCTCCGCGGCACCGCCGAGCCGCTGGCCGCCAGCCTGGTCGCCGCGCTCGGCTCGGCAGCATCGGCAAGTGCCATGGCAACGGCAAGCGGTACGGCAAGTGGCACGGCATCGGCGGCCGGCACGGCAACGATCGCGGCAACCGGCTATGCCCCCAGCGATACCGCATCCGGCGGCGCCCCCGTGCACCCGGCGCTGCGCCGGGCCCACAGCTTGCTGGCCGAGCACCTCCACACCGCCCCCGTGCTCATCACCTGCGACCACCCCGCCGTGCCGTTGCCGATGCTGCGTCAACTGCTCGCCGCGTACCGCGAGAAGGCCTTGCTGGTGCTCGCCGGTGAGGCCTGGAGCGGCGAGCCACCCCCCACCGCGGACCGCGTCCCCCGACTGCTGCTGCGCCCGCTCGCCCCCGCCGCCGTGCTGCAGGTGAGCGCCGACCTGCTCGGCGCGCCGCCGGATGCGGAGCTGGCCGAGCTGTTGGGCATGGCCCAGGGCAGCCCCCGGCTGCTGATCGAACTGCTCAACGCGCTCGACGTAGACGCCACCCTGCGACTCGACGGCGGCCACGCCCACCTGACCGAGGCGACCGCACCCACCACCGCGCTGCACGAACTGGCCGGTCGCCGGATCGGGGCGGTAACCCCGTCCGCACGTGAACTACTGGAAGCCGCCGCCGTGTTGGGACGGTCCAGTCTCCCCGAGGACGTGGCACAGCTGCTCCAACGCCCCGTGGGCGCGCTCGCCACCGCGCTTCGCGCAGCCACAACTACCGGCCTGCTGGACAGCACATCGGACGAGCTGACGTTCCGCCATGAGCTGCTGCGCCAAGTAGTCCTGTCCGATCTCCCGCGCGCGATCCGGGCCGCACTGCACCGGCAGGCGCTGAGCATCCAGTTGGCGCGCGGCCACTCCATCACCGCGGCCGCCCCGCACCTGCTGCACGGCGCCCACCCCGGCGACCCGGCCACCGGTACCCTGCTACGCGTCGCGGCCAGCGAGTCCTTGGCCGACAACCCGGGCACGGCAGCCGCGTTGGCCCTGCGCGGCGTCGACGTCCTCGCCGACGCCCGGGCCGCCACCCCGATGGTGGCCCTCGCCGCCGAGGCCTGCCTGCGCTCGGGCGCGGTGGCGAAGGCGATGAGCCTCGCCCGCGACGCCCTGGGCGCGGAGCCCCACCCTCCGATCCCACCGCCACCCGCACCCGCAGCCGCACCCGCCCACGCCCACGCCCCGCTGGGCAGCCTCGGCCACCCGCTCCCAGCGCCGACAGCCAGCCCACTCACGCCCGCGCCCGCAGCCGCAGCCGCACCCGCACCCGCACCCGCACCCACACCCACACCCGTGCCGGACCCGATCGTCGCCGCCCGCCTGCGCACCTCACTGGCCACCGCCCTGCTCCTCCGCGGCGAGTACCGCGAGTGCCTCGCCACCGTGGCCGAGCCGGCAACCCTCCCCGGGCTGCCGGCCACGGTGCGACTGGATGCGCTCCTCACCAAGATCGCGGCGCTGGCAGCGCAAGCGGCTCCTGATGCCGCCCGCCAACTGGCGGAGGTCCATCGCCTCGCCCTCGCACAGGGGCTTGACCCCCGTGCCGCCGTCCGGCTCGGCGAAGCCACGCTCGCCTGGCGGAACGGGCGGGCCGCCGAGGCGCTGACGCTCGCCGCAGAGGCAGTCGCCCTGCGCGCCGACGGCTCGGCGGCCGGCTGGCACAGTCCGCCCGAACTGCTGCATGCCCTGCTGCTGGTGCAACTCGGCCACACCACCCAGGCCAGGGCGGCCCTGGCGGCGGCCCCGGCCGGCGCCGAGTTCACCGTTCCGCTGCTGCGCCACCTGGTTACCGCCCAGCTCGCCATGGCCGAGGGCCGCCCGCTGGACGCCCTGGCCGAGGCAACCGCGGCGCTCAACCAGGCCCGTGCCGCCGGGTTCGACTGGCCGGAGCACCAGGCACGCACCATCCTGGCCATCCTCGCGGTGCAGCGCGGCGAGTTCACGTCAGCGACCGAGCACACGCGCGCCCTGACCAAGCAACCGAAGCGATCCGCCCCACCCCCACCCCCGGGGACCGCACCTCACCCGGCTGCACCCACCCCCTCCAAGTCGCCACGCCCCAAGTCTGCACGCGCCAAGTCCCCGCACCCACACCCGCACCCGCACCCGCACCCGCACCCGCAGCCCCCGCTCCCCGCTCCCCCGAACCCGAAGCCGAACCCGACCACCATCGCCCAGTGGATCGAGGCTCAACTCGCCGCCGCCGAGGACGACTCGGACCACCTGCGCACCGCACTCGCCACCCTGTGGCCGAGTCCCGCCCCAGCCACCGCGCCCACGCTCCTCGCCCGCGAACCGGCGCTCGCCCCCTGGCTGGTGCGCACGCTACTGCTGACCGGGCGACCGGACGACGCCGCTGGTGTCGGCACGGCGATCCGGGCTCTCGCGGACGCCAACCCCGACACCCCCGCCATCCACGCGGCCGCCGCCCACACCGACGGACTGCTGAGGCATGACGCCCCCGCACTGGAGACGGCGGCCCATAGCCACCGTGACGCCTGGGCCCGGGTCTCGGCCGTCGAGGACCTGGGCGCGTTGCTGCGGACGGTCGACCGGGCCCGGGCCATCAAGAAGTTGGAGGATGCGCTGGACGGCTATCTGCGCCTGGGCGCGGATCGTGATGCCGCCCGGGCCCGACGGCGACTGCGTGCGCTGGGCATGCGGCAGCGATCGCTCCGGGAACGCCCTGGTCACCCTCGGGAACGCCGCCCGGCCAACGGCTGGCCGAGTCTCACCGACACGGAGCGCACGGTGGCCGAGTACGCCGCCCAAGGCATGACCAACCGCCAGATTGCCGGTCGGATGTTCCTCTCCCCGCACACCGTGGCGTTCCATCTGCGGCAGATCTTCCGCAAGTTGGGCATCCACTCACGCCTTGAGCTCGCACTCCGGGTCCGCGAGGGCTGAGCCCGCGGCACCGCCCCACGCCCCTGGACCACCGCCTTCTCCGCGACCTCAGAGACCGAGCCGCACCGTCCCCGTCGGGAGCCCGAAGGCGATCAGCGCCGACAGCGGGCTCCCGAGGTCGCGGGGCGAGAACACGTCCGGGCCGTCATAGCCGACGATCTCCGCCAGCCGCCACCAGCGGAAGCCGGTCATGTTCTCAGCCGCGAGTTCCTCGTCGGACATCGCGCCTCGGGGCTGGAACGCCGTCGTGTGGACGAGGAAGTAGTCGTTGACCACGCCGTCATAGCCGGGCGCGTGCCCGGGATCGACAACCTCCTGATGCCACACATGCGGCGGGCATCGTCGATGGCGAGTCCCACCTCCTCGTGCAGTTCCCGACGAAGGGCGGCCAGCAGGGTCTCCCCCCGCTCAACGCCACCACCGGGTGCCACCCGGACGACAATCGGTCCGGACGGCTTCGGAATGACGAGCCGGCACAGCAGGATGCGCTCGGCCTCGTCCATGATGAGCGCGCGGACCGCATGTCGGAGGTTCATCGAAGCCATCCGGCCACGCTACCGAACACCCAGACGTGCTCCACCGACCACCGACCACGACCACGACCACGACGCCGAGTTGGAGCGGCTGTCTGCTCTGGATGCCAGGCCTTTCGATGCCGGCCAGACCGGTCCCGTGAACGCGGCACGGATGCTGCCCTCGGGCGCTCAGCGGCGACGCAGTGACGGGTCGAGCAGCGCGGGCGGAGTGTCGTGCTTCTCGTGTGCGGCGAGGTCGACACCGGGTGCGACGATGGCGTCGAGCGCGTCCAGCACATCGGCCGGGAGCACGGTGTCGGCGGCCGCGAGCTGCGAGTGCAGGTGGTCCAGGGTGCGGGGGCCGATGAGCGCGCTGGTCACGGCGGGGTGCGCGGTCACGAAGCCGAGCGCGAGCTGAATCATCGTCAGTCCGGCCTCGTCGGCAACGCCGGCCAGCTGCTCGACCGCATCGAGCCTGGCCCGGTTGGACGGGACGGTGAGGTCGAAGCGCTGCGGCATCAACGCCGAGCGGCTGGTGGTGATCTGCCTGCCCTCACGGACCGCGCCGGACAGCCAGCCCGAGGCCAGCGGGCTCCACACCAGCACCCCGAGGCCGTACTCCTCGGTCACGGGCAGCACGTCGGTCTCGACTCCGCGCTGCAGGATCGAGTAGCTGGGCTGTTCGGTGGCGAAACGGCTCAGCTGGTGCTCGCGGGCGGCCCACTGAGCCTGCACGATGCGGTGGGCCGGGAAGGTCGAGGACCCGAAGTAGCGGATCTTCCCGGCGCGTTGCAGGTCGGTCAGGGCGGACAGGGTCTCCTCGTCGCTGGTGCCCGGGTCCCATCGGTGGATCTGGTAGAGGTCGACGTGGTCGACACCGAGGCGGCGCAGGCTGTCATCCAGCGCGGTGATCAGCCAGCGGCGTGAGCTGCCCCGCTGGTTGCGCTCCTCGCCCATGGGCATACCGGCCTTCGTGGCCAGCACGATGTCGTCGCGGCGCCCGGCGATGGCTTTGCCGACCATCTCCTCCGACTCGCCGCCGCTGTACATGTCGGCGGTGTCGATGAGGTTGATCCCGGCCTCGAGAGCGGCGTCGACGATGGCGGTGGCCTCGTCCTGGGTGGTGCGTCCGATCCTGCCGAAGTTCATCGCGCCGAGCGCGAGGGTGCTGACCTGCACACCGGTGCGGCCCAGGTTGCGGTACTGCATGCCTGTGTTCCTCCATGACGGGTTGAAGCGTGATGGCCGGATGGCCGACCGACCGGACGGCGCGACGGCCGCCCGGCGCGATGGCCGGACGGCCGGACGGCGCGATGGCCGGACAGCCGGCCGGATGGCGTGATGGCCGGACGGCCATGCGTGGCGCGGGTCGGCTGGGTAGGCCTACTTGGATTCGACCTGTCCGAGCGGGTCGGACCCGGCCCTGAGCACCTCACACGCTGCCTTCCAGGCGGGATCCCCCGGGTAGAGCTCGCTACGGAGGTAGGCGCAGGTGAGTCGCTGGACTGCGGCGACCCGCTCGGGGTTCTCGTCCGTGGTCTCGGCGACGTCGTACCCGGAGACACCGCCGAGACCGTGCTCCGCGCCGAACAGCGTGAGCAGGGACTTGGGGCCCGGGGCGAGGACATACGGGTCGGTGTGCCAGGCCGCGCCGCGAACCGTCAGGTGGGCGGAGGGGTCGTTGTCGCCGGCGACCACGAGGGCGGGCGTCGTCATCCCGGAGAAGTCCGTGGTCGCGAAGAACGGGTAGTTCTGGGCCATGAACTCGGTGAGGGCATCGCCGCCTCTGCCGGGCGCGGCGAGCAGCACGCCCGCCTTGATCCGGGGCTCGGCCAGGTCCACCTCCGTGCCGTCGTGGGGGTCGGTGAGCCGGGCGCCCAGCAGCACGCTCGCGGTGTGGCCGCCCATCGAGTGCCCGGCCACGGCGACCTTGCTCCGGTCCAGGCGTCCGAGGAGCTGCGGGACGGCGGTCTCGATCACGTCGAGCCGGTCGAGGATGCGTTTCATGTCCTCGACCCGCGACCGCCAGTACAGCGGCGCCCCAGCTGTGCCGGGGTCCAGGCGCAGCGTCCTGGAGCTCAGATGGGTGGGTTGGATGACGACGAAGCCGTGCGCCGCCCAGTAGTTGGCGAGTGGGGCGTAGCCGTTCAGCGAGGAGAGGTTGTTCGAGGGCCCCTGGCCGTGCGAGAGGAGGATGATCGGCAGGTCGCTTCCGGTCACCGGGGCGGAGACTCGCACATGCAGGTCCACTGCGCGGTCGGGAGCCGGCAGGACCACCGGACTGACCGAGAGGACAGCAGTGGGCTCGCCGACGGTGTCAGCTGCGTAAGTCGATGAAGTCATGAGGTGCCTTTCCCTTCCCGCGGCCTTGCTGCCGGTCTCGTTCGGCTGGCGGCGGCGGGTGAGACGGACGGGGGGGGTTCGCTTCGGCTAGTCTCAAAGCGGAACCTTGTTCCAGATACGATACGGAACAGCGTTCCGCTTAGTCAACCACCGAGGGAGAACGTGGTGTCCACCGCAGACCGGTCCACAGAGGCGCCGACTCGAAGCAAGCGGGCCGACGCGCTGCGCAACCAGCAGACGCTCCTCGCCGCCGCCGCCGAGGTGTTCGTCACCTCCGGCGTCGATGCGCCGATCCGCGAGATCGCGGCCAGAGCCGGCGTCGGAGTCGGGACGATCTACCGCCACTTCCCGACCCGCGCGGAACTCGTCGTCGCCGTCTACCGCCATCAGGTCGAAGCCTGCGCTGAGGCCGGCCCGAACCTGCTGGCCGACACCGCTTCTCCCCTCGCAGCGCTCCGCCAGTGGGTCGACCTCTTCGTTGACTTCCTGGTCACCAAGCACGGACTCGCCGGCACCCTGCAGTCGGACAGCGGCTTCGACGCGCTGCACGCCTACTTCCTCGACCGCTTGGTACCCGTCTGCTCACAGCTACTCGACGCCGCGGTCGACGCCGGCGAGATCAAGCCGGGCACGCAGGCCTACGAACTGATGCGCGGCATCGGCAACCTCTGCATCGGAGGCAACAGCGATCCCCGCTACGACCCTCGCCGCTTGATCGTGCTGCTCCTCCAGGGCCTGCGGCAACCACAGTCACCCTGACGAGTGCCAGACATCAGACCTGGCCGGCATCGTCGCCGAGCGGCCGGCCGGTCAGAGCTTCCTGGAGGCGCTGCGCGCGCACTACCGCCCACTCGCTGCCGGACAGCTGCGGTCTTCCGCACCGTGAACACCAACCATCAACGGCCAGTGCCCCCTCGCCTGGTACCGCGCGAACCTCCGGTACTCGTCCGCGATCGCGAGCCCGTCGAGCTCCGCGGCGACCCCGGCCGGCGACTGACTGCCCATCACCGTCTCCACCGTCTCCACTGTCTCCTCGCCGGTGATCATGCCCTGACCTGCGTGATGGGAGAAGGCGCCGCGAGTCGATGCCACCATGATCACAACTGCTGGCCGCTGCCTCTGCCTCCGCTCCTTCCGCACGGTCATGGCTCACCCTCGCCCGCGCCCCGCGCCGTGTCGACCACCGCATCCGCCCCGGCACCACGCGGCGCATCCACCCACCCACCGCGCCACGCCACATGCCCGTCCGGCCGCACCAGGACCAGCGGCGCGCGGTAGCAGCCGGCCACCGTGGCGTCCCGGCAGACCGTGACCGCCAGCGGGACACGGCGCGCGCGGCATGCTCGCTCGAGCGGCCCCGGGTCGGCGGCCTGCGGATCGAAGGCCAGCAGCCGGAAGCCGGGACCGAAGAGGTCCAGGGTGGAGCGGCCCGGGGCGAGCCAGCCATGCGGAGCGCGCGATCCGGGGCGGCTGTTGGGACGGTCCACCGGTTCGTCGGCAAGGGCGGCGGCACTGCCCACCGGCTCCTCCGGCAGCACGACCCGGGAGGCATAGCGGTAGCCCATGTGGATCATGGGCGCGTCGAACTCCCGCCGGGCTCCTTCTGATTCCAGTCGCGCGGCCAGGTCGGCGCGGACGGCGGCACCGACCGGGCCGTCCTCGTACAGCTCGGCGGGCAAGGTCCGGTCGATGGTGCGCCGCAGGTTGCGGTGTGCCTCGTCCAGCGCTTCGAGGGCCACCGGGCGGCGTTCGGCCTGATAGCTGTCGAGTAGCGCCGGGCCTGCCCAGCCGGCGAGTTCGGCGGCGAGCTTCCAGCCCAGGTTGGCGGCGGCGGCGATGCCGGCGTTCGCACCGAAGCCGCCGGAGGGCGAGAGGGTGTGCGCCGCGTCGCCGAGCAGGAAGACGCGGCCGCTGCGGAACTCGGTGGCCAACCGGTGGGTCAGCCGCCAGTACTGATCGGAGAGCACGCGCAGCGGGGTCGGCACCGCGATGGCGCGGCGGAGCAGGGCCATCGCCGGTTGCGCGGCCTCGGGTGTGCCGCCGCACCGGATGGAGAGCCGGAACATCCCTTGGCCGTCCACCGCACGCAGCGGGAACCTGAGGGCGTCGGAGAGCAGCAGGTAGTAGAAGAGGGCGTGCCGCTCACCTAGTTGAGCGCGCAACTCGGGGGCCTCGAAGAGGATGTTGCGCAGCACCTGGGTGGGGTACCTGGCGGGTGCGGTGATGCCGATGGCGGCGCGCACCGCGGAGTCGGCGCCGTCGGCGGCCACCAGGTAGCGGGCCTGGATCGTCGCGGTGGTGTGGCGGGTGCGGTCGTTGACCTTCGCGGTGACCGAGTCGTTCGCCTGCTGGAGGCCTTCCAGGTGGTGGCGCAACAGGAGCGGCCCGTCGGGATGCCGGCCGAGGGCGTCGGCGAGCAGCGGGGTGAGCCAGTGCTGGGGGCAGATGGCCTCGGGTTCGGGGGTGTGGCGGAACGGAGCTCTGGTGGCCGTGCTGCCGACCCGCAGTCGGTGGACCTCATGGCCGCCGACCCGGGTGACCCAGGCGGTGTCGAGGCTGTGGTCCGCGGGCCAGCCGGCCTCGCGGATCCGGTCGGCCAGGCCCCAGCGGCGGAAATGCTCCATGGCACGCGGGCCGACGGCGCTCACCTTGGGGTGCGGGACGGTACCGTCACCCGCGTCGATCAGCACGAAGTCGACGCCTTGGAAGCGCAGTTCGAGGGCGAGCGCCAACCCGACCGGTCCGGCGCCGACGATCAGCACCTCGGTTTCGGATGGCAGGCTCTGTTGGGCGTCCCCCATGCTCTGAGAGGCCTCCCTCAAGCTCTCCGTCATGAGCCGCCTCCGAAGAGCCCGTCCAGGTAGTCCAAGGTCCCGCCGACGTGCTCGGGGATGAGCTCGCAGTCGCGCACCGCCTGTCGCAACCGACGGGTGCGGCGGCGCAGCAGTTCCCGGGCTCGGAGCGGGTCGGGCACTGGGGTGGGGGCCCGGGTGAGCGCGAACGGCGGACCGGCGGTGCGCCCGGGCACGCCGGACGGGACGGTCACCAGCAATTCAGCCAGCGGGCGGAGCACGCCGTTCATCACATCGATGGCGGCGTTCATCAGCACCGAGCGACGCAGGCTGGGCGTGCTCGCCTCACCGAAGTGCTGGACCATCAACTGTGCCGTCAGCGCGTAGGACTCGTCGCAGAGTCGGGCCAGCTCACGGGCCGTCGGGTCGGTGATCTGCTGCTGGTTTCCGTTGGCGGTGTGCCTGGTCGGGTTGCGCAGCACGGGGTAGCCGAGGGCGGGGACCAGGTGACGGCTCGGGTCGAGGTCGAGGGGGCCGAGGCTGTCCAGCAGGACCGCGATCCTCCGGAAGGAGTCGTAGTGCGATTCCTCTCCCGACCCTCCCGATCCCCCCTGCTCCGGGGCTGACTCCTGACCCTCGCCCTGTTCGGTGACGAAGTCGATGGCGAACAGGGCGCTGGAGAGGTCGTCGACTTGGAGCTGGTAGTCGGGATGGGCCGAGTTGACGGCCTGCCGGAGGAAGACGTGGTGTTCGCCACCCGCTCGTCGGGTGCCCTTCTCGAACAGCTCCGGCTGGTGGCGCAGCCCCTCGCGAATGGCGGCATAGAGACCGCTGAGCGTGTCGGAGCGGGCCGGCCCGGTGGCGGTGTGCCTGCCGTAACGCGGTTCGGGAAGGGTGCGATCGGGCTGTTCGAGGGTGATGAAGCGCTGGACGCTGCCCGGGGTGAGGCCTTCCAGCGCGAGGTCGAGCGGGATCCGCGACTGGCGGTTGACGGTGCCGAAGTCGATGGCGGGGAACCGGAACGGCTCACCGATCGCGGTCAGCACGTTGTTGACGACCAGGAAGTGGGTCATCTCCTCGCGGGCGACTCGCAGCAAGGTGCTGCGGATGCCGTGGTCGAGGGTTTCGCCGCCGTCGCCGCTGATCAGCCGCAGCCGCTCCGCGCTCCAGGCACCGTGCCGCTGGTAGGCCAGGCCGGCACCGTGTGTGGGCAGGGAGTAGGCGGCGTACAAGTACTGCAGGGTGACGGCCAGTTCGAGGGTGACGGCCTCCTGCAGGGCGGCGACCAGCTGGGCACGGGTGGTCAGGCGGGTCGGGGCCCGTCGCCGGGCGGAGTCGAGGGTGAGCAGGGCGGATGGGGTCTGCTGCTTGCGCAGGTAGGCGAGCAGCAGACGGGCCTTGGGCTCGGTGAGGTCGCGGGTGGGCGGCATGTAGTAGGTGCGGGTCTTGTTGCGGGGGTCGCACATCTGCCAGACCAGCCGGGCGTAGGTTTCCACTCGGGCCCGGTCGGCCAGGCTGAAGACCTCTTCCTTCATGAAGCTGGAGGTCAGCTCGTAGAAGGCGAAGACCTCGCGGTAGAGGAGGTCGAAGGTCAGCTGCTCGGGCGGCAGTTCGGCGAGCCGCCAGTCATCGGGCAGGACCCGCACGGCGGCATGGCCGACGCCGGACCAGTAGCCGTGGATGTCGGGGTCGTCGTAGCGCTCCGCGGCGCTCGCTGCCAGGCCGGCCGGGCTGCGCTCGGCCGGGGCGAGCGGGTCGACCGGGGCGAGCGGGTCGGTCGGGCTGTGCGGGTCGGTCGAGCCGGGAGCGTCGGGCGGGAAGGGGAGGCCGGGCGGGCTCGGCGGGCCGAGAGCGTCGGGCGGGGCGAACAGCAGGCGGGCGCAGCCCGCTTGGGCGCCGCGCACCGTGAATCGGGCCAGGCCGTCGGAGTCGGTGTCCAGGCTGCAGGAGTCGCCCCAATCACCCCAGTCGGCCTCGGCCGCCTGGTCCGCCGCTTCGTGGCCGCCGGACCGCAGGCGCACCACCGGCTCGGCGGCACCCTCGTCCAGAGGGCGGGCCCACGGGTTCGGGTACTGCTCGACTCGGATGCCCTGGACGGCGGCAGGGCGGCCGCGGACCAGGGAGCGGATGGTGACCCCGGTGTCGTACTCGGCGTCTCCCGGGTGGCGGGGGTGTTCCATGATCAACCCGGCCTGGTCGCTCTGGATGTTCACCTCCTGCTCGTGCAGGGCCGGCAGCCGGGTGCCGTCGGGGGCGACCCAGTCCAGCTGAAGCGGCTCCACCGGGTCGGCCGGGCTGGGCGAGCCAGCCGGGTCGGGCGCGCGGGGGACGGTGAGCACGGTGCGTGGCAGCGGGTCGGGCAGCTCCGCGATCAGCCGGTCGGTGCCGGCGGTGCGCAGCTCCCAGTGGCCGCGGCCCGCTCCGCCGCCGGGTGCCGCGATCAGGTTGACGCCAACCTGCTGGTCGTCGACGGCGACGCAGAGCTGCCGCGGTGCGGCGGGCGTCAGCGGCTGCGGCTCGGGCCCAGGCCCGGGGCGGGCGGTCAGCAGGCGCCCGGCGGGATAGCTGCGCAGTTCGCCGCTGTGCCAGGGGGCGATGGTGCCGTCCAGCTGCCAGCTGAGGGGCCGCCCGGTGGGCAGCGGGGTGGGCGGCAGATTGAGCGCGAACTGCACCACCAGGCCGGCCGCCGCGCCGCTCTCGGTGAGCTCACGCAGCCGGGCCACGGTCTGTGAGGGCTCGTCGGACGGCCAGCTCAGCGCCTCGGCCGGCACGGTGAACTGGTGGACGCTGCGCAGCGGCAGCCGTGGCACGGCCGACCGCCCGGGTGGGAAGACCTGCCATCGGGGTGGCTGCCAGCCCGTCACCTCGCCGCTGCACAGATAGCCGACGTCATGGGAGCGGCCGAGCCGCCCGAAGCAGAAGTGACCCACCATCAGGGTGGTGGTCCAGGAGGAGGCCGGATCGATGTCGAAGACCCTGGCTCGGTTGGCGGTGGTGGCGAAGTACTCGTTGTAGTGGCCCCACAGGTCGACGCTGCGGCCGACCACCCGGTCGGGCTCGGACGGCTGCGGGTCGACACCGGTGACGGTGGCATCGACGGTGAAGTGGCCGTTGCCGCCGAAGTGGGCGCCCGGGGCGGTCCGCAGCTCCAACTGGTCGAGCTGCTGGTGGTATTCGTGGGCCGGGCGGTCGGCCGGAAACGGCTGGCCGACCGGGGTGAGCGCGGCGTTTCGCGCCAGATCCAGCAGGCCGGTGCGCAGACCGGTGGGCAGCTGGGTGGTGGCCGTCCCGGAGAAGTGCAGCCGCGGCAGGTCGAAGACGCTCATGCGCCCACCTCGCAGGGCTCGGCGAGCGCTTCGCGCCACACGCACCTTTTGATGATGAGCTCTCCCCCAGCCTCCGGCAGGGGGCACCCCCATCGCTCACTCATGCGCCCACCTCACATGGCTCGTCGGCTTCGAGTGCCGGGGCCGGATAGCGGTGGATCTGGCGCACCGCCTGCTGGGCGGACTCCACGGCGCCCTCGATCCAGGCGGGATAGCTGGAGCAGTGCTCGCCGGCGAAGAACAGCCGGCCCTGTGGCCGGGCCATCCGGTCGCGCTCCTCGTCGCAGGCGACGGCGTCCTTGCCCCAGCGCACTGCGGCGGCCCCTTGGGTGGAGGGCTCGCTGCCCCAGACCTGGTCGGCCACGGCCAGCACCATGCCGGGGCGGCGCAGTTCGGGGTGGACGGCGCCGAGTTCCTCCAGCACGGCCGCAATCCGGGTGGGTCGGCTGAGCGAGCCGAGCTGGTCGGCGTCCCGGCCGATGGTGTAGCTGGCCAGCAGGGCGACGCCCAGCCGCGGGTCGCCCTCGACGGGCGGGTAGTAGGTCTGGCGGATCAGCCCGCCGGTGAAGGAGCCGCCGCCCCGGATGCCGTCGCACTCCCAGAACGGCTCCCGGCAGTGCAGCGCGACCTTGGTGGCGTTCCAGTAGCGCTGGCTGCCGATGGCGGCCATCTTCTCGTCGTCCAGGCCGTGCAGCTCCAGGCCGCGCAGCACCGAGAACGGGATGGTGCAGAGCACGAAGTCGCAAGCACGAGTCCGAGTGCCGAAGCCGTGCCGGATGCGCAGCCGGACCTGGCGGCTGCCGACCTCCAGGCCGGTCACCTCGTTGCCGCAGTGCACCGGGCCGCGGAGCCGCTTGCGCAGCCGGTGCACCAGTTGGTCGAGGCCGCCGCGGAGCCGTAGCAGGGTGGAGCCGGTCTCATTGACGATGTCGTCGACGAAGCGGTAGAGCCGCCCGCGGCAGCCGGCCCTGATCTGCGGATGGTCGGCGAACAGGGCGCGCAGGTCGATCAGTTCGGCACTGCCGGGAGTGCCGGTGTAGCGGCTCAGGTCGATCCCGGCGACCAGGCCCATCAGCTCGGCGTCCAGCCCGTGGCTGACCGCGTCGCGGAAGTCGCCGGGGGCGAGCGCGTTGACCCGGACCGCCATCCAGGCGCCGAAGAGCAGCATCTCCGGGCTGTAGCGCGCGAGTTCGGCGGCGGGCAGCCGGCCGCTCAGCTCCTCGACCAGGGTGGCGGAGGCCTCGCGGATCCGCTGGTGGCCCTGGCTGGTGTGGACGTAGGCCGCCTCGTCCTGGAAGAGCGTGGTGAACTCCTGCAACTGGTCGGCGAGGCCGAGGGTGCGCAGGTAGCCCATGGTGCGCTCGTGGGCGGCGGGTATCCGCATCGCGCCCAGCTCGACCAGCGGACCGGGGCGACCAGGCAGGAAGCGGTGGGTGCGTATCCGGCCGCCGATCTCCGGGTGGCCCTCCAACACGTCGACCTGGTGGCCGAGCCGCTCCAGCTCGTAGGCCGCCACCAGACCGGCGACACCGGCTCCGATGATCGTGACGCGCTTCGCCGCCATGCCATCCCCTTCGGTCGGGCGACCGGCTGGTGCTGGTCGTCGGTCGGGGGCTGGTTCCCCGACTATCTATCAATTGTCCGAAAGGTCACCCTTCGTCCACATCCCCAGGCCTGACGGGTTATCAGCGACCAAGCCTCACGGTCACCACCCGTTTACGCCAACTGACCGGCGACCACCCCGCATGATCGAACGGTTTGCCATGGCACGCACCCGAACGACCCATTGCCACGGCCATGCTGGGGAGCGACCACACGCGCGCCTGAGAAGGAGGGATCAGAGATGGCACGAACGACACCGCAGCCGCAGTCCGCACCGCCCGCTGCCCACGGCCCGATGCCCCAGGCGCTGGAGAGCGCGGTCTACGGGCTGTTCGCCACCTGTGCGTTGGATCTCGCCGTGCGGCACGGCGTCTTCCGCGAGTTGACCGAGCACGGGCCGAGCCGTTCGGCGGAGCTGGCCACCGCGCTCGGGGTGGACCAGGACACCCTCGGGCGGCTGCTCACCCTGCTCCGCTCCCTGGAGGTGCTGGCCGCCGACGGCGAGGGCCGCTACACCGTGCCCGATCAGGCCCGCCCCTACCTGGACGGCAGTGACACGCGCTATCTCGGTGGTTTCGTGCACCACCTGGTCGACAGCACGTTCGGCCGGCTGCGGCACCTGGAGAGCTGCCTCACCCGGGGCAAGGCCGCGGCCGACGCCACCCGGCCCGAGCCCTTCGCCGAGATCTACCGGGACGAGGAGGCCACCGACCGCTTCCTGGACGCCATGTGGCAGCTCAGCTTCGACGTGTCCGGAGAGCTGGTGGAGGCGGCCGGCCTGGAGCAGGTCCACCACCTGGTGGATGTCGGCGGTGCCGGCGGACCGTTCTCGGTGGCGGCGCTGCTGCGCCGTCCCGGGCTCCGCGCCACCGTGTTCGATCTGCCGCAGGTGGCGCAGCGGCTGCAGCAGGCCCGGCAGCGGTACCGGCTCGGCGCCCGGCTCGCCTTCATCCCTGGGGATTTCCACCGGGACGAACTGCCGCCCGGGGATTGCCTGGCGTTCGGCTACATCCTCTCCGACTGGACCGACGACACCTGCCTGGAGCTGCTGCGCAAGGCTCATCGCGCGCTGGCACCGGGTGGCCTGGTGCTGGTCATGGAGCGGCTCTTCGACGAGGACGGCTACCGTCCGCTGGCGACCGCCGCGATGAACCTGTCGATGCAGGCGGAGACCCAGGGGCGCCATCGCACCGCGGCGGAGTATCTCGCCCTGCTGCGGAGGGCCGGGTTCACCGGCTGCGAGGTGCGCCGTTCCAGCCGGGAGAAGCACTTGGTGATCGGGCGGCGAGCCGATAACGCCCATCCGCCCGGACGGTGGTGGTGAGCCATGACCGAATGCCCGGAGCCTTCGGCCGGTCCGGCACTCCCCGGCCGGAGCGAGGAAATACTACGCATGCAGAGCTCGTTCGGGCGGGCCGCACTGAGCGCGGCTCAGCGGGAGCAGCTCGCCGACTACTACGAGGAGGCCTGCCGACCACACAGCGAGAAGTCGGCCGAGTCCCGGGAGGAGCGCCAGGTGGTCGCGCTGCTCACTCGTCCGTTCAGCCGGCAGCCGGACATCCCCGAGTACTACCGCTACACCAGCCTGCACGTCTATGACTGGTTCCTGACGCTCTATCACCGCGAGCCGGTGGAGGCCGGGATCACTGCCCTCCGGGCCACCCTGCTCGACCTGGCGGAGCGGGAGCGGACTCCGCTACCGCCGCAGCCCGGGTACGGCCCCGCCGAGGCTATGGAGCGCCGCGCCAGGGTGGCCGCCCTGGTCGAGACGCTCGACGGCCTGCTCACCGCTCCCTGGGGGCAGTCAGACGAGCGGCTCGGCCGGCGGCTCCAGGTACTGGTCCAATGCACCGGCCTGCCGCAGTCGTCGATCCACCACGAGCACCTGTTCCTTCGTTCGGTGCACGCCTGCGAGCTCGCCTTCTTCCTCACTCGTTGGAGTGCTTGTCAGGCGATAGCGGCCATCTGCGCGGGCGACCGGAGATCGGCGGTGCAGCACACCCTGCGTACCGCCGGCTGCGCGGAGCTGTTCAGTGGTGTGCTCCATGTGCTGCGTACGCTCTCGCCGGAGCAGTTCATGAGCTTCCGGGCGGCGACCGGTGCGGCCAGCGCCGTGCAGTCGCTCAACTACCATCTGGCCGAGCTGGCGGTCTACGGGTTCGACCCGCGCAAGGCCGAGATCTTCCTGCGGCTGCGCCATCTGCAGCGGCTCAACCAGTCGCCCTACCGGGACTTCTGGCCGCTGCGGGCGGCCGTGCGGACCGTTCGCGACCCGGATCTCAGTGCCGCGCTCAGCATGGTGGAGCGCTCGCTGCTCTCCTGGCGGGGTCGGCACTACGGCTTCGGCCGCATCTATCTGCCACAGGACATCAAGGGCTCCGGCGGCACCGAGGGCGCCGGCTATCTGAAACGCATCGTCGACAAGGAGATCTGCGCCACCGGCCCACCCGGCCCGGTGCCCGAGGCCATGTTCCGCTTCGGGCTCTCTTGAGCCACCGTGATACTGAGAGAGCGGCATGATGTCATGTCTGACTGATCGTCAACTTCTCTGCATCACAAGGGAATCAGCTTACTCCAGTCATATCGTCACACCACTTGTGCATATCCATCGAAAGGACTCCCCCATGAGCAACGCCCCCGTGCTGAACGCCGCCCTGGCCCGCCGCATCCTGGATGCCGCCCTGGCCCAGGCCGTGCAGCTGAACGTCGCCGTCGCGGTCGCGGTGGTGGACGCCGGCGGCAATGTGCTGACCGTCGCCCGGGCCGATGGTGCGACCTTCTGGGCCACAACGGTGGCCACCCACAAGGCGGTCACCGCCGCCGGGCTGGGCATCCCCACCCTCGACTTCGGCAAGGCCGCCGCGGCCGACCCGGTGCTGCTCGCCACCATGGCCGCCCAGCCGGGCTTCGCCCTACTGCCCGGCGGCATCCCGATCATGATCAACGGCGCCATCGCCGGAGCGATCGGGGTGGCCGGCGGCACCCGTGGCGAGGACCAGCCGGTGGCCGAGGCCGGCGTCGAGGCCGCCGCGGCGGGCTGACACCGGCGTCCGCCGTCCCATCCGACTGCTGCCGGTGCGCTCGCGCAGCGCACCGGCAGCGCACCTTCCGCCCGGGAGACTCGACCTCATGCGCGTATCGGTGATCGGCTGCGGCCACCTCGGCACCTCACATGCTGCCGCGATGGCCGAGCTGGGGCACGACGTGATCGGTGTCGAACAGGATCCGGAGAAGCACCGGGCCTTGGCCGCCGGCCGTGCGCCGTTCTTCGAGACCGGGTTGGACGAGCTCCTGGCCAAGCACACCGCCACCGGTCGGCTGCGCTTCTGCACCGAGCTGGCTGCGGCCGCAGACCACGCGGAGCTGCACTTCATCGCCGTCGGTACCCCGCTGCTGCCGGATGGGCAGGGCTATGACGTCGACCAGGTGGTGGGCGCCGTGCGCTCGCTGGTCCCGCTGCTGCACCGGCCGTGCACCATCGTGGGCAAGAGCACGGTGGCCGTGGGCACGGTGGCCCGTCTCCAGGCCATCGTCGACCAGTTGGCCAATGTGCCCGGCGTGGAGCTGGTCTGGAACCCGGAGTTCCTGCGCGAGGGCCATGCGGTCATCGACACCCTGAAGCCGGACCGGATCCTGGCCGGGCTCAGCTCCGCGGCGGCCCGCAAGGCCCTGGAGGAGGTGTATGCGCCGATCCTGGCCCGTGGCGAGGCCCAACTCATCATCACCGATCCGGCCACCGCCGAGGTCGCCAAGTCCGCGGCCAACGCCTGCCTCGCCGCCAAGATCTCCTTCGCCAACGCGATGGCCGAGGTCTGCGAGCTGACCGGGGCGGATGTCGCTGAGGTCACCCGGGTGCTCGGCATCGACCCGCGCATCGGGCCGCTCGGCATGCGGCCGGGCATCGGGTACGGCGGCGGCTGCCTGCCCAAGGACCTCGCGGCCTTCACACATCGGGTCAAGGAGCTGGGTGCGGTGCGGGCGGCCGGGCTGCTGGACGCCGTCGAGGCGGTGAACCAGGGCCGCCGGGAGGCCGCCGTGGAGCTGGTGGAACGGGCAGCGGGCGGCACCCTGGACGGAGTCCGGGTCGGCTTCCTCGGTGCCGCGTTCAAGGCCGGCACCAGCGATGTGCGGGACTCCCCCGCCGTGCGGCTGGCCGACCGCCTCCATCTTCGCGGTGCCACCGTGGTGATCCACGACCCGCAGGCGCTTCCGTACGCACAGCGGGAGCTGCCACTGGCGCAGTACCGGGAGACCGCCCTCGAAGCCGCCGCCGACGCGGATCTGCTGGTGATCGGCACCGAGTGGCCCGAATATGTGGCGAACCCTCAACTCCCATCCGCAGCAGCAATCATGGTGCGTCGTCTGGTGCTGGTGGACGTGCGCACCGCAGTCGATCCGGCCCCCTGGGTGGCCGCCGGCTGGTCGGTCTGGCAACTCGGCCGCCCGGTCAGCCGTCCAACGGTCCCACCGGCGACCGCCGCACCGGCAGGCTGACCTCGCGACCGTCAGTCGGGCCCCGGTCGGCGCGGGTGCACCCCTCCCAGACCGCGGTCCCTGCAGGCAGCCGAGCCGGGTCGATCCGCACAAGGCGTAGCCGAACTCGTCCTGCGGCCGGATCCCGTCGACGGTCAGGCGGGCCTACCTTCGGTGTACCGGGTGCGCCGCGAGTCGGGCGCGACGCACCCGATATCCGCCAGAAGGGACCGGCCGATGACCGTCCAGCTGACCACGGAACAGGTGGAGCAAGCGCAGGCGGAGCAGGCGCAGGCGGAGCAGGCGCAGGCGGAGCAGACGGAGCAGGCGGTGCCCTTCACCCGGACCGAGATCTGCCCGGAGGCGCGGGTCGCCGCCCTGCGGGTGCTGGCCTCCGGTCGGGTCGCGACCGGAGCGCAGGCTGCCATGTTCGAGCGGGAGTTCGCGGCCCGGGTGAAGGCCCGGCATGCGGTGGCGGTCTCCTCGGGGACGGCGGCGATCGAGCTGGCCCTGCGGGCGATGCGACTGCCACCGGGCGGAATCGTGCTGGTGCCGGCGGTGACCTTCTGTGGGGTGGCGCAGGCGGTGCTGCACGCGGGCCTGCGGCCGCTGCTGGTGGACGTCGACCCGGTTACGGCGATGCCCAGCCCCGCGACCGTGGCCGCCGCACTGCAGGGGCACGCACACGGGCGGATCCGTCCGGCCGCCATGCTGATGCTGCACTTCGGCGGCGCCCCGGCCCCGTTGCCTGAGCTCGCGGCCGCGGCCGGCCTGCCGCTGTACCGGGTGATCGAGGACGCGGCGCACGGCCCAGGCACCACCATCCACGGGCGCGCGGTCGGCGCTCTGTCCCGGGCCGCTTGCTTCAGTTTCTCCTCCGCCTCCAATCTGCCGATCGGCGAGGGCGGCATGGTGACCTGCGATGACGGCGAGCTCGCCGCCCGGGTCCGCCGGGCCGGCCGGAACGGGATGTCCGCCGATGTCCGCCAGCGCGACGGTACGCCCGGCAGTGCCTGGCACTTCACGGTCGAGGACGGCGGCCTGAAGGCGAACATGCCCGATCTGGAGGCCGCGATCGGTCGTGCTCAACTGCGCCGATTGCCCGGCTGGCAGCGCCTGCGCGAACAACTGGCTGCCGCCTACACGCTCCGACTGCACGACGTGGGCACGCTGCTGCCCCCGTCCATACCGACCGGCGGACGGCACGCCTGGAACCTCTACGTGCTGCAGGTGACCGAGCGCTACGGCCGGTCGCGTGACGAGTTGGCCGCTGCGCTGGCGGAGCGCGGCATCGGCACCGCCGTGCACTACGTTCCGCTGCACCGGCTCGGCTACTTCCGCCATGCGGCGCTGCGGCCGATCAGCGGACTGCCCGGCGCCGACCAGCTCTTTCCCCGGTTGCTCTCGCTGCCGCTCTACCCCGGTCTCAGCGAGAACCGGGTGGAGCGCATCTGCACCGAGCTGCACCGGCTCGCTCGCTGACCCCAGGCGGCCTAGCCGGTACCGTTCCGCGCCCTAGTCGGTACCGTTCCAGCCTGTCGGTGCCCTTAGACCGAGCGGTCCGGTCGGTGCGGCGCACCGTTCCGGCCTGTCGGTGCCCTTTGGCCGAGCGGTCCGGTCGGTGCGGCGCGGTCGGCCTGATGGGCCATGGCGACGGCTTCCAGGCGGGAGTGCACGCCCAGCTTGTCCAGCACGTTCTGCACATGGGTGCGGGCGGTGCTGGTGGTCATCCGCAGCGCGCGGGCGATCTCGATGGTGTCGTCGCCCTCGGCCAGGCGGGCCAGCACCTCGTGCTCCCGATGGGTGAGCCGGTGCAGCGGCTCCGCGTGGTCCGGGGTGCGGGCCCGGCGCAGCGCCTCCTGGGCGAGGGTCGGCTCGATGAAGCGCTCACCGGCCGCGACCGTGCGCAACGCCCGGTCCAGCAGCTCAAGCCCCTTGTCCTTGCCCAGGTAGCCGGCGACTCCGGCGGCGGCCGCCGCGACCACCGCGTCCGGGTCCAGCTCTCGGGAGAGCGCCACGATCCCGATGCCGGGGTCGCTGCGCCGGATCTGGGCGATGGCGTCCAGAGCTCGGCCGTCCAGGAGTTGCAGGTCGAGCAGGCACAGCTCCGGTCGGCAGGCGGCTACGGCACGCAGCAGCCCGCCTCTGGTGGTGGCGGTCGCCTGCACCAGATAGCCGCGCCCGGCGAGCACCAGGGCCAGCGCCTCGGCGTGCAGCCGGCTGGCGTCCGCAATCACCAGGCGGGCCAGCGGGCGGGGTCCCGTCGCAGCGTCCGGTGGCGCTGCGGGTGCTGCGGAGCGTTCCCGGGGGCGGCTCCCGGGTCGGCCCGTGGACGAATCGGTCATGGCGTGCCCTTGCCTGTGCGGCCGGCCGCCGGGCGTCGCGCTCCGTACCGCTGCCCGGAGCGGATTCCGGTGCGCCTGCCGCGTGATCCGGCATCCCCCGTGTCATCCAGCGAATCAGACAACATCGCCGCAGTCCACCGGCGCTCGTATTCTCGAACCGTGGCCGGCGAGATCCAGGTCGTGGTGGCCGACCGCCGACGCTCGGTGGCCGAGGTGTTGGCCCTGGGACTGCGGCAGGTCGGGATGGCCAGCCATGCGGTCACCGGGATGCGCGCGGCCTGCCGGGTCGCCGCCGCGGAGCACGCCGATGTGGTGGTGGCCGATATCGGACTGGTTGCCGAGGAGGGCGCCGCCTCGCCATGGCCGTGTCGGCTCGGCGTTCCGCTGGTGGTGCTCAGCGATGGTGGCCGCAGCGAGGATCTGGCCTGTGCGGCGATCCGGGCCGGGGTGCGCGGCTGGGTGTCCAAGGACAGCTCGATGCAGCAGTTGCTGACGGTGATCCGCGGGGTCCGGCGCGGGGAGACCTGGATCCCGCCCGCCTTGCTCACCCGGGTGATGAGTGAGTTGATGACGCTGCGCGACACCTTGGAGGAGGAGAGTGGGCGGCTGGCCAGCCTCACCGCCCGGGAGCGCGAGGTGCTGGGGTGCCTGTCGGCCGGGATGAGCCGGGCCGAGATCGGGCGGCGGCTCTTCCTGTCCACCAACACCGTGCGCACCCATGTGCAGAATCTGATGATCAAACTGGATGTGCACTCCTCGGTCGCGGCCGTGGCACTCGCGCACCGCGTCGCACCGCCCGACGCTCTGAACCCGCCCCCGGCGCGCCGACCCTGATACCGCTGCCACCACCGCGGCCCCCGGTACCGCCGCGCAGTGGTCCGGCGTGCGGATCGTCCGGCAGACGGCCAGTCCGGCTTGCGGATCATCTGGCCTGAGGATCATCCGGCCCATGGACCACCATCCGAGCTGCGGGCCGCAGTACGTTTCTCCCATGACGCGCGTACTCGTAACCGGCGGTGCCGGCTTCATCGGCTCGGAATTCGTCCGCTCGATGCTTCGCACCCGATCACAGGACCGCATCACGGTATTCGACAAGCTGACCTATTCAGGCGTCCGGGAGAATCTTGCGGAAGTGGCCGACCATCCCGGATTCTCCTTCGTACTCGGGGACATCTGTGATCCGGTGGCGGTGGACCAGGTGATGGCCGGTCAGGACGCGGTGGTGAACTTCGCCGCCGAGTCGCATGTGGACCGCTCGATCCGGGGCGCCGAGGATTTCGTTCGCACCAATGTGATGGGCACTCAGGTACTGCTGGATGCCGCACTTCGGCACCGGGTCGGCCGGTTCGTCCAGGTCTCCACGGACGAGGTCTACGGCTCGATCGACAGCGGCTCGTGGACCGAACAGCAACCGCTCGCCCCCAACTCGCCCTATGCCGCCAGCAAGGCCGGGGCCGATCTGCTGGCCCTGGCCTGCCATCGCACCCATGGCCTGGACGTGGTGGTCACCCGCTGCTCCAACAACTACGGCCCCTACCAATTCCCGGAGAAGGTGATCCCGCTCTTCACCACCAGGTTGCTGAACGGCCGTTCGGTGCCGCTGTACGGGGACGGGCGCAACGTCCGCGACTGGCTGCACGTCCAGGACCATGGCCGGGCCCTCGCCCTGGTCCTTGACCGCGGCCGAGCAGGCGAGGTCTACCACATCGGTGGCGGTACCGAGATCTGCAACAGTGAACTAACCGACCTCCTACTCACGGCCCTTGGCGCGGACCCGGGGTTGGTGGAGCGGGTGCCGGATCGCAAGGGCCACGACCTGCGATACTCGCTGGACACCGAGAAGATCCGGACCGAGCTGGGCTTCGAACCGCGCATCCCGTTCACCGACGGCCTTGCGCAGACCGTCGCCTGGTACCGCGACCACCGCGACTGGTGGGAGCCGCTGCTTGGGCGTGCGGCTCTGGAGTGACCCGGCGAGGCGCCCGCCCGTACGGACCTCGGCCACCAGCCACCGACCATCGCCGAGAGCTGTCGGCGGCCGGCGCCGACTGCCGACAGCTGTCGCACAGCGGCCGGCGAGGGTGCACCGCCTGCACCGCCCGAGCCAGCCGGCCGGGTAGCGCGGTTGCCGCAATCTCAGGCGAGGTTGTGCTCGATTGCCAGTACTGCCAGGCGCACCCGATTCGGACTGTGCGTCTTGGCCATCAGGTTGGAGACGTGGGTCTTCACCGTAGTCACGCCCAGGTGCATGCGTGTGGCGATCTCGCTGTTCGACAAGCCGGCCGCGAGATGGCGCAGCACCTCGCGCTCACGGCCGGTGATGTCGCCAGTGGGCGGCTCCGGTTGGGGGCGGTGCTCGGCCCAGCCGTCGGCCGCCCGGGCCACCAGCCGTTTCAGTACACCCGGACTGTACGGGCTCTCGCCTGCGGCGGCCCGACGAACCGCGTCCAGCACGGTGGTCGGAGCGACATCCTTGGCCAGGAAGCCGCAAACGCCGGCGGCCAACGACGCGTACAGCTTGTCATCGTCATCGAACGTGGTCAGGACGACGATTCGGATGTCGGGACTCGACGCCAGGATCGCCCGGCTGGCGGTGATGCCGTCCATGACCGGCATGTGCAGGTCCATCAGGACGACATTGGGCCGCAGCTCTGCGCTCAGTCGAACGGCCTCGGCACCGTTGACCGCCTCGCCCACCACTCGCAGGTCGGGCGTGGACTCACAGAGCATCCGCAGACTCAAGCGGACCAGGTGCTGGTCGTCGACGATCAGCACGCTGATGTCGGCCTTCTCCGTGGTCATGGCAGCACCTCCTGAGGGGTGGGAAGGACAACATCGGGCACGACGGCACCGTGCGTGACGGCATCGGGCGCCACTGCACCGGACATGACGGCATCGGGCGGATGCTCTCCGGGCGACGCTGACGGGTCAACCAGCAGCAAACTGCCGGGCGTTGGGAAGTACTCGACCCGGGCGTGGGCCGCACCCGGGAGGGGTGGGGCGGGAGGATCCTGCTCCAGCCGGCCAGGCAGTTGGTCCGAAAGGAGGGCCGCGAGCCGCCAACCTCCCGCTACCGGGCCCGCCTCGATCGTTCCACCGACCAGGGCCACCCGCTCTCGCATGCCGAGCAACCCGTAGCCGGTCGTCACCGGGCTCCAACCGGGGGCCTGTCGGGTCGGACCGGTGACGGTGTTCTCCAACTCCACGGCCATCGCTGCTCCGCGCCGGGTGATCAGCAGCCTCACCTCGGCCGCCGCACCGCCATGTTTGACGACGTTGGCCAGCCCCTCCTGCACCAGCCGAAGCACCGTCAGCCCACGCACGGCGTCAAGCTCGGCGAGCTGTGGCGAGATCTCAGCGGCCACCCGGACTCCGGCGGTCTCGGCCCGGCTCACCACATCCGCCACCGCATCGGGAAGATCGGCCGGATCGGCCAGCAGCGGAGCCAGTTGCTGAGCCTCCGGATCTCGCAGCGCCGTGAGGAGCCGCCGCAGGTCGGCCAGGGCTGCCGTGGCACTGGTACGCACATCCGCCAGCACCTCGGTAAGGCGCGGGTCCGTCTGCGGCAGGACGTGCTGGGCCACACCGACCCTCAGGACCGTGGAGGAGAGGTGATGAGCCACCATGTCGTGCAGCTCGCGGGCGATGGCGGCCCGCTCGCCCGCTCTGGCACCCCATTCGGCCAATTCCCGCCCGCGCTCCGCTTCGCGAGCCCGTTCCTGGGCAGCCTGTGCCGCTTGCTCCTTGGAGCGCAGGTACCCCGCGACCAGCAAGGGCACACCGCCGACCAGGGCGGACCGGTAGAGCGCTGCCGGCAGCCCGTCGATCCAGGGGCCGCTGCTCCCCGCTCCGAGCAGTTCGGCCGCGGCCACCGCCAGCGCGGCGACCACCGCCGGCCGACCCCAGCGGCGCAGGGCCACGTCGAGCACCGCTGCGGCCACACCGATCTTCACCTCCAGCAGCACGGCAGGAGCGGTGAGTTCAGCGGCGAGCAGCAGAGCCGACTGACCGATCGCCGCGCTGAGCGGGCCGGCCGCCCCGATCCAGCACAGCATCAGGGCGGCCACGGCGATCGCCCAATCCCGCGGCGCGAAAGCGCTCGGGTCCCGCAACAGCAGCAGGTATCCGAGACCGAAGGCCACCAGGACCAGCCGCATCGCTCCGAAGCGACGGCTGGCCAACCGGGCGGTCCAGTTCTGCACCATGCATTCGACACTACGGCGTCAGGCCGCACTTCTTGATCCACCCCGAGGTGGAATTCATCTCCACCTCGGGGTGGAGATCTGCGCTCCTCCTTCTGGCCGGTTTTCTCCGGCCAGTTGCCTGAGGTTCCGGGGGGTGCCAAAACGCCATGCTGGACCAGGGCCTGATTGAACGTTCGATCCAAAGCATTCCGCACTACCCGAACCTGAAATCCCCTCAGCTCGTGAAGGAGTCCAGCCATGATCGCGTCCCTTGGGCGTTGGTCCGCCCGCCATCGACGGTGGGTCGTCATCGGTGCCGTCCTGTTCGCCCTGTTCGCCGGCGGCTGGGGCTCCGGGGTGTTCGGCGCGATCACTGGCGGGGCTGGCTTCGACGATCCGGGCAGCCAGTCCAGCGAGGCCGATCGGCTGCTCGCCGGGCCGCTGGGGCGCCTCTCCGACGACGTGGTGGTGGTCTACCGCAGCGACCGGCTGCGAGTCACCGACCCGGGCTTCGGTGACCGGGTGCGGGCGGTCGTCGCCGGTGTCCCGCACCAGGATCTGGCCCGGGTGGACAGCTACTGGTCCACCGGTGGCAGCAGCGGCTTCCTCAGCCGTGACGGCCACGCCACCTATGTGGCGCTGCAGTTCACCTCGGCCGACGACCAGCAGCGGGTCAAAGCGCTGCAGCGGATCGAGCAACGCTTCGAGGTCCCTGGTCTCACTGTGCGGTTCGGCGGGCTGACCGCGATGACCGAGCAGGTGAACACGCTGACCGGCAAGGACATCGGGCGGGCCGAGTTGCTGTCGGTCCCGGTGCTGCTGGTTCTGCTGGTGCTGGTGTTTCGCAGCGCGATCGCCGCCAGCCTGCCACTGGCGGTCGGTGCTGTGACGGCCGTCGGCTCGTTCGCCGTGCTGCGGCTGGTGACTCTGGCGGCACCGGTCAGCAGCAGCGTGACCAACGTGATCACCATCCTGGGGTTGGGGCTGGCCATCGACTACGCGCTCTTCCTGGTGACCCGCTTCCGCGAGGAGTTGGCCGCCGGGTCACCAGTCGACAGCGCGGTCGAGCGCACCGTCGCCACCGCGGGCCGCACAGTGGCGTTCTCGGGCCTGGCCATCGCCATCTCCTTCTCCGGTCTGCTCTTCTTCCCCTCGCGGTTCCTCAGTTCGATGGGTTATGCGGGTGTCTCGGTGGTCGCCTTCGCGGTGTTCGGCTCACTGACACTGCTGCCCGCGCTGCTGCGCATCACCGGGCATCGGGTGAACGCCTGGCGGGTTCCGCTCCCCCGTGGCCGCGCCGCTGGCGCACGCTGGTACCGGGCCGCCCGAGCCGTGATGCGCCGGCCACGGCTGACCACGGTGGCGGTCCTGGCAGTGCTGGTCGGCTTGACGGCACCGATCCTCGGCGTGAACTGGGCCCGCCCCGGCGACTGGGTCCTGCCAACCGGTGCCGATGCCCGTGTGGTGACCCGGGAGTTCGCCGCCGACTTCGGCCAGGACCCGACCCGCACGATGACCGCCGTGGTCCAGGGCGGGATCACAACCAGTTCGCAACTCGATTCCTACGCCGCCGGGTTGAACACGGTTCCCGGGGTGTTGAACGCCAGAGTGACGGCGGTGCATGACGGCCTTGCCAGGATCACCGCGTCCTATGCGATGGATCCGATGTCCCGTCAGGCCCGCACCATGGTGGACCGGCTGCGTGCCGAGCCGGCGCCGCCCGGCAGCAGGGTGCTCTTCACCGGCATGCCGTTCTCCCGGGTGGATATCGTCGGGATGATCACGGCCAGGGCACCTTGGATGGCGCTCTTCGTGGCCCTCGTCTCCTCGGTGGTGCTCCTCCTCGCCTTCGGCTCGGTGACCATCCCGATCAAGTCGGTGCTGCTCAACCTACTCTCGCTGGGCTCCGCTCTCGGCGCGATCACCCTGGTCTTCCAGGACGGCTGGCTGCATTCCGTGCTCGGCTTCACCCCGATCGGCGCCATTGACGCCGACTTCCCGGTGCTGATCGTGGCGATCGCCTTCGGCCTCGCCATGGACTATGAGGTCCTCCTGCTCTCCCGGATCAAGGAGGCATACGACCGCACTGGGGATCCGGTCGATTCGGTGGCGGTGGGCCTGCAACGCACCGGGCCCGTCATCACCAGCGCCGCGCTGCTGCTCACCGTGGTGGTCGGCGGGTTCGTCCTCTCCTCGCTCGCCTTCCTCCAACTCCTGGGCTTGGGGCTGGTGATAGCGGTCGGCGTCGATGCCACCGTGGTGCGCATCCTGCTGGTGCCGGCGACCATGCGACTGCTTGGGCGCTGGGCCTGGTGGGCACCGGCACCGCTGGCGGCCCTCTGGCGGCGTGTCAATCTGGCTCAAGCACACGCCGAACCAATCCCCGCGACCATCCCACCAACCGACCCTGCACAGCCCGCCGACTTCTCATTGCACATAGTCCGCAGGTCGGGAACAAAGCACTGAACAGGCCCGTTGGCCTGCAAAATGACGCAACAGAACGACCCAAAGGGAGGGTTGTCGATGAAGGCGATCGGATTCACCGAGAACGGCGCGCCCCAGGTCCTGCGCCCCATGGAGCTGCCGATGCCGGAGCCCGGGCCCGGCCAGGTGCTGATCAAGGTGGCGTATGCGGGCGTCAACTATGGCGAGGTCCAGCACCGCCTCGGTGACTTCGGGCCGCCGGACGGTGTGGACGTCACCGGGCTTGAGGCGTCCGGGCACATCGCCGCGCTCGGCCCTGGTGTGGAGCCGGGCGAGGGGCTCGCGATCGGCGACCCGGTCGCGGCGTACCTGCCTACGGGTGGCGGGTACGCCGAGTATGCCGTGGCGCCCGCCGAGTTGGTCTTCCCGCTGCACACCGCCGCAGGCGAGATCGACCTGCGCACTGCAGGCGGTGCCGGCCTGGTGCTGCCCACGGCCTACGGCCTGCTCGCCGAGGCCGCGCGGCTCCGCCCCGGTGACACCGTGCTGATCCACGCCGCGGCCGGCGGAGTCGGCTCGGCCGCCGCGCAGTTGGCCCGCGCCCTCGGCGCCAAGGCCGTGTACGGCACCGTGGGCAGCACTGCCAAGGCCGAGTACGCCACCCGGTTCGGTTATGACGAACTCTTCGGCCGGGAGGGCTTCGGCGAGGCCGTACTGAAGGCCACCGGAGGCCGCGGGGTGGATGTGGTGCTCGACCCGGTCGGTGGCCCCACCCGCCTGGCGAGCCTGGAGGCGCTCGCCCCGTTCGGCCGGGTGACGATCTTCGGTGAGGCCGCTCGCCATCCCGACCTCGAGCTGCCCCTGCTGTCGCTCTGGAAGAACAACCGCACGCTGGCCGGCTACAACATAGCCGACCTGTCCCGTCGTGATCCGCAGCTGGCGCGCAGTCATGGCCTGGCCGCCTTCGATCTGCTGGCAACGGGACAGGTGACCATCGACATCACCGGAGTGCTGCCGCTCAACGCCGCCGTCGAGGCCCATGAGCGGATGCAGGCGGGTGCGGTGCAGGGCAAGCTGCTGCTCCAGGTGGCCGACCAAGCGTAAGCACCGGCGAGCGACTGCTGCGGCGAACGGTCAGCCCGCGGGTGGTGGGGCGAACAAGCGGTCAGTGGAAGTAGTGCCCAGCGTCAAGGTCCTCGATGAGGCCGGGCTTGACCGGGCTCCAGCCGAGGAGCTGCTGGGTCACGGCGCTCGATGCGGGGACGTCCGACGCGAAGATGCCGCCGAGCCAGCCGAAGTGGTCAACCACCTCTTCGGCGGGGAGGGCAGCGACGGGCAGGTTCAGGTGCCGGCCGATCACCTCGGCGATCTCGCGGACCGGGACGGCCTGGTCGGCAACGCCGTGCAGTCGGCTGCCGGCTGGTGCCGACTCCACGGCGAGTCGGAACAGCCGTGCGGCGTCCAGACGGTGGACGGCGGGCCAGCGGTTGGTGCCGTCGCCCGGGTAGGCGGATACGCCCTTGTCGCGGGCGACCCCGATCAGGGTCGGGACGAAGCCGTGGTCGCCCTCATCGTGCACCGACGGCGGCAGCCGGACTACCGAGGTCCGGACACCGCGGTCGGCGAACCCGAGTGCCGCCTGCTCCGAAGGAATGCGGAACCCCCTGGGCGACTCGGGGTCGGCGGAGTCATCCTCCGTGCCGAGTCGACCAGAGGCCAGACCAGCCGTACCGGAGGTGATGACCAGTGGCCGGTCCGATCCCACGAGCGCCTCACCCAGTGCCTCGATCGCGCGCCGGTCCATTCGCGCGCCACCGACGAAGTCGGCGAAGTCATGTGCAAACGCGGTGTGGATGACGCCGTCCGCTGCTACCGCCCCTTCCCGCAGGCTGTCGAGGTCCTCCAGCGAGCCGCGGTGCACCTCGGCGCCGGCAGCGGTCAGTGCCTCCGCGCCACGGTCCGAGCGAGCGAGGCCGAGTACCTTGTGCCCCTCCCCCAACAGCTCACGAACGATGGCGCTACCGATGAATCCGGTGGCGCCGGTGACGAACACGCGCATGGTGCACTCCTTCAGTACTTTCGACACTCTCGGCACACTTGGCACTGCTTGGGTTGCTCCTCGCAGCTGCCCGGCAGTTCCACCATGCGGTCGCGAGCGCGAGCGCGTCCAAGACCGGCTCCGCACCGGGCCATACCGGTCGGGTATCACTGCAGCTCATACGGAATCGGAGAAGTCCACACCAGCCGGGAATATGATGTCCCGTCATATCGACCATGCCTCATCACTCTCGGCTGCCGGCTTCATGGCATCGCGGTGGATGTCGGGATCGGGATGACCAGCTGAGGGGAGCGGAGATGATCCGCTGGGTATACGCCTTCGTGGACCGGCCGCGGGAGCACTTCACCGTGGCAGCCGAGTTCTGGACGGCGGTCACGGGGACTTCGCTCTCCGAACGACGCGGTACAGAACGGGAGTTCGCAACGCTGCTACCGAACGGGACGAAGGTCGAGCACCAGACGAGGACCACCAACGGCACACCCGAACCGGACGCCTGCCTGAAGCTGCAAGGCGTTGCGAGCGACTCGGGCGGGGCACACCTGGATCTGGCGGTCGAGGACATCCCGGCGCTGGTGGCGCGCGCGGTCTCGCTGGGTGCAACCGTGGTGGCCGAGCAGGGCTTCGTGGTACTCGCCTCCCCCGCAGGGCAGTTGTTCTGCGCGGTCACCTGGCACGGCGAGGCGCGACGGCCCAGCATCTTCGAAGGCGCCCGGCTCGACCAGGTCTCGATCGACATTCCGCCGGAGCTGTACGAGGAGGAGACAACGTTCTGGGGCGAACTGACGGGATGGCCGGTGCTGACCGGATCGCGGCCGGAGTTCCGAGCGGTGAAGCCACCGGCAGGGCTGCCGGTCCGGATCCTGCTCCACCGCCTGGGCACCGGGGACGCCATGACCGCCCCGGCCTCCCCACACCGCTTGGGGCCTCGGGCCACCGCCCCTCCGGCCACCCCAGGCATCGAGCGCACCCAGGGTGCCCCGCACAGCACCGGCGAGCCCGCCAAGGCCGGCGCCCACCTGGACTTCGCCTGCGCAGACCGTGCCACCACCCGGGTGGCACATGAGGAGTTGGGCGCGAGCTTCGTCGCCGAGTACCCGTACTGGACCGTGATGAGCGACCCGACGGGCGCCCACTACTGCCTCACCGCCCGGGATCCGGACACCGGCCTGCTCGGCAACCCCCATGACTGACGCAGCAGTCCTGACGTAGCAAGTCCCGGCGCAGCAGTTCCGGCGCAGCAGTCCTGACGTAGCAACTCCCGACGAAGCAGTTCCGAGGCAGCAGTCCCGACACAGCAGCCCCGAGGCAGCAGCCCTGACGTAGCAACTCCCGACGTACCAACTCCTCAGTCCCGTCCGCCGACCAGCGCGTTACCCAACTCCGTGCGCCCGTAGAGCACCAGGCGTCCGGAGCGCCGGCGGCGGAGCAGGCCCGCATCGTGCAGCACCCTGAGGTGGCGGCCGACCGAGCCCAGCGGCTGGCCGGTCAGGGCAACCAGGTGCGTGGTGCTCAGCGGAGTCTCCAGGAGGACCAGCACCCGGGCGCGGGCCGGGCCGAGAAGCCTGGCGAGCGCCTCGGGCGGGGCGGCGGACCCAGCGTCGGCGAGTGCGCCGGTGCAGGGGTAGATGACGGCGTGTCGGTGCTGGTCCCAGGCCAGCCAGCCCTGGCTGGGCGTCACCGGTACGAACAGCAGCCGGGTGCCGGCGAGCTCACGTGGCGGCTGATCACGCAAGGTGATCCGCAGGCGGCTGGCACCGAGCCAGCGCATGCCGGGGCGTAGCTCGTCCAAGGCGGACTCCCAACCGCCGTGGGCGAGCCGGGCGGTGCGGACCAGGATGTCGCACTCCAGGATCCGGCGTCGGCGCGGCCAGTCCGGCTGGACGGTGTGCCGCCAGACACGGTCCAGCAATTCGGCCGCGCGCTGGGGTAGGTCGGGGCGGTCGAGCTCGGCGGGGAGCGGGCCACCGAGCGCCTCGGCCAGGTCGGCGCGGGCGACGGCGGGGGCGGTACTGGCGAGACGGTCCAGTTCACGAGCGAAGTCGGGTTCGGTCGCGTCGGGGGTCGGGGTCAGGAAGGTCGCGTTCCAGGAGCCGCCCAGGCCCGCTCGGACCAGGCGTGCCGTGACCGGGTCCGCGGCCAGGCAGGCGCGGTAGGCGGGCAGGTGGGCGGCCAACCAGGTCCGTTCACCGGGATCGGCCGCGCTCGCCCGCTCCAGGAGCTTCAGGGCTGCCGTGGTCTCCGCGAGGGGCGAGACCGCGAACCGGCTTGCCGCCAGGGTGTCCGCGGTGATCTCCCACCAACTCAACGCCTGCGACCTTTCCACCCCGCCATACCCCAGCAGCCCTTACTCCCTCGCACCCCGTACCCCCGCACCCATCGCCCCCCGAACCCATCGCCCTCCGCCTTTCGCGCCCGGCCTTTCGGCCCCGCCTTTCGGCCCCGCCTTTCGCGCTCCCGCGAAACGGTACCCGCGCCGCCGCATCCCCCGGCAGGCTCCCTGCATGCCCAGCTATCGCAACCTGTTCCGCACCCCGGAGTTCACACCGCTCTTCCTCCTCAACAGCGCCCAAGTCGCCGCCCAGACGGTCGGTTCGCTGGCGCTTGGCACGCTGGTCTTCAACTCCACCGGGTCACCGCTGCTGGCCGCCCTGGCGATGTTCGGCTCGGCGCTGGCCCAGGTGCTGGGCGCCGCCACGCTGCTGCGCGCCGCCGACCGGCTGCCGCCACGGGCCACGTTGGCGGGCTTGTCCCTGCTGTTCGCGGCCGGCACGGCGCTGCAGGCGGCACCGGGTCTGCCGGAGTGGGCGCTGTTCGGACTACTGCTGGTACTGGGAATGGCGGGGGCACTCGGCGGCGGGGTGCGCTACGGACTGCTGTCCGAGCTGCTCCCGGGCGACCAGTACCCGCTCGGCCGGGCCGCCCTGAACGTCGCCAACGGCCTGCTGCAGGTCTGCGGCTTCGCGGTCGGCGGCGTGCTCACGGCCGTCCTGACACCCGGCCAGACGCTGCTGCTCGGCGCCGCGCTGCATCTGACGGGGGCGATCGCGGCCCTGCTGGGGCTGAGCCGCCGGACACCGCGCGCCGCTGCGGGCCACGGGGGCGTGCCCACCGCCCGGCTGCTCGCCGACCGGGCCCGCCGTTCGGTGTACCTGGCGCTCTGGGTGCCGAACGGCCTGATCGTGGGCTGCGAGTCGCTCTTCCTGCCCTACGCTCCCCGGCAGGCGGGGCTGCTGCTGTCCGCGGCCGCCGCCGGGATGCTGCTCGGGGACGCGGTGGTCGGCCGGTTCCTGACACCCCGGTTGCGGGCCCGGCTCGGCATTCCGCTGAACCTCCTCCTCGCCGCGCCCTATCTGCTGTTCGCCGTCCACCCACCCCTGGCCCTCGCACTGATGACGGCCGCAGTCGCCTCGGTCGGCTATGCGGCCGCGCTCCCGCTCCAGGAGCAGTTGCTCGCCCGCACGCCCGCCACCGGCCACGGCCAGGCGCTCGGACTGCACTCGGCGGGCATGGGCACCGCGCAGGGCCTCAGCGCAGCCCTGGCCGGCGCGGTGGCCGAGCACGCCGGCCCGGCAGTCGCCATCGCACTGCTGGCCGCGGGTTCACTGGCGGTCACCTCGGTCCTGGCGCCAGGGCTGGCCGACCGCCCGCGCTAGTGGCTCTGCTCGGAAGGTTGGACGGCTATTTGGGTGTGTGACTGTTGGGCAGGTTTGCAGCGAAGATCCAGTCGAATCCGTCGTAGCCAGGTCCATCGAGATGTTCTGCTCGGTTCAGGCCAGCGCGGATCGCCACGCGTTGGGAGGCGATGTTGTCCGGTCGGACTCGGGCGATGAGCGGGAGGTCCGGGACCTGCCGCGCTGCCCAGGCGGCAACGACGGTTGCCGCCTCGGTGGCCAGGCCTTGTCCCCAGGTGGAGGCGTCGAAGCGGTAGAAGAGGTTGAGGATCTTCATTCCCGCGAGGTCCATGGGTTTGACTCCACAGAACCCCAGCTGGCGGGTCATGTCGTGGTGCCGGACGACCCAGTAGCCGTAGCCGCAGCGTTGCCACTGGTCGTTCCAACGCAGGTAGAGCTGCTGAGCGTCATGACGCTGGGCAAGTGCGTCGGAAGGGTTGTGGACACAGGTGGCGGGGTCATTGTGGATCGCGAAGATGGCGTCGATATCGGCCGCGGTCGGACGCCGCAACGACAGTCGGGTGGTTGTCAGCTCTTCGTTGGCCGGGTTCTGGTCGCTCATGCCGAGATCGTAGGGCTGTGTCAGGCGGCCCGGGCGGGGTAGTCGGTCCAGCCGCGGATCACCGAGTCGGGCGCGAAGTTGCTCTTGGGGTGGGCGCGTGCGTTGTGCCAGCGGACGTAGGCGGCGATGGCGGCGTTCTGCTCGTCGTGGCTGCGGTGGTCGGTGCCGTTGAGCGCGAAATAGCGGAGCGCCGCGAACTCGGACTCGATCCAGTTCAGCCACGAGCCGTAGGTGGGCAGGAAGACCAGTTCGACCTCGTTCGCCGCCGTCCAGGCCCGCACGTTGGGGTGCTTGTGCGGGGAGAAGTTGTCCAACACGATGTACAGCTTCTCCCCGGGCCAGCGGGCACATAGCCTTGAGCAGGCCGAGGAACTCGCGCCACCGTTTCCGCTTGCGGATCCGGTAGTAGATCTTGCCGGTGGCCAGGTCGAGGGCGGCGAGCATGTGCATCACACCGTCGTACCGGTTGTACGTGGCCCGCAGCCGACGCGGCGAACGCGTGGGCCGCCAGGCCTTGCCCTTGCGGGGCTGGAGGTTGAGCGGACCGAATTCGTCCACGCAGATCACCCGACCGTCGGCGGGTGGCGTGTCGTAGAGCTCCAAGACCCGGTGCATCTTGGAGATGAAGGCCGGGTCAGTGGAGGCCTTCCACGTCGTTGTCGTCTGCCAGGACACCTTGCCCTCGCGCAGGATCCGGCGCAGGGTCTCCCTAGTGACGGCGGTGACAACCTTGTGTTTGACCAGGTGTTCGGCAAGCTTGGCCAGGCTCCAGGTGGAAAAGGCGGCGATGCCCCAATCGGCGGGGGACGTCCGGGCGATCAGGCAGATGCGCTCGCGCACCTGGTCACTGATCGTCTTCGGGCGTCCCCCGCTCCATTTTGGGTCCAGCGCGTCGAACCCCCGCTCGTTGAAGGCGTGGATGACATCTCGCACGTACTCCTCGCCGACCTGGAGCAGCGTGGTGATGTCTCGCACCGACTGCCCCTGCGCAGACATCAGCACCACGATTGCCCGCCGGAGCCGGACCGGTTCCTTCGAGGTCCGGCCGATCCGCTGCAGCCGCCGGCCCTCCTCCACGCTCACCGGCCGAGCGAACACTCCCGAACGACGCCCCACGACCACCTCCAAGATCAGATCCCGAAGACAGCCTGACGGACTACCAGCAGTCGATCAATTTCCCGGCCGACCTATCGAGCCGAGCCACTAGCCAGCCAGCCGGTCGGCCGGCCGGCCGCGGTCGCCCAACCGTCCAACCGCCCACAGCGCCTGCCCAACCACCCTGTCAGTGGGCCACGGTAGTGTGACGGAAGATCAACTGTCGCCGTACCGATGGCAACCGGACCGAGAGGGGGAACCGTGCGTGACGCTCAGCTGGCGGCCTATCTCCAGCGGATCGACGTACCCCGCCCCAGTTCCCCTGACCTGGCGAGCCTGCGCGCCCTGCAGCGAGCTCACCTCGCCGCGGTGCCGTTCGAGAACCTGAGCGTCCGGCTGGGCGAGCCGATCACGCTGCACCAGGACGCGCTGGTCGCCAAGGTGGTGGAGCAGCGTCGCGGCGGCTTCTGCTACGAACTCAACGGTGCGTTCGCCGCGCTGCTCACCGCGCTGGGCTACCGGGTGGAGCTGCTCGGTGCCCGGGTGTTCACCGAGGGCACGCCGGGGATCCCGATGGACCACATGACGCTGCGGGTCCAGCTTGAGCAGGCGTGGCTGGTGGACGTGGGCTTCGGCCGGTTCAGCTTCCTGCCGCTGTGCCTGGCTGAGCGCGGCGAGCAGGTCGACCCGGCCGGTACCTTCCGGATCACCGAGCAGCGCACCGGGAGCAGCGGCTTTCCGCCTGACCTGGATGTGCTCGCCGACGGTCAGCCGCAGTACCGGATCGACCAACGCCCCTACCAGCTCGCCGACTTCGCACCAGTCTGCTGGTTCCAGGCGACGTCCCCGGCGTCCACCTTCACCCAGCGCACCTTGTGCTCGCTGCCCACCAAGTCCGGTCGGGTCTCCCTGGTCCGCAACCGGCTGATCCACACCGGCGACGACGGGGAGCGGACCGAGCAGGAGCTAGCCACCGACCAGCAGCGGTTGGACGCCTACCGCGAGCACTTCGGCATCACGCTCACCCTGGACCAGCTCCAGCGCCTCGGCTGACCCAGCTGACCCGGGCCGACCCGGCAGCATCAGTTCATCACGTTCGCCAGCGGCTCCCCCTTGGCGAACCGGGTGAGCTGTGCGCCGATCAGCCGCTGGGCGCGCGGCAGGAACGCCGAGGAGCTGCCACCGACGTGCGGCGAGATCAGCACGCCGGGCGCGTGCCAGAGGGGGTGGCCGGTGGGCAGCGGCTCCGGGTCGGTGACGTCCAGCGCGGCCCGCAGTCGCCTGGCCGTCAGCTCCGCGAGCAGGTCGTCGGTGCGCACCACGGCGCCCCGGGCCACGTTGACCAGCAGCGCACCGTCGCGCATGGCGGCCAGGAACCGGGCGTCCACCAGGTGCCGGGTCTGGTCGGTGAGCGGCACGGCGAGGATCACCACATCGGCGTGCGGCAGCAGCTCGGGCAGCTCGGCGAGTGAGCGCACCGGGCCCTGCGGCACGGTCCTGGCGGTGCGGGCCACCCGCGTCACCTCGACCTCGAAGGGGAGCAGCCGGGCCTCGATCGCCGCGCCCACCGAGCCGTAGCCGACGATCAGCACCCTCTTGTCGGCCAGCGCGGGGTAGAAGCCGGACCGCCACTGCTCGGCGTCCTGGCCGCGTACGAAGCCGGGCAGGTCGCGCAGCGAGGCCAGGGTGAGCGCCACGGCGAGCTCGGCGGTGCTGGCGTCGTGCACCCCGCGCGCGTTGCAGAGGGTGACCCCGGCGGGCAGGTGCGGGGCGATGTCGTCGACCCCGGCGGTCTGCGTTTGCACCACCCGCAGGCGCGGCATCGAGCCGAGGAACGGCAGCACGGTGCTGGTCCGCAGATAGGGGGTGACCAGCAGCTCGACGCGGGCCAGCAGCTCGGCGGGCGGCGGCCCGGGGCGGCCGTCGCAGGCGTCGCCGTCGAAGGTGTGCAGCTCAAGGCCGTCTGGCAGGCCGGGGACCTGCTCGGCGGGGTACGGCAGCAGCACGACGGGCGCGGACCTGGTGGCAGCCGACTCCGTGGCAGCGGACTCCACACCAACGGACTCCGCACCAACGGACTCCACAGCAAGGGACTCGGCTGCAGCGGGCGCGGTAGCAGCGGACTCAGCGGCAGCAGCGGACTCAGCGGCAGCAGACCCGCTGGCATCGGACTCAGCGGCAGCAGACCCGCTGGCATCGGAGTCAGTGGCGGCGGACGCGGTGGCCACGGCCTCAGTGGCGGCGGACGCGGTGGCAGGCGCAGGGATCATGTCGCGCAATCTACCGACCACCCACCGACCGGGCCGCACCCGCCCGCTACCGGTCCACCGGCCGTCGTTTGGCCGCTCGACCGGCACTCCGTACGATTCATCGAGTAATCAGTGCGGGTACCAGGACGAGCAGGGAAGCGGCAGCGGAATGACGAGGGCAGTGGAGCAGCAGGTCGCGGGCGAGATCGAGTACGGTCCCGGCATCGACCCCGAGCGGCTGCGGCACTGCTTGGACGTGCTGGCGGAGCTGGACGAGCTGGATGTCGACCACCCGGACGCGATCGCCGTCCGCAGGGCGGTCGCGCACATCTTCCGCACCGTGAAGCAGCGCCGCCGCCAGGAGACGCGGGCGGCGAAGACCGCCAACGACCGTGCGGTGACCTCCCGGACCGCGACCGGCGCGCCGGGGCGGATCGACGACGAGACGGCCGGTGTGTTCGGCCTCACCTCGCCGACCACGAGCCAGGAGATCGCCGGCATCCTGACGCGGCCGCGCTCCTGCTACGTCTGCAAGGACCGCTACGTCGAGGTGGACGCGTTCTACCACCAGCTCTGCCCGAAGTGTGCGGTCACCAATCGGATCAAGCGCGACCAGCAGGTCGACCTGACGGGTCGCCGTGCGCTCCTCACCGGCGGCCGGGCCAAGATCGGGATGTACATCGCGCTGAAGCTGCTGCGGGACGGCGCGCACACCACGATCACCACCCGGTTCCCGAACGACGCCATCCGCCGGTTCAAGGCGATGCCGGACAGCGCCGACTGGCTGCACCGGCTGAAGATCGTCGGCATCGATCTGCGCGACCCCGCCCAGGTGGTCGCGCTGGCCGACTCGGTGGCCGCGGACGGCCCGCTGGACATCCTGATCAACAACGCCGCACAGACCGTGCGCCGCTCCCCGGCCGCCTACGCGGAGCTGGTGAGCGCCGAGTCGGCACCGCTGCCGGCCGGTGAGCTGCCGGCCAGCGAGGTCATCGGCGCGTTCGGCAGCGGCTCGGTGGAGCGTCCGGCGCTGCCCGGTCGGGCGGGCGGCGACGGGCTGTCGGCGCAGCAGGTCGCCGAGCTGGCGCTGGTCACCGGTTCGGCCTCGCCGGCCCGGATCGAGGCCGGCACGGCGATCGACGCGGGCGGCCTGGTGCCCGACCTGGTGGACACCAACAGCTGGGTGCAGACGGTGAGCGAGGTCGACCCGATCGAGCTGCTGGAGGTCCAGCTGTGCAACTCGACGGCGCCGTTCATCCTGGTCAGCCGGCTGCGCCCGGCGCTGGCCGCGTCGCCGGCCCGCCGCAAGTACGTGGTGAACGTCTCCGCGATGGAGGGCCAGTTCTCCCGTGGCTACAAGGGCGCCGGCCACCCGCACACCAACATGGCGAAGGCCGCGCTGAACATGCTCACCCGGACCAGTGCCCGGGAGATGCTGGAGACCGACGGCATCCTGATGACGGCCGTGGACACCGGCTGGATCACCGACGAGCGGCCGCACCCGGAGAAGATGCGGCTGGCGGAGGAGGGTTTCCACGCCCCGCTCGACCTGGTGGACGGCGCGGCCCGGGTGTACGACCCGGTGGTGCGCGGTGAGCGCGGCGAGGATCTGTTCGGCTGCTTCCTGAAGGACTTCGAGCCCAGCAACTGGTGATAACTGGAAGGAACCGGTGATCAGATGACCGCGACCCCGGCCATGCGCCCCCTCCTGGTGAACCCGCCGATCAAATCGCCCCTGATCGGCGCGGGGGTGATCGTTCCGACGATGGACGGTCGCGGTGTGCTGATCGGTCGCCGCACCACGGCCGGGGAGTCGCCGAGTTGGAGCCTGCCCGGTGGCAAGGCGGACCAGCCCGGCGAGTCCTTCGAGCAGACCGCCGCGCGCGAACTGGCCGAGGAGACCGGGATCGTGCTGCCCGCCGAGCGGATGCGGGTGCTGGGCGTGGTGCTGGACCATCTGGCCGGGTGGCCGCGGCTGACGGCGGCGGTGCTGGCGCCGCCGTCCGACGATCCGGCGTATGTCACGGAGCCGCACGCCTGCGCGGGTTGGGAGCGGCGGGGGCTGGACGAGCTGCCGGAGCCGATGTTCGGGCCGTCCGCCTGGGTGTTGGCGCAGTGGCTGCCGAACGCCGCCGAACTGCCGCCGGGTGTGCACGCCTATCGCCTCTGACGGTTCGTCAGTCCTCCTCCAGTACCCCGCCGAGCCAGCGGTCCAGCGCGGGTGTGCACTGCTCGCCGCCCGATGGCACATGGGCGTAGCTGCGGTCCAGGAAGTCCCGCAGGGCCCGCTCGGCCGCCCGCAGCACGGCCGCCGCTCCGTTGGCGCCGCGCAGCAGCATCCGTACGTGGTCGAGGTCGGCCTCGGGTTGCAGCACCACGTCGCCGTGGCCGGCCGGGGCGTCCAGGCCCTCGGCGAGCAGTTCCCGGGCGAAGGTCCAGCGCTCGGGAACGCCGAGCGGCATCAGGAAGTCGACCCGGACCGCCAGCGGATCGTAGCTGTCATAGGCCCAGGTGGATCGCAGCGCGATCCGTTCCGGCTGGCCGGGGACCAGTAGTTCGATCTCCACCTCGGCCGTCACCGTCGACTCGTTCACGCTCATCTCGTACGCCTCCGATCCGGCCGGTGCGCTCCCCAGGCGCTGTCGTGCGAGCGCTCCTGCCCCGATCCGCGCCGCCCAAACCCGGCGACGCCCGCCGGATCGGCGCGAAGCCGCCGGAGCCTGCGCCAACTCGCCCGGGCCGGTGCGGACCTGCACACCTTGCCGATACCGGATCAGCCGGTTACTGCGCTTCCCAGTCGGCAACCAGGGCGAGCAGTCCGGGGAAGCGCTGCTCCAGATCGGCCACCCGCACCTGGCTGCGGCGCTCCAGCCCGTACTGGCGCTGGCGGGTGACTCCCGCCTCGCGCAGCACCCGGAAGTGGTGCGTCAGCGAGGACTTGGGGCGATCGATGCCGAACCAGCCGCACGGGTGGTCGAACTCCTCGGCGTCCAGCAGGAGCTTCTGCACGATGGCCAGCCGCAGCGGGTCGGCCAGCGCGCCGAGGATGTGCTCCAGGCGCAGTTCCTCGACGGCGGGTTCGGCGAGCGGCTCCGGCGTGTCGGGGCGCGGCGGGTGCGCCTTGAAGGGTGACGGCGCGGTGCTGGTCACGTGGGTCCCTCCCGATCACGAACAGTACGACGTCAATCGTCGCGAGCAGTACGACTTCAATCGTACTGTATGGTCAGTTCGAGAAATCTCGTACTACTCTCGCTCTGCTCTGCTCTGTTCTGCTCTGCTCTGTTCTGTTCTGCTCTGTGCCGCCCTGTTCTGCTCCGCTCTGCCTGACGTGTCGTCAGGACACCCTCAGGACACCCCTACCGTCTCCCGGGAGACCTCTCATGGCTTTCGCCCGCAGTAGCGTTTCCGCACCGATACCGACCCGGTCGATCCCCGCCCCCGCGGCGGCCGCCGACGCCCCGCGCCGGTGGATCTGGGCGGCGGCCTGGCCCGTGACCGCGGTCTTCATGCTGTCCAACGCCGCGACCCCGCTCTATGTGCTGTGGCAGCGCTCCATCGGGTTCTCCAAGGGCACCCTGACCGTCGTCTTCGCCTGCTACATCGCGGGGTTGCTGGCGTCGCTGCTGGTCAGCGGCATCGCCTCGGACCGGCTGGGACGCAAAGTGGTGCTGCTGCCCGCGCTCGCCCTGGGCCTGGTGGCCTGCGCCGTCTTCGCCACGGCGGAGTCGGTCGCGGCGCTGATCGTCGCCCGCCTGCTCACCGGCATCGCGGTCGGCGCGGTGGTGAGCGCGGGCATGGCCGCGGTCACCGACGTGGCCGGCCCCGCGCGCCGCCCGCTGGGCGCCCTGGTCGCCTCCTGCGCCATGGTCGTCGGCGCCGGACTCGGCCCGCTGCTGGCCGGCGTCCTCGCTCAGACCCTGCCCGGCCCCACCGTCACCGTCTTCGTCGTCGAGGCCGCCCTGCTGCTGACCGCCGTGGTCACCGTACTGCGGATGCCACTGCGCCGGCCGCAGGAGCGTGGCCAGGGGCGCTGGGTGCGGATCCCCGGCGTACCGGCCGAGGGCCGTGTGCCGCTGCTGCTCGGCATCGCCGCCTTCGCGCCCGGCATCACGGCCACCTCGTTCGTGCTCTCGCTCGGCCCCTCGCTGCTGGCCGGCCTGCTGCACTCCAGCAGCCGAATTCTGGCCGGAGCCATGGCGTTTGTGATGTTCACCGCCGCCACCGGAGCCCAGTTCGCGGTCCAGCGCGCCAAGCGCCGCCAGGTGCTGCTCGCCAGCGGCGCTTCGACCGTGCTCGCCATGGCGGTGCTGGTCGCCGCGGTGCGCAGCGGCTCGGTGGTGCTGCTGGTGCTCGCGGCCGTGCTGGCCGGCGCCGGCCAGGGCCTGGGCCAGCTGGCGGGTCTGTCGCTGCTCAGCGCCGCAGTGCCGACCGAGCGGTTGGCGGAGGCCAACGCGGCGCTGAATGTGGGTGGTTACCTGCCCGCCGGGCTGCTGCCGGTGGCCGCCGGCTACCTCAGCGACGCGATCGGCCTGACCACCGGAGCCACGGTCTTCGCTGCCGTGCTGGCCGGCCTGGCGCTGGTCGGCGGGGTGCTGGTGACGGTCAACCGCCGACGCATCGTCGAACCCAGCTGACACCGACCCAGCCGTCGGCGCCCACCCCAGTTGGAAGCCGGGGATGGCCGAGAGCCGCAACACTGTGGACGCTGGGACACAAAAGCTGGACCATGGGCCATTTTCCGTCTCACCCGTCCCGCCTACCGTTGATCACGTCAACGAGAGCCCGGCGAACTGCCGGGCCATCAGGGAGGGAAACCCCAATGCGTGCTGTTGTTCAGAAGTCCTTCGGCGGTCCCGAGGTGCTGGAGGTCGTGGAGACCGAGCGCCCCAAGCCGCTCTCCGGGGAGGTGCTGATCCGGGTGCACGCCAGCGCCATCAACCCGGTGGACGCGGCCGTCCGCTCCGGCGCCTTCCCGCTGCTGGGCGAGCCGGTGTTCGGCCTCGGGTGGGACATCTCCGGTGTGGTCGAGGAGGCCGGCCCGGGTGCCCGGTACGAGGTGGGCGAGGAGGTGTACGGCATGCCGTTCTTCCCCCGCGAGGCCGGCGGCTACGCCGAGTACGTGGCCACCCCGTCGCGGCAGGTGGCCCGCAAGCCCGCCGGCATCGACCACGTGCACGCCGCCGCGCTGCCGCTCGCCGCGCTGACCGCCTGGCAGGGCCTGGTGGACCGGGCGAAGATCGGCCCGGGCGACCGGGTGGTGATCCACCGGGCGGCCGGCGGCGTCGGCCACCTGGCGGTGCAGATCGCCAAGGCCCGTGGCGCGCATGTGATCGCGCTGGCGAGCGCGGCCCGGCACGACTTCGTGCGCGGCCTGGGCGCGGACGAGGTGATCGACTCCCGGGCCGTCGACTTCTCCGAGGTGCTGAGTGACGTCGATGTGGTGTTCGACTCCAACGCCGAGGGCGAGAAGTCACTGAAGGTGCTGCGTCCGGGCGGCACCCTGGTCACCGTCCTGGAGCACGGCAACCCGGAGTTGGCCGAGCAGGTCGCCGCCGCCGGCCGGCGGTTCGTCGGCGTCTCGGTGGAGCCGGACTACGCGGCGCTGGAGGCCATCGCCGCACTGGTGGAGGAGGGGAAGGTCCGTCCGCACGTCTCCCAGGTGCTGCCGCTGGAGGAGGCCGGCAAGGCCCATGCGCTGATCGAGGGCGGCCACACCCAGGGCAAGATCGTCCTGACGGTCTGACAGCAGTCAACCGGTGCTGGGCAGCACCACATGGAGGGGAACGGGATGGACGTCCTGACGGAGGCACTGAGTTCGATGCGCACCGGCCAGCCGGCCTCGGTGCGCACCGAGGGCCGCGCGCCCTGGGGCCTGCGGCTGGCACCGGTGCCCGGCGCGAGCTTCCATGTGGTGCTGCAGGGCACCTGCTGGCTGCTGCCCGGGGAGGGCACCGCGGGCCCGACCGAGTCGATCGCGCTCGGCCCGGGTGATGTGGTCTTCCTGCGCGACGGGCGCGGGCACGTCCTGGCCGACCACCCCTCCTCCCCCGTCGCCGAGTCCGGGACCACCAGCTGCCACCCGGACGCCCCGATCGGCACCCTGTCGCTCGGCGGCGACGGCGCCCGCACCAGCCTGCTCTGCGGCGCCTACCACCTGGACCAGGGCCGGCCGCACCCGCTGCTCGGCCAGCTGCCCGCGCTGATCCACCTGCCGGCCCGGCCGGGCGCCTACCCCGAACTGACCGCCGCCGTGCAGCTGCTCGGCCGCGAACTGGAGAACCCCCGGATCGGTTCGCACGGCATCGTGCCGCTGCTGATCGACTCGCTCCTGCTCTACATCCTGCGCGCCTGGCTGGACGAGCAGCCCGCCGACACCGCGTGCGGCTGGGCGGCCGCGCTGCGCGACCGGGCCGTCGCGTCGGCGCTGTCCGCGATCCACGACGATCCGTCAGCGCCGTGGACGGTGGCGTCGCTGGCCGACCGGGCCGGGCTCTCCAGGGCCGGCTTCGCGCGCCGGTTCGCCGAGCAGGTGGGCGAGCCCCCGCTGGCGTACCTCACCCGCTGGCGGATGACCACGGCCGCCAAGCTGCTCCGGGAGAGCGACACCCCGCTGAGCATCGTCGCCGACCGGACCGGCTACGGCTCGGAGTACGCCCTCGGCAAGGCCTTCAAGCGGGAGTACGGCCAGGCGCCGGGCAGTTACCGCCGCCAGAGCCGGGCCGCCTGACGGCCCGTTGATCGCCCGTGTCGCGGGCGCTGTGCCGATACCCCAGGAACTATGGTCGACCGTGTTCAACGGCCGACTATCCGTGGAGTCCCATGGCGTCCGCGATCCCCCCGAGCCCCGGCCCCCGGCAGGTCGGCGCCCTCGCACTGCTGCGCCGCTGGAAGCTGTGGCTGTTTCCGACCGTCCTGAGCGGGCTGGTCGCCATGTTCCTCTCGCTGCTCTACATGGGCGGCATCGTCGACCCGAGCCGCAGCCTGCACCATCTGCCGATCGCCCTGGTGAACGGCGACACCGGCCCGCCGCCGCCCGGCCAGCAGCAGAACGTGGGCACCCAGGTCGCCGCGGCGGTCGTGGCCGGCACGCCGAGCGGCCAGGTCTCCTGGCACCGGGAGAGCCTGGCGCGGGCGCAGCACGAGCTGGCGTCGGGCAAGGTGTACGGCGCGCTGGTGATCCCCGCCGACTTCACCGCCTCGATCGCCGCGCTGGCCACCCCGAACGCCACCGGCCGGCCGACGTTGACGGTGCTGACCAACCCGAGTGCCGGCAGCCTGGCCTCCTCGCTGGCCAGCCAGATCACCCAGGGCGCGGCGCAGCAGTCGGCCGCCGCGATCGGGAAGCAGTTGTCGGCCAACGCCGCCGCCGGCGGTGCCGATGCCACCACCAGCCTGCTGCTGGCCGATCCGGTCGCCATCACCACCAGGCCGGGTTATCCCATCAGCAGTCACAGCGGTCTCGGCCTGACCGCCTTCTACTACACCCTGCTGCTGGTGCTGGCCGGTTTCGTCGGCGGCAACATCATCCACAACGGTGTCGACACGGCGCTCGGTTATGCCGACACCGAGATCGGCCCGCTGCACACCCGCCGTCCCACCGTCCCGATCAGCCGCACCCAGACGCTGCTGCTGAAGATGGGGATGACGGCCGGCATCGCCCTGGTGACCAGCTCGCTGGTGATGGTCGCCACCGTGTCGATCCTGGGGATGGACGCACCGCACGCGGGGCTGCTCTGGCTGTTCTCGTACTGCGCCGCGCTGGCGGTGGGGCTGGGCGTCCAGGCCATCAACGCGGCGTTCGGCGGGATCGGGCAGCTGATCTCGATGTTCGTCTTCATCGCGCTGGCGCTGCCCTCCTCGGGGGCCACCGTCCCGCTGGAGGCCTCGCCGGGCTTCTACCGCTTCCTGGGCAACTTCGAGCCGATGCGCCAACTGGTCGGCGGGGTACGGGCGATCATCTACTTCGACGCCCGCGCCGACGCCGGTCTGACCCGGGGCTGGGTGATGATCGCGATCGCGATCGCGGCGGCACTGCTCTTCGGGTTCCTGATGACCCGCTACTACGACCACAAGGGCCTGCACCGGCTGACGCCGCAGCCCCCCGAGGACCGTGTCTGACGGGAGGCGGCAGTGTTTGGAGCCGAGCCAGGAACTGCGCGCGCGACGCCCTGGCGCCGGTCTCCGACAACCTCAACAGCTACCGCGCCACCAGCACTTCAACGGCCAGAGCACACGGTGCCCTCGAAGCCCTGATCACGCACCCTGGGCGCAACCATCGTCGAAAACCCTGAGCGCTCCCCTCGCCGGCTCGCTACCTTCAGCCGCATGGCTGACGAGCTCTTCACCGACCCGCGCCTCGCCGTACTCTACGACCCGCTGGAGGCGGAGCGCCCGGACCTCGACGCGTATCTCCGCATCGCCGAGCACCTCAACGCCCGTACGGTGCTGGACATCGGCTGCGGGACGGGCGTGTTCGCGCTGCTACTGGCCGACCGTGGATTCGAGGTCACCGGCCTGGACCCGGCCGCCGCCTCCCTCGATGTGGCCCGCGCCAAACCGGGTGCGGAGCAAGTCCGTTGGCTGCACGGTGATGCAACCGCGCTGCCGCCGCTGCAGGTTGACCTGGTCACCATGACCGCCAACGTCGCCCAGGCAATAGTCGATCCCGGTCTCTGGCACACCACGCTCACCCGCGCGAGAAACGCACTGCGACCGGGTGGCCACCTGGTCTTCGAGACGCGGAACCCGGCAAGGCGCGCCTGGGAGTCCTGGACCCGGGCGAACTCCCATACGGTGACGGATGTGTCGGGCGTCGGCGAGGTGGCGTCATGGGTAGAGTTGATCGACGTCGACCGCCAGTTGGTCACCTTTCGCTGGCACTACGTCTTTGCCTCCACCGGCGAGGAACTGACCTCGGACTCCACCCTGCACTTCCGCGAAAGCGGGGAGGTCGAGGCGGACTTGCTGACCGCGGGCTACCAGCTCCGCGAGATCCGCGACGCCCCGGACCGCCCGGGCAAGGAGTTCGTCTTCCTCGCACAGCGGCCGGCCCAGTAAGTCACCGGCCGCGTCAGGCCGTCGCCGGCAGTGGCCCGCAGCCGATCGCGGAAGACGACGGCTTCCGCGTCCCACCCGTTCGTTCAGGCGATCGACTGGCCCCGCCCCCAGAGCTCTTCAGCGTGCTCAACGAAACGGTCGAACATTCCGCTGGGTTCGCGCCGACGGAGGTGCATCATCGGCGAGTCATGGCCGACCAATCGCGCCAAGTGAGGTGTCACGAGGGCGTCACCGTCGAACCGGAAGACGGAAAGGCTCACATGGTTGGTGGCGTCTTCCGCGCAGCACTGAACCGCGCTTCGATTCCCGGAACTTCCCGCAACTTGGCGAGGTTCTCCAGCGTCATCCGGATCCGCGTGGAGACGGTGAGGGACGTGTCCTCGATCGACTCCCTTGCACGGGTGGTCGCTCCGTTCGGGTCGCCGACCAGGAACCGGACCCGGCACCCGGACTCTGCCTTGGCACGGAGCGTCGCGGCGAAGTCAGGTTGCTCCAACCAGAGGAAGTAGTTCGTAAACCCGGACAACAGGAGGTCAGCTTTCGTGTCGGCCACCAGTTGGGCCCAGGTGGAGGTCGGGCACGCTGATCGGTAGGGGTAGACAGCAATGATCTCTCGATCCGCGCCAATCTTGACTGTTGATCGGACGATACTCGGCCATAGCATGGCTTCACTCACCCCTAGCGATTGGCTTGCGTCTGTGCGGTTCCTTGGGTGCGGCAGAAGTGCCTCATCTGCTGCCCAGCGTTCCACGGTCTTCAGCGTGACCCCACCCGGGTCGCCAGCTGGCGCGGACTCATACGCGCGTCGTGGTCACCAATGCAGTGCTCCACGGACGCCCGGCAGGTGGTCAGTTCGGTGAGTTGATCTTCTTTCGCTGGACTGGGGCTATGGCCCTCGTGATGGCATCGGCAAACGGGTTTGGGCGGTGATCGGCCCGGCGGAGCGTGAGCCGAGTAAGCGAACGGGGGCCGTCGGTGCTGAGGTTGAGCGCGGTGGCGTTGGGCTGTCCTGGCCGCGTCCACCGCGCCCCCGCTCGCGCCGGCCCCGACCGTTTGCACAGCCTGGTTCCTCATGACGGATCGACGGTCGGCCTGGCTGATCCGTCAGCCGGTGTGTTCTGGCTGGGGCATTGCGGTGTCGGGCGGTTCAAGTCGCTGGTGCGGGCCCGATGGTGTATATGAAACCGGGGCGACTTGAGCGTTCGTCGGCGCGCCTCCGGGCCCGTCCGCGCGGCGTTGGTTTCCGCGGTGACTTACACCAGACCAAACGACCCACGGCCGGTGCCGGGTTCCCATTCCAGGTGTGACATTTCCCGATCAGGCGAGCCCTTCTCGCCATGGTGATCGGGACCCCATGATGCGTTCCGCAGCGGAACCATGAGTGAGCAGGGAGAGCAGGACATGAGCAGCACGAAGGCGACCATCGACGCATCCGCCGCCGGCAGTTGGCGACTCGGCGATCTGACCGTCAACCGACTCGGGTTCGGGGCGATGCGGCTGACCGGGAGTGCGGCGTTCGACCTCGGGACGCCGAGTGATCGGGAGACGTCGATCAAGGTGTTGCGGCGGGCGGTGGAGTTGGGGGTCAACCACATTGACACCGCCGCGTTCTACTTCTCCCGGCTGCGGTCGGCGAACGAGCTGATCAACACGGCGCTGGCACCGTACTCCGACGAGTTGGTGATCGTGACCAAGGTGGGGCCGGGGCGGGATCCGTCCGGGGAGTGGGAGACCGCGCGGCCGGAGCAGTTGCGCGGGCAGGTGGAGGAGAACCTGCGGCAGCTCGGGCGGGACCACCTGGATGTGGTGAACCTGCGCCGGATGCCCTCGATGTCCTCGGTCGCCGAACACTTCGGGGCGCTGGCCGAGTTGCGCGAGGCCGGGCTGATCCGGCACCTGGGGGTGTCCAATGTGACGGTCGACCACCTGGCCGAGGCGCAGGCGATCGCGCCGGTGGTGTGCGTGCAGAACAAGTTCGGGCTCGGGCTCCAGGAGCACGACGAGGTGCTGGCGCGGTGCGGTGAGCAGGGCATCGCCTTCGTGCCGTTCTTCGCGATCGCCGGGGAGACCCGCGAGCAGGGCGCGGCGGCCAGGACGGGCGAGGATGAGCGGATCGCCGAGGTCGCGGCGGCGCACGGGGTTTCGCCGGCCCAGGTGCGACTGGCGTGGACGCTGCACCAAGGCCCGAACGTGCTGGCGATCCCGGGCACCGGCAACCCGGCGCACCTGGAGGAGAACGTCGCGGCCGGCGCGCTCCGCTTGACGGGCGAGGAGCTGGCGCGGCTCGGCTGACCGGGCAGGGCGGACGCTATCCCCGGATGCGGAGCCAGGACAGCGCGCAGGCCGCGGCGTTGAGGATGGACAGGTGGCCGTCCGCCGGGTGGCGGCGCAGTTCGGCGCCGGGGATGGCGCGGGCTAGCCATTCGCCGTGGCCTGCGGGGACGACGCGGTCGGCGCCGCCGTGCAGGAGCAGTACCGGGACGGTGATCCGCCCGGGGTCGAAGCCCCAGGGCGCGACATAGGCGAGGTCGTCGTCCAGGATGCCGTCCAGGCCGGATGCGGTGCCGCGCTGGGCGACGTCGCCGAGCCAGGACCAGTCGCCCTGGAGCGCCGCGTGGTCCTGCGGGGTGAACATCTCGGGGTCGAAGTCGGACGAGGCGAGCTCGGCGGCGAGTTCCGCGCGGTCGGCGACGGCGGCGCGGAGCTCGGCCTTGCCGCCGGGGTACATGCCCGCGAACCAGTCCAACCCGGGCACGCCGTACGGGGCCAGGCCTGCCACGCTCACCACACCGGCCACCCGGTCCGGCAGCAGTGCGGCGCAGGCCAGCGCGTGGTTGGCGCCGCCGGAGGCGCCGAGCACGCCGAACCGCGTGATCCCCAGCGCGTCCGCCACCGCGGCGGTGTCGGCGGCAGCGGCGGCCAGGTCGCGCCCGGCGGCGGGCGTCGAACCGCCGTATCCGGGGCGGTCGTAGGAGATCCAGCGGATGCCGTGCCGTCGTGCGGCCGCGAACAGCGGTTGCGGGGGCAGGCCGATGCTGGGGGTGCCGTGGTGCCACAGCACGGGCAGCGGCTCGGCACCGCGCTCGGTGTCGCCGGCCGGGGAGTGGTCGTACACGTGCAGGGTGCGGCCGTCGGTCAGCCGGATGTCGAACTCGGTCGTCATGTGGCGGACCATACCCACTTCTTGAGGTTGACGGGCCATCAGGTCGCAGTCAGGTCCAAGGGTGAGCGAACTCCATTGGCACGAGTCGGGCTCAGCTCGTGGTCGAGAAGCCGATGGGGTGGTTCGGTACCGGAACGGGTTCCAGCAGCCTGAGCACTTCCGCCGCGTGGTCGCACAGCGCGGCCCGGTGCGGTCGGCCGGTCTTGGCGAGCAGGCTGGCCACGTGCTTCTCGACCGTGCGGGGCGAGATGAACAGGCGCTGCGCGATCTCCTGGTTGCCGAGCCGATGGAGCAGCAGGAGGAACACCTCGTACTCGCGAACCGTCAGGCCCTGGCGCCGCAGCTCGGCCGGCACCGCCGCGGTGCCGGTGCGGCGCTGCGCCGGCCGCTGGGGAACCGATGGGAGGCCGCTGGGAAGGCCTGTGCCGCTGCGGCCGAACGCGGGAAAGCCGCGCCCGGCGGGCGCGGCTTCTCGGAGTGCTCAGTGCGGAACGGTCCTACGGCACGACGTTGATGTAGCTCATCATCCCGAAGTCCTCGTGCGCGGCGATGTGGCAGTGGAACATCCACTTGCCCGGGAAGTCGGCGAAGTCGACCCGGATGACGATCTGGCCGGGCACCCCGTTGACTTCGTGCGGCACGGGCACGGTGTCGTCCCGGGCAGTGTACGGCTGCGGCACCCCGTTGACCGAGACCACCTGGAAGGCGTTGGTGTGCAGGTGGAACGGGTGGTCGACGCCGGTGTGGTTGACGATCGTCCACTCCTCGACGGTGCCCACCTTGGCGGGGGTGTCGAAGGCCGGCGAGTCCATCGCGAACTGCTTGCCGTTGATGTAGTAGCTCATGTTGTCCGAGCTCTGGGTGAAGTCCACGGTGCGGTGCTGCGCGACCGGCACCGCCGAGAGGTCGGCCGGCGCGGTCGGGATGCTGCCGGAGACGGTGGACTTCTTGGGCACCGGGTGGCCGGCCACCTTGATCGTGGCGAGCGGTACGTCCGGGTAGTTGTCGCCGATCGGACCGGTGTTGAAGGCGACGTTGCGCAGGGTCGCCGTGCCGGGGTGGTCGCTCGCGGTGACCAGCACGTCATAGCGCTTGCCCGGCGGCAGCAGCAGCCGGTCCGGGGTGCTCACCTGGTTGACCGGCACGCCGTCCTCGCCGACCACGGTGAACTGGTAGCCGTCCAGCTGGAGTTGGTAGGAGATATTGGCTCCCGCGTTGACCAGCCGCCACAGTTGGGTCTCATTGGGCTTCATGGTCAGCACCGGCCGCAGCTGGCCGTTGACCAGCCGGACGGTCGGGGCCTTGGAGTTGATGAAGCCCTGCACGATGTGGCCGGTGGAGTCGAGTTGGACGTCCTTCAGCACCATGGTGTGCGTGGTGGTGTAGCGCAGGTCGCGGGGCAGCAGGGTGCGGTCGTCGCCGACGATGATCGCACCGGACAGACCGGCGAACACCTGGTTCATCACGTCGCCGGGCGTGAAGCCGGTGCCGGGCGAGCTGGGCGCGCTGGGCGTGGCGGACGGGTCGGGGGTGTCCGACATGCCGTCCATGCCGTCCATGCCGTCCGTACTCCCGGGCGGCGGGCAGGTCTTGCCCATGGCGTGCGAGTGGTACCAGAAGGTGCCCTGCGGGTGGTTGGCGGGGATCGCCAGCTGGTAGGTGGTCTCGGCGCCGGGGGCCACGCAGAGGAACGGGTCGTCCGACTGGCCCTCCGGGGAGACGTGCAGCCCGTGGAAGTGCAGGTTGGTGGCCACGCTCAGGTGGTTGACCAGCTTGATGGTGACGGTCGAGCCCGGCGTCATGCGGATGGTCGGCGCCACGAACGAGCCGTTGTACGACTGGCCGTAGACCTTGCGGCCGCCGACCTCGAACCGGGTGTCGGCCGCGCCCAGGGTGATGTTGAGGTCCTGGCTGCCCGCGGTGTCGGCGTCGGCCGGGTCGTGGAACGGCCGACCGGGGTGCATGCCCTGCTCCTGGTCGGCGGTCGACGGGTGCGGGTCCGGCGGCGTGTCCGCCATCGCCGCGGTGCCGACCGCCGCCGTTATCAGCAGGGCGACCGCGGTCATGGCGTGGAGTAAGCGGCGAGTGCGGCGGGTCTGCTGCCGATGCGCTTCGGCGGCCGCCACGGTGTCGTCGGACATCGGAGGCATGACGGGAGTGCTCCAGAGGGGTCGATGAGCTGTTCGGCCGCTCCCAACGTTGGTGAATTCCGTTCGGGTTAACAAGGGTTGACGTCAGGTAGTGCGTGCAGGGACTTGCCATCGGCCTGCTGCGTCGAAAGCCGGCCGGCAGCACACCGCCCGCCGCCCCGGAAGCAGGGCGACGGGCGGCGGTGTTCACCGGGCGGTCAGCAGTCGGCCGAGCGCGACCGCGGTCTGCGGAAACTCGCCCAGCAGTACGGCACCTGACGGTTCGTCAACCACCGAGAGCCACACCCCCTCGCAGCCCAGCAGCTGCGCCGCCGCATCGCACGCCGCCGGGTGAGCGGCCAGCAGCGCCAGACCGCGCGGCCCGCCACCCGGGCGACGCAGCGGTGCGGCAGCGGGCTGCGCCAGCCACGGCGGCACCCAGCTGTCCAGCACCTCAAGCCGACCGGGGAAGATCCGCCCGGCCTCCCGGATCAGCAGCGGCGCCAGCTCGGCGCCGTCACCGCGCAAAGTGGTGATAAGGGTCGGCAGCCAGGGCAGCAGCACCGGGTCGGGCAGTCGGCCGAACGCGTTGGACACCGCCTCCACCACGAAGTCGGTGAGGTTCGGGACCGGCTCCAGGGCGTGCAGGAAACCGCTGAGGTAGCGCGGATAGGCGGGCAGCACCAGCGGGTTGGCCAGCAGCGCGTCGCAGCGCCCACGAAGCTCCTGCCGGGTCAGCGCACCGAGTTGCACCTGTCCTGCCCAGAGCAGCGCCGTCTTCGCCTGGTCGGTGGGGTGCGACTGGGCGACGGCCAGCTCCAGTTGGGTCCGGTCGCAGCCCAGCGACAGCGCCAGCCCCTCCATGCTGAACAGGAAGCCCAGCATCGCGCCGACCTGGCGGACGGTCGCGTCCTCGTCGGTGAAGGCCATCGGCAGCCTGGTGCAGTAGTGCGCGTAACCGGTCTTGACGAAGGACTCCAGCCAACCCGGCAGCACCGGCTCGGCGGTGCGGTAGTGCGCCAGCAGGGTGCGCACCAGACGCAGCACCTCCGGCGCGCCGTCCACGCCGCGCTCGGTCACCAGGACGTCCAGCGCCCGCGTGCCCAACTCCTGGGCGAGCCGGTTGCTCCGCAGGTAGCGCAGCGCGTCCTCGACGGTGCCGAGCACGGTGGCCGCGGTGGCCTGCGGGTGGCCGGCCCTGCGCCGCAGCCGCTGCTCGAGCACCTGCTCGATGCTGACGCCCTCGTAGCCGAGCTGGATCAACTCCCGCTGGTGCGTGCCCAGAGCGAGGTCCCAGGACTCCTGGAGCGGCGGCGGCCCGCCGAGTCCCCGCTCACCCATGATCGGGCGGACCGCGCCGCCGGGCAGCAGCGAGCGCAGCATCCACAGCACGTCCGAGCAGCCCGCCAGCTGCGGCTGCCCGGCGATGTCGAGCAACGCCCGCTGCACACCGCGCTGTTCGAGCTTCAGCCCGAGCGCGGCGAGCCGGTCGTGGACGTCGCGGGCCAGCGGCGGCAGCGCGTCGTAGCCGACCTGGCCGATCCGGTCGCCGCCCATCATGATCTCGACCAGGCGCCGGACGTCGCGCCGGCCAGGGACGGCGTCCTTCTCGATGCAGGTGACCGCCGCGTCCAGGAAGTCGTACGGGGTGGGCTTGGCCCGGTCCCGCAACCCGGCCAGCAGGATGGAGGTTTCGAAGACCGCGATGGCGTCGGCGGTGGACGCCAGGTAGCCGTTGCGGCGGGCGGCGCGCACGATCTCCACGGACCAGCCGAGCAGTTCGTCCTCGTCCAGGCGGTCCAGCACGGGCGGCCGCCGCAGGAATCCGGAGAGCTGGTCGGCGGGGGCGGCGGCCGGCGCAGGGACGGCCGCCGCCTTCGCACCCGCCTTGCCGCGCTTCTTGGCCCCTGCCTGGCCGGCGAGTTGGAACGGCTGCACTCCGGTGCGCTTGAGGTTCTTCGCCCAGAGCGTCGCCGCGATCGACACCGAGCCGCCGGCCAGGCCGAACTGCGCCTCGATCGCCGCATGGCTGGACGGGATCAGGCCGTGCTGCCAGACCGTGTCGGTGCGCGGGCTGATCTCGAAGCCGTCGCTGCCGTGCACACCGAACTCGGCGACCCGGCTGGCCGCGTGGAACGCGCCGCAGACATAGAGGCAGTCCGCGGGGTCGGCGCCGCTGGCGGCGAGGTGCCGGCGCATCCTGGTCCACATGTAGCGCTCGCGGTCCTCGTCCACCCGCACCCGGTGCGGGTCACCGGGGGCGAGCCGCCGGAACAGGCTGCCGATCAGCAGCATGACCTGCCGGTAGGTGTCGTGATCGGCGTCACCGAGCGGCAGTTCGACGTACTGGTGCCACCACTCCGACCAGTGCCGCACCCGGCCGTGGCGCAGCAGGTGCTCCTCCAACTCGGCGAACCGGGGCCGCAGGTCGCCGATCTCCACGCCGACCGCGTCGCCGTGCAGGGCGACCTCGCCGGCCGTCAGCGCCTCGGCATCGGCGTCGATCGGCTCCGGCTCGGCGGCGTCCTGCCACTGGAAGACGTGGTCCGAGGAGCGGTCCACCAGCACGAGTTCGACACCCGGGGTGTCCAACGCATAGGCGATCGCCTGGTATTCGGCGGAGGCCTCGGTGATCGGCGCGACCACCGAGAGCGGCGCCCAGTCGGCCGGGAAGCCCTTGACCTCGCTGGCGAACGCCTGCACCGCCACCGGGAGTCGGCAGTTGCGCAGTTCGGTCAGCAGCGGCGCCATGTCCTCGCACAGCTCCAGGTAGACCACCTTGGGCTGCTTCTCGCGCAGTCGGCGGGCCATCGCGGTCGCCGAGGCCGGCGAGTGGTGGCAGACCGGGAAGATCTCCAGCGGCTCCCCCACCGCCCGGTCGACGTCGTCCACGATGCCGAGCAGGATGCCCTGCAGGGCGTCAGGGCCGTCGGCGAAGCTCGCGGCCGCCTCCCGCAGCTGCGAGCGCAGCGCGTCGAAGGTCCCCTCGTGACTGCTGCTCATCTGGTGAAATCCCTCCTCACGCACGATGGTTCAGGACAGGGTGGCGATGGTGTCGCGGCCGCCCTCCAGGAACTCCGGCCAGTCGCCGCCCGCTTCCTTGCTGCGCGGCTCGACGACGCCGTGCAGGTACTTGTTGAGGATCGCCAGGTCCTCCGGCTCGCGCCGGGCCAGCGAGCCGACCAGCGAGGAGGCGAGGGTGCGGGCGCTCAGGGCGCGGTCGCCGAAGAAGTTGCTGTGCAGGATGGCGTCCTCCAGCACGCCGATCTGCTCGGCGGTGGAGAGCGAGGACTCCAGCTTCTCGTCGTCGCTGCCGGCCGAGTTGGCGGCTTCCCGCAGGTCGGCGAAGCTCTGCAGCAGCACGTCCAGCAGGTTCGGCGGCACGTCCAGCTCGATCTGGTGGCGGCGCAGCAGTTCCTCGGTGCGGAACCGGACGATCTCCGCCTCGCTGCGCTTGTTGGTCACCACCGGGATGCGCACGAAGTTGAACCGGCGCTTGAGCGCGGAGGAGAGGTCGTTGACACCGCGGTCGCGGCTGTTGGCGGTGGCGATGACCGAGAAGCCGGGCTTGGCGAACACGATGTTGTCGCTGTTGTCGCTGTCGAGTTCGGGCACCGAGATGTACTTCTCGGAGAGGATCGAGATCAGCGCGTCCTGCACGTCGCTGGTGGAGCGGGTGAGCTCCTCGAACCGGCCGATCGCGCCGGACTCCATGGCCGTCATGATCGGCGAGGGGATCATCGACTCCCGGGACTGCCCCTTGGCGATCACCATGGAGACGTTCCAGGAGTACTTGATGTGGTCCTCGGTGGTGCCGGCGGTGCCCTGCACCACCAGGGTGGAGTTGCGGCAGATCGCGGCGGCCAGCAGCTCGGCCAGCCAGCTCTTGCCGGTGCCGGGGTCGCCGATCAGCAGCAGGCCGCGGTCCGAGGCCAGGGTGACGATGGCCCGCTCCACCAGGCTGCGGTCGCCGAACCACTTCTGGTCGATCTGCCGGTCCAGGCCGTCGGCGCGCTCGGAGCCGAGGATGAACAGGCGGATCATCTTCGGCGAGAGGCGCCAGGAGAACGGCTTGGGGCCGGTGTCGATCGACTCCAGCCAGGCGAGCTCCTCGGCGTACTTGGTCTCGGCGGGGGCGCGGAGCAGGTCGGACATGCGAAAGGGCCTTTCTTGCACGAAGGTTGGGTGACACTCGCCGATCAGGCGAGGAGGGGCGGGTGATGGTCGCCGATCAGGCGAGGAGGGTCGGGTGATGGTCGCCGATCAGGCGAGGAGGGTCGGGTGATGGTCGCCGATCAGGCGAGGAAGGTCTTGAGCTCGTTCACGAGCTTGCTGATGTGGCCGGAGATCACCGGCGTGCCCAGGGCCTTGAACCGCTCCCGGAACCAGGGGTTGACCTCCTGGCGGCCGGAGCTGGTCACCGACCCGACCGGGATGAACTTCACTCCCGAGCGGTGCACCGCCTCGATACCCTCGAACAGCGGCTGGGAGCGGTCGAATTCGTAGAAGTCCGAGATCCACACCATCACGGTGTTCTTCGGCTCGGCGATCTTCGGGCGGGCCATCGCCATCGCGATGGGCCCGTCGTTGCCGCCACCGAGGTTGGTGCGCAGCAGCGTCTCGAACGGGTCGTTCACCCAGGGGGTCAGGTCGATGGCGCGGGTGTCGTAGGCGATCAGGTGCACGTCCACCTTGGGCAGGCCGGCGAAGATCGAGGCCAGGATGGTGCAGTTGACCATCGAGTCGACCATCGAGCCGGATTGGTCCACCACCACGATCAGCCGGTTCGGCGTGGTCTTGCGGACGGTGTGCCGGTAGTAGAGGCGGTCGACGTAGAGCCGCTCCTCCTCCGGGCTCCAGTTGGTGAGGTTCTTCCAGATGGTGCGGTCGAGGTCCAGGTTGCGGAACACCCGCTTGGGCGGCACCGAGCGGTCCAGCTCGCCGACCGTGGCCTTGGCCACCTGGGTGCGCAGCACTTCGGCGACCTCGTCCACGAACCGCCGGATCAACGACTTGGCGTTGGCCAGCGCCACCCCGGAGAGGTTGTGCTTGTCGCGCAGCAGCTGCTCGATCAGCGACATGCTCGGGGTCAACTGGGCGGCCAGCGTGGGGTTGGCTAGCACTTCGCGCAGCCGCATGCGCTTCACCAGGTCGGCTTCGAGCTCGCCCAGCTGCGGGCCGATCGCCGGGATCAGGGTGCCCAGGTCGGGGGTTCTGCCGCCACTGCCCTTGCCGCCACTGCCCTTGCCACCGCTGCCCTTGCCACCGCGCAGCTCACCGGGGCGGCAGCCGAGTGCCTTCTCCAGCCAGCCGGCGTCGGACTGCCAGCGGGAGAGCTGCTTGGCGCTGACCGTGCCGGAGCCGGTGGCGAAGACGTTGAGCAGCACCTTGGCGGCCAGCGCTGCGCGGCGCACGTCGGCGGCCCGGTCGCGCTCACTGTCGCCGAGCGGCTCCGGCGCCATCAGGCCGTCGAACTCCTCGGCCAGCGCCGGGTGGCGCTGCACGATGGAGTCGACCGAGGTGCCCGGGTCCAGCAGGCCCGCCGGCAGGCCGATGTCCTCGACCACGGCGAGGCTCGCGGACTCCAGGCTGGGCTGCTCCTCGGGGTCGAAGAGCCGGGCCAGCAGTCGCCAGTAGAGCGCCTGGCGCCGGTTCTCCTGACTGTTGTCCTGACTATTTCTTTGACTGGCCGTCAGTTCGTCGATGGATTCGGTCATTTCCGCAGCAACCTGCCCGCTCGCTCACGCAGCACCGCGACCGCCTCGGTGGCGGCCTTCTCGCCCTTGGCGCCCAGCTTGTCGGTGGTGCCGCCGGCCCAGGCACCGGAGTGCACGGCCACGGTCTTCTTGCGCACGGTGGTCTCGACGGCCAGCGGCTGCACCGTGAACTCCCCGGCGTCCCAGCGGAGCAGGCCGATGCAGGCGGTGGACGCGGCCACCGCGGCCGGGGTCAGCGGGCCGGCGCTCGGGATCCGGTCGGTGTCGACGGCGATCCTCACCCAGCCTGGGGCCCCGGCCAGGGTGAACGCCACGGCGTCCCCGTCGCCCTCGGTTCGGTAGCCCTCCAGCAGTAGCGGGATCGCGATCCGCACCGGGTGCCGGTCCAGCGGGGCGGTGGTCGGCAACTGGGCGGCGGCCAGGGCGACTCGGGCAGTGGCGAAGGGGTCGGCCGACTCGCCGGCGCGGGCCTGCGCATCGTTCCAGATCAGGTCGCCTTCGTCGGTGATCGGCAGGTCGGTGATCTCCATCGAACGGCCTTCGCCGAGCGCCGCCAGCAACGACAGGTGCGGGCGCAGCAGTTGCCAGACGCCGGCGCCAACCACCGTGTCGGGCTTGGGCACCGCGACGGACGCCCGCACCAGGCGGGACGGGCTGCCGTCGGCCGGCTCCAGCACCGCGTGCACCTGGGCCTGTGCGGCGGTCGCGTGCTCCTGCAGGTCGACGCCGAGCGGCAGCAGTCGGCCGGCGGCGCTGCCGGTCGGGGCCGGGCCGCCGGCGCCGGGCTGGGTGAGCAGCAGCGCCCGGGACCACAGGTCGGCCCAGCGGCGCAGCGGTATGTGCTCAAGGGTGGCGCCGGGGCAGCTGGCGGCGAGCTCGGCGGCGAACCCGTCGAGCAGCACGGCCAGTCGGCGCAGGCCCGGGTCGGGCAGCATCGCGGAGACGATCTGTGCCGCACCCGAGACCAGTTCGTGGTCGATGCCCTGCCACCCGGCCCGGCCCAGCTCGCAGAGCCAGGAGCGGGCGGCGGCCGACAGGTTGGCCGCCTGCGGCTCGCCGGGGCTGAAGTCCGGCGCGGGGCCGACGGTCCGGCCGACGGCCTCGGCGGCCCGGGCGGCCAACGCGTCGTGGGCGGCGCCGAGCAGCGCGGTGCGGGCGGCGGCCAGGGCGACGAAGTGCTCCTCCCCCGCGGCACCGGCCGCCGCCTTCTCGGCGGCCTCGGCGACCCGGCCGGCCAGCGGCGAGCCGGCCACCGCGTCGGCCAACTCGGCCAGCCCGGCGGCCTGCGCGGGGTGCGGGCGCAGCAGTCCGGTGACCAGCACCTGGTCGAACGCGGCCACGGCGGCGAGGAGTTCGGCCAGTCCGTCGACCGGCTCGGTCAGCAGATCGACTCGCATCACGCCACCGCCGCCCGGCTCGGCGGGAACCACTGCAGCTCGGGCAGCGGCGTGGTGCCGGGCGCCAGCTCCAAGTAGGCCAAGTGGCGCAGGAAACGGCTGAACACCGGTGCGGCGGCCGAGCGGTCGACGAGCTCGGGGCGGGTGGCCCGCATCGCGCCGGCCAGGTCGGCCGCGGTCGCCGCCACGCCGTCGGCCACCTCGACCTCGACTCGCAGGTAGCGGGCCACCCGCTCGGCGCCGTACTGCAGCACGGCCTCGCCGACCAGGCTCAGCAGGTGGTTGCAGAAGAAGCCGCGAGCGCCGCCGCAGGGGCGGTTGTTGTTGGTGCTGCAGGCGAAGGCGTAGCTGCCGGCGGCGATCGACGAGACATAGACCCGCTCGATGTCCGAGCCGCTGGACACCACGCCCTGCAGCCGCCCGTCGGCCAGCTCGACGAACGGGACCTTGGCGAGCTTGCGCGGGCGCGCGGGCGGGATCACGCGCGCCGTGCTCGACTCCTCCCAGGCTGACAACACACCATCTCCTTTGCACCGAGGGGGATTACCGCGCCGGACCGGCGGGATGCACTGAAGCTACTCGCGATCACTGACAACGGCGGTCGGCCGGTGTGTGTCGCGCGCAGCTCCCTCGATGCAAAGGCAGCTGATGCGGCGGTCGGTCAGCTGCGGGCGTAGGAGCCCAGGCCCACCACGCAGTAGACGGTGGACATCAGCGTGGCCCCGCCCCAGGTCCTGGTCTCGGAGAACTCGTACTGGGTCTGGGGGTTGCTGTCGCACTGGTGCAGGTCGTCGGTGAACGGGAAGGTCTGGATGATCTTGTAGTGGGCGTCCGAGGCACCGCAGTCGACCACGTTGACGTCGCTCACCGCCTGGGCCGTGGTGGAGTCCGGCAGGGTGCCGTTGAGGCAGGAGCCGTCGGTGAACGGGCTCTCGGAGGGCGAGGTGGGGTCGGTGACCGGCGGCTGGTAGGTGTCGGTCGGGGCGGGGTTGTCGGTCGCGGAGTCGTAGGGCGCCGGAGTGGTGGCGCTGTCGGTGGTCTGGGTGACGACCGGGTTGGCCGTCGGGTCGGAGACCGGGCTGTTGTGCTGGCCGAGGGTGAGGCCCAGGGTCACGCCGACCGCCACCACCGCGGCGACGGACACCAGGACGATCACCGGCGCCTTGCTCTTGGCCGGCGCCGCCCCCGGCTGGCCGCCGACGATCTGGATCCGGGCGTACACCTCCTCACCGTTGGCGGTGGCCACGCGTATCACCATGCCGTCCTGCACCGGCGGAACATGGATCATGGTCGGCCCGGTCGCCGTGTTGATTGTCCGGTATGCGCCGACAGCCGCTTCTTCCCTGGTCAGCTGCAGCATGATGATGTTCGACACGAGGCCCCCTCGCCTAGCAGTGGTCGGCTTCCATGGGCGCACTGGGTGACGCGCCGTCAGCCTCGCCCGGTTCCCCGCCCCCTGCTGACCTCTTGTCAGCTTGTAGTACGGGGGCTACGGCCAGTCATAGGATAGCGTCGCTATCTTCGCAGCGGGCAACCGGTTTGGGGGATGTGCCGTCAGCCGGCCGCGAGGTCGGTGCTGAGCGCCGTGGAGGGCTGCGGGATCTCACCGTAGTCCTCGTCGTCGGCGGCGACGCACAGGCGGTTGATCACGGCTTCCAGGGCGGTCGGCAGCCGGGCGTCCAGGCCTTCGTGACAGCGGGCCAGAAGGTCGTGCCGCACCTCGTCCGGCAGCAGAGCGGGGCCGGCGAGGCGGCTGTGCACCGTCCGGCGCGGGGCCTGGGCGAGCTGCTCGGCCTGAGCGCGCCAGTAGGCGGCGTCACGCGGCTCGCCGAGGCGCAGGTGGTGCAGATGGAGCAGGTTGGCGGCCGTGTGGCTGCCGGATCCGGCGGCGAACTGCCACCAGAACTGGGCGGGGTCGAGGCGTCCGGTGACGGCGAGCAGGCAGGCGAAGACCAGCGCGCCCTCGGGGTGGATCCGGTCGCTGTTCACCAACCGCTCCAGCGAGCGGCCGGCCTGCGGCGCATTGAGCACCAGGGCGATGGCGAGGTCGAGCTCATGCCCGGCCTGCTCGTGCTCGGAGGGGTACGGGGCAGGAGCGGCGGTGACCCGCGCCATCAGCCGGCCGCTCATGGGTGCACCGCTCCCCGTTGCTCTCTCATTCGTCCTCCAGCTCGGCGAGCTCGGGCCGGCCGACCGCCCGGGCCAGTCGGCGGCGGGCGTGCCGACGGTGCGAACGCAAGGTGGCCGCCGGCGTACCGAGGTAGCCGGCGGTCGCGGTGTCGTCCTGATCCAGGCAGTACGTCAGGATCATGGTATCGAGTTGCCGCTCGGACAGCTCGAGAATCGCCGCCAGCAAGGCGATCCGCTCGTCGGGCAGGTCGGCCGACCCCAGCCGGGCGCGCCGGCAGAACCGGTCGAGAACGGCGTCCAGGGCGACGGTCTGGACCACCACGGGACGGCTCTGGGCGGCCAGCCAGGCTGCGACGTGCTCCTTGAGCAGCCGCCAGGCGTAGGCCGCCGGCACCTCCTGGCGCAGCGCCAACTGCCAGTTCTGCCGCAGGTGTTCGGCCATGTCCTGGACCACCAGCCGGGCGGCGCCACCGTGGTCGCCGACCTGGGTGCGGGCATAGCCCGTCCACACCCGGTCATTGAGGTCAACGAACGCCTCGAAGGTCAAGCGCAGGCGGGCGCCGTCCGACGCGGTGCCGTTGCCCTCGTTCATACCCCTCCCCGGTGAGGTCCACTGCTGATGCCGGGACCCATGCAAGCGCATGCGCAGGGCCGTTGTGCAGCGGACTCACGGAATGATAACCGACGGTAATGTTCCCAATACACGATAATCTGACGATCTATGAGGCTTCTGTTGCTCCAGGGGCTCGCGGGGGTTCCGGGGCTTGTGGGCTTGTGGGCTTGTGGGTCATCCGAGGCTTCCAGGGCTTCCGGAGGATCCGGGACTTCCGGGGCCGTCGGGGCTTCCAGGACCCCCGGAGCTCCCAGGGTTTCGTGCCCGCTGAGGGATCCGGGGCTTCCCTCCCCGCCGAGGGTCCCGGGAGGCTACTGCTCCGGTCCGCCGCGCGCGATCCGTGCCAGCGTCTCCAACGCCCCTGCCAGCACCGGCAACTGCGGCGAGGCGAGCCCGACCCGCACGGCGGCCGGCGTGCTGCGCGGGTCGACGGTGAAGGCCGCGGCGGGTGTCACGGCGATGCCCTGGCGCGCGGCGGCCGCGACGAAGGCCTCCGCGCGCCACTGGGCCGGCAGCTCCCACCACAGGTAGTACGAGCACGGGTCGGCCCGCAGCCGGAAGCCGGACAGCAGCCGCCCGGCGAGCAGTTGACGCTCTACCGCATCCGCGCGCTTCGCCGCAGCCACCGCCGCCACCGTGCCGTCCCCGATCCAGCGCACCGCCGCCTCCAGGGCGAAGCCGCTGGGCCCCCACCCGCCGGAGCGCAACGCGGCGCTGACCGGTTCGCGCAACTCGTCGGGTACCACCGCGAATCCGGCACTCAGGCCGGGGGCCAGCCGCTTGGCCAGGCTGTCGGCCAGGATGGTGCGCTCCGGTGCGAGCGCGGCGAACGGCGGCTGCTCGGGATGCAGGAAGGCCCAGATCGTGTCCTCCACCACCGGCAGCTCCAGGCGGCGCAGTTCGGCAGCCAGCGCCAGGCGGCGCTCGGCCGGGAGGGTGCCGCCGAGCGGGTTCTGCAGGCGCGGCTGGAGGTAGAGCGCGCGCAGCGGGGTGGCGCGGTGGACGGTGGTCAAGGCCTCGGGGCGCAGCCCGAGGTGGTCCACGGGCAGCGGGACCAGCGTGATGCCGAGCCGCTGGGCGACCGCCTTGACCACGGGGTAGGTGAGCGCCTCCACACCGAGCCGCTGCCCGGGGGGCACCAGGGCGGCGAGGGCTGCGGCGATCACCTGGCGGCCGCTGCCGGCGAAGAGCACCGCGTCGTCGGACGGGTGCCAGGCGGGTGCGTCGGGGCGTTCTGCCAGCGGGGGGTGGGCGTGGGCGGCGGACCTTGCTGGGCCGGGGGGTTGGGTGGGTGCTCCGGGCTGGGTGGGCGCACCGGATCGGGTCCGCGCAGTGGCTGCGTCGGGCGTAGTGGCCACCCCGGGCGCGCCGACTGCCCCCGGCCAGGCGACCAGCCGGGCGAAGGCCCGGCGGGCGGCGGGGGTGCCGGTCACGCCGATCGGGCGGAGCGCGGCCTCCAGCGCGTCCGCCCGCAGCAGCGGCGCCAGGCCGGCGGCGAGCAGCCCCGACTGCTCAGGCACCACGGGGTAGTTGAGCTCCAGGTCGACCGTGGCCGCGGCCGGCTCGGCCAGCGCGGGCACGCTGCCGCCCCCGGCGGGCGCGGCACGCACGAAGGTGCCGCGGCCGACCTCGCCGACCACCAAGTGGCGCCGCACCAGCTCGCGGTAGACCCGGCCAGCGGTCGAGTTGGCGATCCGTCGGGCGCGGGCGAAGGCGCGCTGGGTGGGCAGCTGTTCGCCGGGCCGCAGCCGGCCGCCGGCGATCTGGGCCGCGATCTCGTCGGCGATGGCACGGTAGTCGTCCATGGATCCCCCTGGGCTGATTGCACCGAGTACAAAGTCAGTATTGCACCGAGCCACCGAGGCGCCATAGCCTCGCCGCATGGACGCGCTCACCTCAGCTGTGGACCCGCACGCCATGCTCGGAGTCGCCGCGATGGCGCTGGGCATGGTCCTCACCCCGGGGCCCAACATGATCTACCTGGTGTCCCGCTCGATCGCCCAGGGCCGCCGGGCCGGACTGCTCTCGCTGGCCGGCGTCGCGACCGCCTTCCTGGCCTACCTCACCGCCGTGACCGCCGGAGTCGCCACGGTCTTCGCGGTGGTGCCACTGCTCTACACCGTGATCAAGCTCGCCGGCGCGGCCTACCTGCTCTGGCTCGCCTGGCAGGCCGTCCGGCCGGGCGGCGCCGCGGTGTTCGCGCCCAAGCAACTGCCGCCGGACCCGCCGCGCAAGCTGTTCGCGATGGGCTTCCTGACCTGCCTACTGAACCCCAAGATGGCCATCATGTACATCTCGCTGCTCCCCCAGTTCATCACTCCGTCACGCGGCCATGTCGCGGCGCAGAGCTTCGTGCTCGGCCTCACCCAGATCGCGGTGGCCGTCACCGTCAACGGCCTGATCGCCCTCGGCGCCGGAGGCATCGCCGCCTTCCTGGACCGCCGCCCCGCTTGGCTCCGCATCCAGCGCTACGCCATGGGCACCGTCCTCGGCGCACTCGCCCTCCACATCGCCGCCGACCGCGCCAAGGCCGTCACGGCCTGATCACCACCGCCCCCTTGCTGGACCCACCAACCCACCCGCCCCCCCCAGCCACCACCCCCAGCCCACTCACCCCCCCATCTCCACCGACCACGCCGAGGGCGTCACCAGCTGAACACCATCACCGGCTTCCTGGACCACCGCCCCAACCAACCCCCAACCGCCACCACGCCAGGCGCACCAAACCCAGCGCACTCACCCCCCACACACACATCACCGCCATCCGCACCAACGCCATCACCACCTGACGTCCCGCGCCCGGGGTTGCTCTGCGGCGCCGCACCAAGTAACAACTCCCTTATGGGAGTGACACCCGCAGAGCACGCACCCCGTCCCCGCCACTACGCCGCCGCGCTGCTGGACGACGCGGTCGGCCGCTGGCCGGCTCGGGAGGCTCTGGTCGGCCGGGGCCTACGGTGGTCGTACGCGGAGCTGGCGAGCACGGTGCGCGGGCTGGCCGCCGCGCTGGGTGGGCTGGTGGCGCCCGGTGAGGACGTGGCGGTGCTGTCCGGCAACCGGCCGGAATACCTCGCGCTCCAGTTCGCCGTGCACCTGCTGGGCTGCCGGCTGGTGGTGGTGCCGCCCGCGATCAGTTCCCAGGCCATGGAGCAGAGCCTGCGCGGCATCCGCCCGGCCGCCCTGGTCTTCGACCCGCAGGGTCACACCGACCTCGCCGAGCGGCTCAACGCGGTTGCCGCGCCCCGCCATCTGCTGTCCCTCGGCCCCTGCCGCACCGGCGTCGACCTGCTGGCGGAGCTGACAACCCAGGCGGCCCAGCCGCCGCCCGCGACGACCTGGGCCGAGACCGACGCCGACGCAGTCAAGACAGTGTTCCTGACCTCCGGCACGACCGGGTATCCCAAGCCGGTGGTGCACGGCCACGGCCTCTACACGGTGCTCTCCTCCCTGCTGGGCGACACCGGGCTGGCCGCACCGGGCGAGCGGCGGCTGGTGGTCACGCCGCTCACCTTCATCAGCGGTCACTTCTGCCTCCCGACCCTGATGTCTGGCGGCACCCTGGTGCTGCACGAGCGGTACGACGCCGGGGCGGCGCTGGCGGCGATCGCCGCGGAGCACATCGGGACGATCCTGCTGACTAATGTGATGCTCGATCAACTCCTCGACCATCCAAGGCTGGCCGAGACGGACCTGTCGTCGCTGCGGCGCATCCAGTACGGCGCGTCGCGGCCGAGTCCGCGGCGGGTGCGCCTGGCTCTGCAGCGGTTCGGGCCCATTCTGCAGCAGTTGTACGGCATGACCGAGGCCGGGCCGGTGAGCCTGCTGCAGCCGGCCGACCACGATCCCACCGATGCCGACCGGTTGGCGTCCGCCGGGTACCCGGTGCCGGGGGTGCGGCTGGCCGTCCGCCGGGAGGACGGCAGCGCGGCGGCGCCGGGCGAGCTGGGTGAGGTGCTGGTGCGCGGCAGCGGCGTCATGGAGGGCTATGTCGACCCGGCGGTCCCGGCGGCGGTGCGGGACGGCTGGCTGCACACCGGCGACCTCGGCCGCCTGGACCCTGACGGCCGGCTGCACGTCGTCGAACGCCTGAAGGAAGTGATCCTGCACGCCGGCACCGGACTTCGGGTGTGGTCACGGGAGGTCGAGGAGGTCCTGCTTGGCCACCCCACGGTACGCGCGGCCGCGGTCATCGGGATTCCGGCCGAGACCCACGGTGAGTGGCTGCACGCGGTGGTGGTTCCCGCCCCGGGCGCGGTGGTCGACGAACAGGCGCTGCGCGCCCACGTGTTCGCGGTGTTGGGCCAGGAGAGCATGGTGCCCGCCCGCATCCATGCGGTCGAGGCCTTCCCACTGACCGCGATGAGCAAGGTCGACAAGGCGGCACTGCGGCAGCGGTACACGCCACCCCGAGCCGACGCCCTGTAAGGCCGGCTTTCGCTAAGACCGGCTTTCGCGAAGGCCGGCTTTCGCTAAGACCGGCTTTCGCGAAGGCCGGCTGTCGCTAAGGCCGGCTGTCGCTAAGACCGGCTTTCGCTAGGAACCACCGGGCTCCGGCTGCCAGATGTCGACCGGCACCGAACTGGCTGCCAGCCCCTGCCCGTTCAGCATCCGGCCGAGATGCTTGACGGTGCGCAGCACGAGTGCGTGGCGACTGAGGGAGAGTTGGGGAAACCGAGTGGCCAGGGCGGCTTCCAGTTCCGGCAGTTGAGCCGGGTCCCGCAGCCACGCGATCAGCATCAGGTTGTCCGGACCGGTCAGTCCGATGCTGAGCCGGATCTCCGGCAGGCCTGCCACCGAGCGGGCCGCGGCGTCCAGTTGGGCCGGCGGCAGGCGGCACCACAGCACGGCCGTGACCGGCCAGCCCGAGACCGGTTGGGCGATCTCGCAGCGCAGCCGCACCCGCCCGGCGCCGATCAGCCGGTTCAGCCGGCGCCGGGCGGTGGGCTCGCTCACCCCGATCCGGTCGGCCAGTTCGGTGCAGGGCAGCCGGGCGTCGTCGATCAGCGCCCGGATCAGCCGCTGGTCGGTGGCGTCCAACTGCAGCAACGGCTCGTCCGGCACGGCGGGTTCGGTGCGCAGGGTCTGCTGCTGGGCCGGCTCCAGGGTGCCGAGGCGCCAGCGGCTCGCCTCGCCATAGGTGGTGAGCAGCAGTTCGGCGTGCTGGGCCCGCACTCCCGGTGTGTGGTCGAGCAGTTGGCGGGTGTAGGCGGAGGCGGCAGGCAGGTCGGCGACGGCGACGGCGGCCAGCAGTGAGCGGCTGCCGGTGGTGTGGTGCAGGTAGATCACTTGCGGCTGGGCGGCCAGGTGCTCGATCGCCGCATCGAGTCCGCCGGGCTCGCACTCCAGCTCCACATAGAGCATCCGCAGCAGGCCGCCCCTGGTCACCGGTCCAGGCACGCAGAAGGTCCAGGCAAGCCCGGCGCCGCGCAGCCGCTCCCAGCGCCGGGCCACTGTCACCGGGTCGATGCCCAGCGCCCGGGCCAGCACCGTCCAGGAGGCGCGCGGGTTGAGCTGCAGCGCATGGACCAGCTCCAGGTCGAGCTCGTCGACGAGATCCTGCATGTCAGGCCCTTTCTGGCCGTTCTCTGCCCGAGAGGGGCTCCGGATGACGATTTCCTGCGCTTCACCACCCGGATGCGACGGCACATTCATCCTAAGGACACCCCGGCCCACCCAGCCAGAAGGAGTCCCCCATGCCTCCAACCGACGCAGCCCCAACCGGCGCCGCCCTGCCCGGCGCCGCCGAGGCGCTGGCCGACGAGCTCACCGCCCTGCGGCGGGAGATCCACGCCGAGCCGGAGCTCGGCCGCGCCCTGCCCCGCACCCAGCAGCGGGTGCTGGCCGCCCTGGACGGCCTCGGGCTGGAGATCACCACCGGGCACGCGCTCACCTCCGTCACCGCCGTGCTGCGCGGTGCGCTGCCGGGGCCGACGGTGCTGCTGCGCGCCGACATGGACGCGCTGCCGGTGACCGAGGACACCGAACTGCCCTACGCCTCCCGGATCGCCGGCGCCATGCACGCCTGCGGCCACGACCTGCACACCGCGATGCTGGTCGGCGCGGCCCGGCTGCTCGCCGCGCGCCGGGCCGAGCTGGCCGGCTCGGTGGTGTTCATGTTCCAGCCGGACGAGGAGGGCACCGACGGCGGCGGCGCCGAACTGATGCTGGCAGAGGGCCTGTTGGATGCCTCCGGGGAGCTGCCGGTGGCCGCGTACGCCCTGCATGTGGCGGCCAACCGGCTGCCGCGCGGCTTGTTCGCCAGCCGACCCGGGATCGCCACCGCCAACTCCGACACGCTGACCGTGACGGTGCACGGACGCGGCGGCCACGGTTCGGCACCGCACCAGGCGGCCGACCCGATCCCGGTGCTCTGCGAACTGGTCACCGCGCTGCAGACCTTCGTCACCCGCCGGTTCGACGTCCATGACCCGGTGGTGCTGACGGTCGGGTCGATCCACGGCGGCACCAAGGCCAACGTGATCCCCGGCCAGGCCGGCTTCGAGGCCACCGTGCGCAGCTACTCCCCCGAGGCCCGCGAGGCGCTGCGCGAGGGCACGCGCACCCTGCTCACCGGCATCGCCGCCGCGCACAGCCTGCGGGCCGAGGTGCACTACCGGGACGGCTACCCCGCAATGCGCAACGCCGCCGACGAGCTCGCGCTCGCCTCCGACACCGTGTCCCAACTGTTCGGCCCGCAACGCTACTTCAACGCACCGGCACCGACTCCGGGCGCGGAGGACATGGCCTTCGTGCTGGACCGGGTCCCCGGCGCGTACCTGATGCTGGGTGCCTGCCCGCCCGACCGCGACCACGCCACGGCCGCCTACAACCACTCCCCGCAAGCGGTCTTCGACGACGCCGTGCTGCCCGACGGCGCTGCGGCGGCTGGCGGTGGCGAGCACGGCCGGCTCGGGCACGACGGGCACCGCTCAGGCCGGCACCACGGGCTCGGCCGCGACGGGCACCGCCCAGGCCGACACTGTGGCCTCGGGCGCAACGGGCACCGCCGGATGACGGCGACGGCCGCCGCCGCCCCACTTCGCCGCACCCTCGGCGCACTGCTGGTCGTAGAGCTGTTCAGCGGCTTCCAGCAGAGCTACTTCACGCCGCTGTTCGACACCGTGGGCCACCGCTTCCACGTGGGCGTCGCCGCCCTCGCCTGGACGGTGACCGGCCCGGCGCTTGGTGGCGCGGTGGCCACGCCACTGCTCACCGCGCTGGGCGACCGCCACGGGCATCTGCGGGTGCTCCGGTGGACGGTGGCGGTGGTCGCGGCCAGTGCGGCGCTGATCGCGGCCGCACCCGGCTACCGGCTGCTGCTGGCGGGACGGGTGCTCCAAGGGGTCCTCGCCGGGCTGCTGCCGCTGATGTTCGGCCTGGTCCGGACGCGCCACACGGTCGAGGAGACCCGGCGCGCCATCGCCTATCTCTCGGGCGGTCTGCTGCTGGGCGTGCTCGCCGGGAGCACCACCGCCACGCTGCTGCTCCAAGTCGGCTCCGTCACAGCGGCGTTGTGGATCCCGGCCGCCGGCACGCTGGTCGGGCTCGGCCTGCTGCGCTCCCTGGGGCCCGGCGCCGCCCCGGCCGAGTCCGCCCGCACGGCCGGGCTCGACTGGCGCGGCGCCGCCCTGCTGGCCGGCGGACTGGTCGCGACCCTGCTCGCCGTGCACGAGGGCGGCGCCTGGGGCTGGGCCGCGCCACCGACCCTGGCGTGTGCGCTGATCGGCGCCGGCCTGCTGGCGGCGTGGGTGGTGGCGGCGCGGCGCAGCGCGGCACCGCTGATCGAGGTGGGCCGGCTGTTCCGGCCCCGCCTGCTGCCGGTGTTCGCGGTCGCCTGCTGCGTGCACTTCGTGGTGATCGGCGGCCAGGTGCCGTTCTCCAGCTACCTGACCCGCCCGGAGGGCCTGGGGCTTCCGGCCGCTTCGGCCGGCCCGGTGCTGCTGCCCGCGTTCTGCGGGATGGCCGTGTTCAGCGTGCTCAGCAGCCGGCTCGGCCGGGCCATCGGCTACGGGCGGGTCACGCTGCTGGGTGCCGCGCTGCTGGCCGCCGGCAGCGCCGGGCTGCTGCTGCGGCACGGCAGCGCCGTGGACTTCGCGGTGCTGCTCGGCTGTTCGGGGTCGGGGATGGGCCTGATCGCGGGCGCCGGGCGGATCCTGGTGGTCGACAGCGTGCGGGCCGAGGAGACCGCGGCTGCCGAGGGCCTGTTCGAGCTGCTGGTCGGGCTGGGCGCCGCCGTGGGTTCGGCCGTCTTCGCCGCGGCCCTGGCGGCCCACGGCGGCGGCCACCGCGGCTACCAGGCCGTGTGGACGACCGGCACCGCGGTGGCGCTGCTCGGGCTGGGGGCGGCGGCCCTGCTCGTCCGCCGCCCCACGCCTGTCGACTGACGAATCGTCAGCTACTGCTGCTCCCGAACCCAGGCTCGCGGAGCAGCAGTCTGGCGATCCCGTTGCGCTGGATCTCCGAGGTGCCGGTCAGGATCCGGAACATCCGCACCTTGCGGAACAGGAACTCCACCTCCTCCCCCTGGGTGAGGCCCTCCTTGCCGTGCAACTGCACCGCCTCGTCGAGGATCCGGAACGCGCTCTCGGCCACCTGCAGCTTGCACATGAAGGCCTCAAGGCGCGGCACCGTGCCGCCGTCCAGCGCGCTGAGCGCGGCGTGGGTCATGGCACGGGCGGCGTAGTAGGAGGTGGCCATGTCGGCCAACTTGTGCTGAACAGACTGGAGTTCGGCGAGCGGCGCCCCGGCGACGGTACGGGTGCGGACCCGTTCCAGGGTGAGCTGGATGGCGCGGCGGGCCATGCCGAGCACGCTCGGGCAGTGCAGCAGCCGGTTGACGTTGACCCGGCCGAGCCCCAGCAGCAGCCCGTCGCCCTCCCGGCCGAGCAGGTTGGCGGCCGGGACCGGGCAGTCGGTGAGCACGATGTCGCTCTCGATGTGCTCACCGGACATCGGAGTGGCGCCCGGCAGCACCTGGCAGCCGGGGCTGTCCAGATCCACCAGGAACGCCGAGTGGGTCTTCTCGGTACCGGCCATCAGCGCGATCACGATCGCGAAGTCCGCCACCGGGCCCGCGCTGGAGAACACCTTGCGGCCGGTCAGCCGGTAGCCGTCGCCGTCACGGACGGCGGTGGTGCGCATGGCCCGCACGTCCGAGCCCGCGTCGGTCTCGGTCAGCGAGAAGCAGCAGGCCCGCTCGCCGCGCACCACCGGCAGGAAGTAGCGGTCCAGTTGGTCCGGTGTGGCGGCGGCGATGATGTCTCCGACCCGCAGCGGTCCGCCCATCTCGCCGAGCACGCTGTGTCCCAGCACCCGGCCGCTCGCCGCCACCTCCTCCTTGAGAGCCGCGAGTTGACGGTACGACAGGCCCTGGCCGCCGAGCTCGGGCGACAGCTGGATGCCGTAGAAGCCGAGTTCGCGGCTGCGCTGCCAGACCGGCTCCAACAGCGCCCGGGTGATCGGGGTTTCGGGAGTGACGGCGTGGTCGCGCTCATAGGCGGCCAGTTCGCCGTCGAGGTAGTCGCGCAGTCGGCCGACCAGTTCCGCGAGCGGCGGGTCGTCGGCATAGTCGGGGCGAAGCGAGAAGAGCATGGTGTGGCCTTTCAGTTGACGCTGCTCAATGGCTGAGGTGGCCGGCTGAGGTGGCCGGCTCAGGTGGGCCGGCTCAGGTGGGCCGGCTCAGGTAGGCCGACTCAGGTAGGCCGACTCAGGTAGGCCGACTCAGGTAGGCCGACTCAGGTAGGCCGACTCAGGTAGGCCGACTCAGGTAGGCCGGCCGAGGTGGGTCGGCTCAGTTGACGCGCCGAGCAGCGCCGGCCCAGTGCGGTTCCCGGACGGCGCGGCGGTCCAGCTTGCCGTTGCGGTTGTGGGGCAGCTCGGGGACGAAGTCGACGGAGCGGGGCTTCTTGTAGCGGTCCAGGCGCTCGGCGCAGAAGGCGATCAGCTCCTCCTCGCCGGCCTCGGCTCCCGGGCGGAGCACCACGACGGCCTTCACCGCTTCGCCCCACCGGTCGTCGGGCACGCCGACCACGCAGGCCTCGTCCACGGCCGGGTGCTCGTCGAGTACGGCCTCCACCTCACTGCTGTAGATGTTGAAGCCGCCCGAGATGATCATGTCCTTCCTGCGGTCGACGATGAAGAGGTAGCCGTCCTCCCGCATCCAGGCCAGGTCGCCGGTGCGCACCCAGCCGTCTTCGAAGGTCTGCGCGGTCAACTCCGGTTCGCGCCAGTACTCCTGGACGCAGTCGGGGCCCCGCACGATGATCTCGCCGATCTCGCGCGGCGCGGTGTCCCGGCCCTGCTCGTCGACCACTCGGATCTCGGTGTCGTAGCCGGCCCGCCCGCAGGACTGCAGCAGTTCCGGATCCTCGGCCACGGCGCGGGCCACCTCGGCGGCGGTGAGGCCGGCCACTACCGAGGTGGTCTCGGCGAGCCCGTAGCCCTGGCCCACCACCGGGCCGAAGGCGGCGACCGCCTCGCGCAGCCGCTGCGGGGAGATCGGGGCACCGCCGACCCGCAGATCGACCAGGCTGGACAGGTCGTGGTCGGCCCGACGGGGGTGGCCCAGCACCGAGTTGAGCATCGCGGGCACCAGGAAGGTGGCGTCGATCCGCTCGCGCTCGACGGTCGCCAGGAAGGCCTCCGGATCCCAGCCGGGCAGCACATGGATGGTGGTCCCCGCGAAGACGCAGGCGAGCAGCGGCATCCCGGCGGCGTGGGTGATCGGACCGCAGGCCAGGTAGCGACCGCCCGCACGGGGCCGGGACTCGCTCATCAGCTGCTTGCGCAGGTTGGCCAGCCGGTTGCCATGGGTCTGCACGGCCGCCTTGAGCGAACCGGTGGAGCCCGAGGTGAAGTTGAGCACCGCCGGAGCCTGCTCGGCCACCTCCACGCACACCGGCTCCGGACTGCCCTCGGCCAGCAGTTCGGCGTACCCGTTCTCGAACTCCACGGCCAGGCAGTCGACTTCGGCGACGGTCCGGGCGGCCAGCGCGTCCTCCCGGTGTGCCGCGTCGAACAGCAGCGCCCGCACCGGGGCGTAGCCGAGGATGTGCGCGATCTCGGCCCGGCCGAGCCGGGCGTTGATCGGCGCACGCAGCAGGCCCGCCTTGTACAGCGCGAACTCCACCACGATCAGCTCGCCGCGGTTCCAGGCCAGGCTGCCCACGGAGTCGCCCGGCCGCAGCCCCCGTGCCAGCAGAGCGGCCGCCAGCCGGTTGGCGTCCGCCTCCAACTCGGCGAAGGTCCAGTGCCGATCGCCGCAGACCACCGCGGGCAGATCGGGCCAGTAGCGGGCGCTGCGGGTCAGATACACACCCAGGTTCATGCTGCTCCTCGCATAGTTTTCCAGATCTCTAGTACGTTTCCAGACAACCTGTTCAGAATGCTGTTTCCAGACAGACTGTTCAGTAACATGCGAGCTGTCAAGAGTCCGTAGACTGGATCACCTGTCGACGGTTGGCGAGGGAGGCTTGATGGCAGAGGACCGGCGGACCAGGCGCACCCGGCGCGCGATGCGGGACGCGCTGGTGTCACTCGTACTGGAACGCGGCTACGCGCCACTGACCGTGGAGGACATCACCGAGCGAGCCGACATCGCCCGCGCCACCTTCTACAGCCACTGCCGCGACAAGGAAGACCTGTTCACCAGGGTCACCACCGACCTGCTGCAGGAACTCGGCGAGCGCCTCACCCCACTCGCGGCCGAATCCGGCGCCGGCCTCACCGGCAAGCCCCTGCTGGAGCTGTTCCGCCACGCCGAGCAGGAGCGCGACCTCTACCGCGTCATCCTGCGCGGCGAGGGCGACGGCAAGCCGCTCGGCGTCTTCACCGACGAGTCGGTCCGCCGGGTCGCCGAGGTCTTCCGCGAGCGAGCCGAGCAGAGCGGGATCCGCCCCCGGATCGACCCCGAGCTGCTGGCCCGCGCCTGGGTCGGCGAGCAGTTCGCGGTGCTCCGCTGGTGGCTGGAGCAGGACCCGCGCCCGATGCCCGCCGAAGACGTCGCCGCCCACCTGCGCGACCTGGCCCGCCACGGCCGCCACTGGGCCAGCGGAGCAGGGGAAGCGTAAGTCCCGGCCACGAGAACGACAACGGTCCGCCGGAACAGTTCCGGCGGACCGTCAGAAGAGCTGTCAGCTAGCTCAGTTGCTCTCCTCCGCAAGGGCCTTGATGCCGCCGAGGGTGGTCTCCATGCCGGCGCGGAGCTCGCGCCGGCGGAAGGCGACGAACTCCTCCTCGCGGTCCGGCCAGCGGTCCATCGCCAGGCTGACGCCGTTGCGGCCCGGGCCGAGGACCGCCGTCTGACGCAGCAGGGTGCCGCCTTCCAGGGGGTGCAGTTCGAAGCGCCAGGAGGCCATGCAGCTGGTGGGGTCGAGGGTCGGCTCGCCGTACCGGCCGTCGGCGTCCATGACGGCCCAGGCGAAGACGCGCTCGGGCTCCAGCTCGACCACCTGGGACACCGTGCGCCACTCGCCGAGCTTCTCGTGCCGGTTGTGCCCTTCGAAGCGCGCGCCCGGCGCGGGCCGATCCGCACCGTCGAGCCAGGCGACACGCTGCAGTTCGGGGCTGAGCCTGGCCGGGAGGTTGATGTCGGTCACCAGCTCCCAGACCCGCGCCACGGGTGCGTTCACCTGGATCTCGCACTCCACGGTCGGACCGTCGGCCATACGCATGTCGTCCCCCTCACTGCCCGGCTGGGTCGCCCCCTGACGGTGGGCGCCCCCTGACGCTGGCGATCCTAACGCGCCTCTGCTTTCTCAGTAGTCCCAGTTTCTCAGTAGTCCCAGGTGACATAACGCCCGTTGTACTCGCCGCCCTCGCAGTAGTCACGGCGGGTGCGGATGTCGGTAGCGACGAAGCCGCCGCCCTCCTCGCACTGCAGGACGGTGACCGGCGGGCCGGACAGGCGATTCCGGCTGCCGTCCGCCGCGGCAGAACCCGCGAACGCCGTGGTGCCGGCCAGCACCAGCGCGGCGGTGGCAATCGTCATGGTGGTGAGCTTCGCGGTGGTGCGCTGCATTTGGTGGGTGCTCCTCGGGATCGTGGGACCGGTCTTTCGCTTGCTGACGATCCCTTGACCGCGCGCACCCGAGTTATGCGGTTTGTCCATCGCGCGGGTGACGGCCGGTCAACCACATGGGTACCGCGGCCCCGGCCAGGCGCCGGCCAGGCCCCGGCGGCGGGGAACCGCTCCAAGAGGGCCGTCGGCTCGGCCGGTTCCACGATGCACACCGCTCAGTGATCAGTGGAAGACGACTCTGCCGAGGCGAGCAGCAGCAGATCGCGCAGTGCCATGGCCGGCTGCGACGGCTCGGCAGGGGTGAGGACGACCTGGTCGGCGGTGGTCGAAGGGCCGGTGAGGGGAATGATGCGCAGGCCGGGTGGCTGGTGGTCGAGTGCGGATTCGACGGTGATGCCGATGCCCGTTCCCGCGGCGACATGAGCGGCGATGGCGTGCACGCTGTCGGCGGTTCTGATGATGCGCAGGTCGGCTCCGCCGATCTGGAAGGCGGACAGCAGGCGGTCGCACAGACCGCTGTTGATCTGGTGGGGCCAGGTGAGCAGGCCGGTGGTGGACAGTTCGGACGCGCTCAGCTCGGCATGCCCGGCGAGGGGGTGGGCCGCGGGTACGAGCGCCATGAACCTCTCGGTGGAGAGCACCCTCGCCCGTACCCCGGTGACGTCGCCGGTCGCCCAGCCGATGCCCAGCCCGATCGCCTGCGCCCGCAGGGCGGTGACCTGCGCCGTGGTTGCCATCGCCTCCGGCACGATCGTCACATCGGGGAAACGGTCCCGCAGTTGCGGCAGGCAGCGCAGCAGCAACTGGTGGCCGGTGTATTCGGCGTGGCCGACGACGAGGGTGGTGTGGGCCCGGTCGCCGGCGGCCAGCGAGCGCCCGCGCTGCTGGAAGCGGTTCAGCTGGGCCAGGGCGGCGTACGCGTCGGGCAGCAGCGCTTCGCCGAGATCGGTCAGTGACACCCGGCGGCTGGTGCGGTGGAACAGCCGCCCGCCCAACGTGGTCTCCAGCCGCCTGACGGCGTCGCTGACGGTGGGCTGCCCGCGGTGCAGGCGCGCGGCGGCGCGGCCGAAGTGGAGCTCTTCCGCGACCGCGACGAATGCTTCCAGTTCCATCCTGTCCACCCTGTCCACGGGAGCAGGCTAACGCGATCGATCGGTGCGACCGATCGCTGGGTGGCGAAGTTCGGCGTTGATGCCGTGCCGTGCGCGGGGTGTGATGGCTGGGCGAGCAGGGCCCCACAACCGGAACATGCAGGGGCCCACGACCGGAAGTAGTGAAAGTACATGGCAGTCAATGGCGTTGACCGTGAGCACGATGCGCCGATGGTCACGGTGACGGTGGTCTACCACTCGGTGCACGGCCACACCCGGGTCCTGGCCGAGCACCTCGCCGAGGGGGCGCGGCTGGTGCCGGGCGCCCAGGTGCATCTCGTCGAGATCCGGCCCGAGGACGTCATCGCGGGCCGCTGGCACGATGCGGAGGTGCTGGCGCTGCTCGATCGCTCCGATGCGATCGTCATGGGCTGCCCGACGCTGATGGGCAGCGTGTCGGCGGTGTTCAAGGCGTTCATGGAGGCGGCGTTCACGCCGTTCACGACGCAGGCGTGGAAGGACAAGCTGGCCGCGGGGTTCACCATGTCCGCCTCGCAGAGCGGCGACAAGCTGGCGGTCCTGCAGCAGTTGGCGGTCTTCGCCGCGCAGTTGGGCATGCAGTGGATCGGCGTGGGCGACATGCCGGGCAACAACTGGAGCGGTGGCACCCGCGACGACGTGAACCGGCTGGGCTCCTGGCTGGGCCTGATGAGCCAGAGCCACGCCGACCTGGGCCCCGAGCACGCCGGATCGCGCGGCGACCGGATCACCGCGCAGCGCTACGGCGAGCGGATCGCCCGCCTGACCCAGCGCTGGGTCAACGCCGTGCCGCACGACACCCCCCGGATGACCGAGCACGAGGCCCGCGGCCTGTCGGCCTCCCTCAGGGACACGGACGACGCGCTGGCAGCACTGACCGGCGCCTGACCGCGCGGATCGCCTCGCACCGGCGCCGGGAACCCGTTGGCAGGCCTGCTGTCTTTCCCGATAGGGACCTCACGGCATGCCTGTCCAGGAGGCGGCGATCGTCGTCACCGGCTCAGCGTGGTCTGCTGCTCCATCCGCGCCAGCTTCTCGGGGTTGCGCACGGCGTAGAGGCCGGTGATGAGGCCGTCGTCGATGCGCAGGGCGGTGACGGTGTCGAGTTCGCCATTGAGGCTCAGGAGCAGGGCCGGGTGGCCGTTGACCTGGGCCGGGCGCAGGACGGTTGTGGTGGCGATCCTGGCCAGCACGGCGGCCACCTGGTCGGCGCCGACGATGGGCGCCAGGGCGGCGCGTGCGACTCCGCCGCCGTCGGTCAGTAGCACGACGTCCGGGGCGAGCAGGTCGAGCAGCTGCTGCAAGTCGCCGGTTTCGACGGCCTGTTGGAAGGCCGCCAGGGCGTGACGGGTGTCGGCTGCGGAGACGGCCCCGCGCGGGCGGCGGGCGGCGACATGGGCGCGGGCTCGGTGGGCGATCTGGCGGACGGCGGCCGGTGTCTTGTCGACGGCCTCGGCGATCTCGTCGTACTCCAGCCCGAACACCTCGCGCAGCACGAACACCGCCCGCTCGGTGGGCGCGAGGGTCTCCAGTACCAGCAGCATCGCCATCGAGAGGCTGTCGGCCAACTCCACGTCCTCGGCGACATCGGGCGCGGTGAGCAGCGGCTCGGGCAGCCAGGGGCCGACGTAGGACTCCTTGCGGCGGGCCAGGGTTCGCAGCCGGCTCAGCGCCTGGCGAGTGGCGATCCGGACCAGGTAGGCGCGTTGGTCCCGCACGGTGGCGAGGTCGACGCCCACCCAGCGCAGCCAGGTCTCCTGCAGGGCGTCCTCCGCGTCGGCAGCCGAGCCGAGCAGCTCGTAGGCGACGGTGAAGAGCAGGTTGCGGTGGGCGATGAACGTCTCGGTGGCGGAGTTCAGTTCAGTGGGTTCCATGGCCTGCTCACTCAATTCCGGCTCCTGCACGGGCGTTTCCGACTGGGTCGCACACGAGACGCCGGCCTCCGCCGTTTTGTGACACCCGCGATCGGTGGCGCACGTCACATCGACCTGCTGTCACAGCGCACGGGTGGTCCGCATCTTGTGTTCGTCCAACGCCGTTGCACGGACCGCCGCTTGTAGCCCGGCACCCCGCACCACACCCACCATCACCCATCACACCTGAGGACGAAGCCATGGAAGCCCGTTTCAACCTGTTCGACAGCCCGACCGCCGCGACGGTCGGCAAGCGGTTCTACGCCACCGCGTTGGCCCTCCAGGGGTCCACTCTCCCGAAGACCGTGCAGCACCTGGTGGAGCTGCGGGCTAGTCAGATCAACGGCTGCGGTTTCTGCGTCGACATCCACGGCAAGGAGGGCGCGGCCGACGGTGAGACGGCGCTGCGACTCAACCTGGTCGCTGCCTGGCGCCACACCACCGTGTTCACCGAGGCCGAACGCGCCGCCCTGGCGCTCACCGAGGAGGGCACCCGGATCGCCGACGGCAGCGCCGGGGTGTCCGACGAGACCTGGGCCGAGGTGCGCAAGCACTTCGACGACGACCAGGTCGGCGCCCTGATCTGCACGGTCGCCCTGATCAACGCGGCCAACCGGATGAGCGTGATCGTGCACAGCCAGGGCGGCTCCTACGAGCCCGGCATGTTCGCCGCGCTGGAGTAGCCGATCGCACGACTCAAGGGGCTCGGCCCTGGATCACCCGATCCAGGGCCGAGCCCCTTGACCGGAGTGAGCACTCACTCCGATACTGGACCACATGGCAACCACACCAAGTCGCCGCCGAGCCCCGTCGATGGATCCCGACAGCCGCCGCGAGATGATCGTTCGCGCCGCACTCCCCCTGGTGATCGAGCACGGCAGCGCGGTGACGACCCGTCAGATCGCCCAGGCCGCCGGCATCGGAGAGGGCACCATCTTCCGCGTCTTCGCGGACAAGGACGAACTCCTGGACGCCTGCCTGGCCGAGGCGCTCAGTCCGGCCACTGCCCTGACCGAACTCGCCCTGGTATCAACGGACCAGCCGCTCCCCGCCCGACTGACGGAGGCCGCCGCGGCGCTGCACGCCCACCTGGACCGGATCGGCGCGGTGGTCGGCGCGCTGCACGCGACGGGCGGGCGGGAACGGACCGGGCGCCCCGGCAGCGCGGGAGGCCCACCCGACCGTGCGGCCGGCTTCGCACCGGTGCAAGCGGCACTCGCCGAACTCTTCGAACCCGAGCGGGAGTTGCTGAGGGTGTCCGCCGAGCAGGCAGCGTCGGTCTTCCTCGGCATGCTCTTCTTCCAGGCCCGCAGGCCGGCGTCGGGGGATGAGTCGACCGAGCTCAGCGTGGAGGAGCTCGTCGACCTCTTCCTGCACGGCGCCCTGTCCCAACCAGTCGAAAACTGAAGGGGGAAACCATGCCCATCACGCTGAACCACACCATCGTCCCGGCCGTCGACAACGAGGCGGCCGCCCGCTTCTTCGCCGGCATCATGGGGCTGGACTACCGAGGCGCAGATCGGCACTTCGCGCCGGTGCGGGTCAACGAGTGCCTGACGCTGGACTTCATGTCCGTCGAGGACCCGCCCGGCCACCACCTGGCGTTCGACGTCGACACGGCGACCTTCGACGGCATCCTCGCCCGGCTCCGCGCCGCCGGGGTGCCGTACGGCAACGACCCCAGGGAGCCCGACAACGGGCGGATCGACCACCCGCTGTGCGCCCGCGGTCTGTACTTCGCCGACGACGCCCGGAACCTCTACGAGGTCATGTCCCCGGAGTAACGGCCGTGACGGCCGTCAGGAGTCGGCGGCCTTGCGGTACCGCTTGGCGAGGGCCGGGTCCGACTCCCACCACAGGCCACTCCCCCCAACCGCCGCCTCCCCGACCGCTGCCCCCGCGGCGGCCGGCTCGCCGTCCGCGGCGGGCTGCGTGGCCGGGCCCGCGGAGCTCGGCTCGGGCAGGCTCTGGACGGCCACCCGGAACAGCACGCCGGGGACGGCGGCGAACACGGCGGCGAGCAGCACGACGAATCCCAGCACATAGACCCGGGGCACGACGACACCGGCCAGGAACGGGACGAGGAGAGCGAATTTCAAGCCGGTGCTGCGGGCGGTCACCAGGGACTCCCCGCCCTCGGCCACCTCCACCGCCACCGCGTTGGAGCGAGTGGTGCGGTCACCGGAACCGACCCGCACCGTGTGGGTGCCGGCCGCCACGGCGAACCGCATGGCGTCGCCCTGCCGGACCCGGCCGACCCGCACCCCGTCGATGACGACCCAGAACTTCCCCGCCCGGCCGATTCCGGGCGGTTCCGCGTAGACCGCGATGGTCCCGTTCAACACTCCCCCTCATTCACGGTGATCCCGTGTGGAACCGCGCCAAGGATAGGGGATGGTGATCACTGCCGCTGCTAGCTCCCGTGCGCGGCCGCGGCGTTCTTGGTCTCCCAGCGGTCCTCGACCTTGGCCAGGCGCCAGTACCCCAGCGCCGCCGCCCAGACCAGGACGAACAGGCCGACGATGACGAAGCCGACGTTGTTGAGGTCGATGCCGGAGATCCAGCCGGTCACCGGGTCGCTGAGGTGCAGTTGGTCGTGGAGCACGCCGACCAGCTCGATGGTGCCGATCAGGAAGGCGACGGCGATGGAGAGGCCGGTGATGGTGAGGTTGTAGAAGACCTTGCGGGTCGGGTTGGAGAACGCCCAGTGGTAGGCGAAGTTCATGAAGGTGCCGTCGAGGGTGTCGAACAGGCTCATGCCGGCGGCGAACAGCAGCGGCAGGCAGAGGATCGCGTACCAGGGCAGGCCGGCGGCGGCGCCGGAGCCGGCCATCACCATCAGGGTGACCTCGGTGGCGGTGTCGAAGCCGATGCCGAAGAGCAGGCCCACCAGGTACATCTGGCCCGGTCGGGTGATCGACTTGGTGAGCCGGCCGAGGATGCGGTTCATGAAGCCGCGCCCGTCGAGGTGCTTCTCCAACTCGTGTTCGTCGAACTGGCCGGCCCGCATGGCCTTGAAGACCCGGTAGATCCCGGCCATCGACACCAGGTTGAGGGCGGCGATCAGGTAGAGGAAGCCGCCGGAGACGCTGGTGGAGACCAGGCCGAGCAGCTTGTGGGTGTGGGAGTCGTCGTTGGTGAGGGTGCCGACCACCTTGGCGCCGGTGGCGATCAGGGCGGCCAGGACCACGACGATGCTGGAGTGGCCGAGCGCGAACCAGAACCCGACCGAGACGGGCCGCTTGCCGTCGGCCATCAGCTTGCGGGTGGTGTTGTCGATCGCGGCGATGTGGTCGGCGTCGAAGGCGTGCCGCATGCCCAGGGTGTAGGCGGTGACGCCGAGGCCCAGGCCGAAGACCTGGTTGCCGACGCTGTAGTGGTGCGGGGCGACCATGGTGATCAGGATGAAGAACGCGACCACGTGCATGGCGGCGATCACCCCCATCAGGCCGCCGGTGCGGATCCAGTCCCTGCGCTCCCAGCGCGGCGCGGCGGTGGTGCCGCTCGCGGGGGGTGTCGGGGCAGCGGTTTCGGGCAGGGTCATGTCAGGGCAGCCTCTCCAGCACCTCGTGGACAGTTCTCGTGCGGTGCCGTGGCCGGTCTCCTGGCTTACGGGTCAAGCGTTCCCACCCCCGGCCTTCCCAGGCGCGCAAGCGCCCAGTGGCCGCCCACCGACAAGCGGCAGGCTGGTGCGAGGACTTCCCGATCACAGTGGCGAGGGCCGCTCCGGACTCCTGTGACAGGCACAGTTCACCGGTCTTCCCGAACACCACGGCGTGCACCACCGTAGAGGTGACCTGCAATCACCCACAAGCCCGCACAGGTGTGCAGGTGTTGCAGATCACGCCCGACAGGTGAGGGATGATGGAGTCATGCACCTGGTCCCCGACGAGCGCGCACACCGGCGCCCCATCGACGAGCACACGGTCTGCGAGGCGATCGCCGGCATCGGCGACCCCGAGGCCGTCCGCGGCTGGGCCGACCGCTTCTCGCTGCTCGCCGACCCGGGCCGGCTCTCCGTGCTGCTGGCCGTCCACCGGGCCGGGCCGATCGCCGTCACCGACCTGGCGCTGGCCACCGGGATCAGCGAGAGCACGGTGTCGCAGATCCTGCGCCTGCTGCGGGTCTCGGGCGCGGTGACCGCCGCCAAGGACGGCCGGGTGGTGCGCTACCGGTTCACCGCCCCCGACCTGGCGCCGCTGCTGGCGTCGATCCCGCCGTTGGAGATCCCCCCGGTGGAGCACGACGCCTGACGGCGGGACTGCTGACAGCGCGACGGGCCGACAGCAGGGCGGCAGGCTGCGGAGCGCCTGACAGCGGGTGGTCGTTGCCAGTTCGCACGCGGTCGGAGAGGGTGGAGTCGAGCATGTCGGCTCCCGTCCCCCTGGAGGCAGCGTGACCATCCACCACCTCGACTGCGCCACCATGTGCCCGATGGGCGGCAGGCTGCTGCTGGGCAGCGGCGGGCCGTTGTTCGGACGGCTGGTGAGCCACTGCCTGCTGGTGGAGAGCGAGGCGGGGCTGATCCTGGTGGACACCGGCTTCGGCACCGGGGACGTCACCGACCCGGGGCGGCTCGGCCGGCAGTTCCGGTTCAACACCCGCCCCCAACTCTCCCTCGCCCGGACCGCGTTGCACCAGATCCGGACGCTCGGCCACGATCCCCGGGACGTCCGCCACATCGTGCTGACCCACCTGGATCCCGACCACGCCGGCGGCCTGGCGGACTTCCCGCAGGCCCAGGTGCACCTGCTCGCGGACGAACTGCGCGCCGCCCGGGAACTGGCGACCCGCGCCGAGCGCCAGCGCTACCGCACGGCGCAGTGGGACCACAATCCGCGCTGGGTGGAGCACCAGGCCACCAGCACCGAAAGCTGGTTCGACCTCCAGGCGATCCCGCTACTGCCGGACGAGCTGCCGGAGTTGCTGCTGGTGCCGCTGACCGGGCACACCCGGGGCCACACCGGCGTCGCGCTCCGGGACGGTGACGGCTGGCTGCTGCACTGCGGAGACGCCTACCTGTCGCGGGCCGATGTCGCACCCGACTCCGCGGGCGGCCCGCCGGTCCTGAGCATGTTCCAGCGTGCCATCGCAACGGACGACCGGACTCGCCGCTACACCCTGGAGCGGCTGCGCGACCTGGCCCGCAGTCATGCCGACCAGGTGCGACTGGTCTGCTCGCACGACCCCTACGAGCTGGTCGAGGCACTGGGCCGGGTGGCCCCGCGCTGAGCCGATCAGGCGGGCAGGTCCAGCAGCACCGTCCGCCGCACTTTGGCCAACCCGCTGACGTGGACCACCGGTTCGCCGACTCCGGAGGTGTCCATGACGGTGGCCGTGATGGTGGCCGGGCTGCCGAGCTGGTCGCCCATGTCGACGGCGATGCTCCGGCAGTCCGGTGTGCCGGCGTGAAGCCAGGCGGCCAGGCAGGCGGTGCTGTTGGCGTTGGCGATGTCCTCCGGGACTCCGATGGCGGGGGCGAACATCCGTGCGGCGAAGCCCTGTTCGCCGCCGGTGTAGAGGTAGCAACCCAGCAGCCCGAGTTGTCGGCAGACGGCCTCCAGGGCCGCGAAGTCCGGTGTCAGGACCGACAGTTGGGCGCTATCGGGGACCGGGAGCAGCAGGCGCGGCCGTCCCAGGGTCGCCACGCAGGCGCCGCTCGCCTTAGGCGGGAGACCCAACGCGGCCAGCACCGGCACCAGCTCGGCATTGGAGGGCTCGCGCAGCGCGACCCGGCCGGCCTCGAACTCCGCTGCCACCAGGAGGTTCCGGGGGCGCGTCCAGGCCGGGATCCAGTGGCTGCCGGCAGTCCGCAGGGTGCGGTTGCGCCTCGTCGTGCCCGCGTTGCAGGCGAGCGCGGCGACCGTCCCGTGGCCGCAGGCGGGCAACTCCCCCTCGGCGGTGAAGAAGCGCAGCGAGGTGACATCGGCAGCCGTGGCCACGAAGACCGCGTGCGAGGTGCCCGCCAGCCCCGGGATCCGGCGGCGCTGCTCGTCGCTGAGCGTGGCGTCCTCGCCCAGCACGGCGGTGGGACTGCCCCCGCGCCCGTCAGCGCGTACGCAGGCGTCCACCAGGGTGACCGCAACCGGCCTCGCCGGGCGTCGGGCTGATCGCACGGCAGCGATACTACTCGCCGCCTAGCGCGGCCAGTCGGGCGCCGGGTCGGTGGCGAGCAGCGGGCGGATGGCGCCCAGGACCGCCCCGATGCAGACGTCACGCAACTCGGTGCGACTGCAGGTCTCCCGGGCCAGCCAGTCGACACAGAGCACCTGGACGAACACCAGCCAGCTCTTCAGGACGCCGGACACCGCCTCCCGGGCCGCCTCATCGGTGAGCGGCAGCACCTTGAGCAACCGGAACCGCAGCTCGTCGAGTTCATTGCTCATGATCGTCTGGACCACGGGGTCGCCGACCAGCACCCGGTTGGCGGCGAGCACGGCATGGCGGTTGGCGATGAAGTAGTCGAGGTGGGCGTCCATCCCCTCGATCAGCTGCTCGACCAGCGTGTCGGCGGGGTCGACCCGGGTCTGTTCGAGAAGTCGGGCCGTCGCCTGTTCGTAGACCGCCGCGAACAGCGCCTGCTTGCTGGCGAAGTGACGGTAGAGCAGCGCCCGGGAGACGCCGGCCTTGCCCGCGACGTCCTCCATCAGCACCTCCTCGTACGGCTGGGCGGCGAAGAGTTCCGCGCCGACGGCGAGGAGTTGGGCACGGCGTTCGGCCGGGTGGAGGCGCTGACGGGGAGACATGAGCGCCAGGTTACTTGACACGCGTCTACTAGCGCACTCTACGCTGACTAGTAGACACATGTTGAATAACCATCAGCGTGGAGGGATCATGGCCAGAACTCTCAGGGTGCTCGCACAGCTCATGGGGATCGCCTGCGTGGCGATCGGGCTGATCCATGTGGTCGCGGGGGTCGCCGCGATCCCCGGCAACGGCGGCGCCAACGCGACGATCGACAACTGGAGCCGCTTCATGGGCGCCGCCTTCGCCGGCTACGGGCTGGCCTGGCTCTGGGCCGCCCGCCAGACCCCGATCCCGGCCGGCGCGATCCGCTGGCTGGCCGGGGTGCTCCTGTTCGGCGGCCTGGCCCGGCTGATCTCGGTGGCCGTCCACGGCTGGCCGCAGTGGTTCCAGGTGGCCCTGATGGTCAGTGAACTGGCCCTGCCACCGGTCTACTTCTGGCTGGCGAACGCCGACGAGCGAGCGGTGGCCGGGCGGGCAGCCGGCGGACAAGCGATGACCGAACGGGCGGTGTGACCCCGGTCCGCCGGACCGGCCTCAGGGCTGGTCGTACCAGGAGAACGCGGTAATCCGCCAACCGTCAGGGGTGCGGACGAACTGGAAGGTCTTGGTTCCGCCGCCCCCATACGGTTCGCCGTCGAGGGTGCCGGACTTGCGGTACTCCCCGAAGCGGTTGGCGAGGTCGCCCACGATCTCGGTCCGCTCGGAGGTCTCCCACTCCGAGAACTCGAGCAGTCGGCCGTCGGACAGCAGGCGCTCGCGCGGTTCGATGAACTCCTCCACCGTGTAGACGGTGTAGGTCGGCCGGGTCACCACGATCACGCCGCCCGGGACCATCAGGCGGCGGATCCGGTCGACGTCGGCGGGCTTGCCACCGCGGTTGTCGAAGGCGCCGAAGAACTCGGCGGTCACAGCGTCGATTTCACTCTTGGACATGGCACGGAAGGTACCATGTCACAGTTCACCGGGAGGGAGCCGGTCGATCATCCGCAGCAGCGGCTGCGCGGAGCACGGCCGCCGCCAGGCAGGCGACCAGACAGCGGGTGGCCGGGTGGCGGAGCAGGCGCAGCAGGGTGGTTCGCATCGGGGCGGTTCTCCTTCCGGAAACCCGAGGGCGGGCCCGTGGTGGGCCCGCCCTGGTGAGGAGGTGTCAGACCGAGGCCGACTCCCGAGCATCCGTCAGCTCGCCCTCGGTGGCGGGCTTCGGGAAGCGGAGGGTGGCGACGGCGAGCAGTGCACCCAGGACGGCGATCGCGGCGGCGCCGACGAAGGCGGCGGAGAAGCCGTCGGTGAGGCCCTTGGCGGTGGTGCCGCTGGTCTCGGCGCCGGCCAGGGCGGTCATGGCGGCCAGGCCGATGGCGGAGCCGACCTGGTAGCTGGTGTTGACGATGCCCGAGGCGAGGCCGCCCTCCTCCGGCGGGGCGCTGGAGATCGCGGTACCGAGCGACGGGATGAAGGCCAGCGCCATGCCGATCGCGGCGATCAGCGAGGCGGGCAGCACGTCGACCCAGAAGTTGCCGTTGGGCCGGGCCATCGAGAGGCCGCCGAGGCCGATGGCGAGCAGCACCAGGCCGGTGACGATCAGCGGCTTCGGCCCGAACTTGGCGATCAGGCGCGGGGCCAGCGTGATCATGATGACCATGATGCTGATGGTCATCGGCAGCAGTGCCGCGCCGCTGGCGAAGGCGCCGAGGTGCAGCACCTGCTGCAGGTAGAGGTTGAGGAAGAACCACATCGGGATCCAGGCGGCCGCCAGCAGGAACTGGGCGCCGTTGGCGGCGCCGAGGTTCGGGGTGCGGAAGATGCTCATGCGCATCAGCGGCTCACTGCGGCGCAGTTGCATGGCCACGAAGGCGACGATCAGCAGGATGCCGACCAGCAGCGGGGCGATGGTCGAGACGGAACCCCAACCGGCCTGCGGGGCCTGGACGATGGCGTAGACGGCGACGGCCAGGCCGGCGGTCACGGTGAGTGCGCCCAGGAAGTCGATCCGGCCGGTGCGGCGCGGCACGGCGGGCATCAGCGAGGGGGTGAGGAGCAGGGCGGCCAGGGCGACCGGGATGTTGATGAAGAACACCCAGGGCCAGCTGAGGTACTGGGTGATGACGCCGCCGAGGAAGACGCCCGCGGTGCCGCCCGCCGGTGCGGCGGCGCCGTAGAGGGCGAAGGCCTTGGTGAGCTCCTTGGGCTCGGAGCCGAACAGCATCATCAGCAGGGTGAGCGCGGACGGCGCGATCATCGCCGCGCCGAGGCCCTGGGCGGCGCGGCCGATCAGCTCCACCGTGACGTTGCCGGCCAGGCCGGCCACCAGCGAGCCGGCCGCCAGGACCGCCCAGCCGGTGCTGAACAGCTTCTTGGCGCCGAACAGGTCGGAGAGCCGGCCGCCGAGCAGCAGCAGGCCGCCGAAGGCGACCACATAGGCGTTGAAGACCCAGGAGAGGTTCTCCTGACTGAAGCCGAGTGCGGTCTGCATCTTGGGCAGGGCGACACCGATGATCGAGGTGTCCATGATCACCATGAACTGCGCGACGGCGATCAGGCCAAGTGCGCGCCACCGACGGGGATTGGGCCCGGACTGCGGGGTTGTCATTTTCGTACTCCCTACCCGTTAGGGGTATGTGCCTGCGGCGGGGGAAGCCGACAGGGCGGGGACATCGGGGATTTGCTGCGGTGACCGGCATGACCGGGCATGCCGTCCGCCGGTCCGCGTCGACATTGCGAACTATACCCTAGGGGGGTAGGGTTCTAATCGTTGAATGTGGAGAGGAGACAGGACGGTGAACACCCCAACTCGCTTGGCAGCGTTCGCTCTGGGACTGGTCGTGGTTCTGGGTGGGGCCGCCGGCATCGGCCATGCGGTCGGTCCGCTGGACACGGGCGCCAAGAAGACCGCGGGCAGCGCGCACGGGAGCAACGACATGCCGGGCATGCCAGGGATGCCGGGCATGTCATCGGGACAGCCGAGCGCCGAAGCTCCGGCCGCCGGAGCCCTGGCGGCGTTCGACCACGGCTATGCGCTGCAGACCCGGCCCGCCAATCCGACGCCAGGTCAGCAGACCGACCTGGGCTTCACCGTCCGGGGCCCGAACGGCGCGCCGCTCACCTCCTACCAGGAGGAGCACGGCAAGGAGCTCCATCTGATCCTGCTCCGCGATGACTTGACGGGATATCAGCATCTGCACCCGACACTGGCGGCCGACGGCAGCTGGCACGTCCCGGTGACCTTCCCGGCCGCCGGCGGCTACCGGATGGTGGCCGACTTCACTCCGGCCGGCGCCACCGAGAACGTCACCCTGGGCACCGACCTGGCGGTGGCCGGCGACTACCAGCCGCAGCCGCTGCCCGCACCGGCCACCAGCGCCAGCGTCGACGGCTACACCGTCACCATGGACGGCCAGGTGACGGCCGGTCAGAGTGCCAAGCTGACCTTCGAGATCGCCGACAGCCACGGCCTGGTGACCGACCTCCAGCCGTACCTGGGCGCCTACGGGCACCTGGTGGCCATGCGAGCCGGGGACTTGGGCTACCTGCACGTCCACCCGGACGGCGAGCCGGGCGACGGGCACACCGCTGCCGGGCCCGACGTGGCGTTCTACGTCACCGTGCCCACCGCCGGCGACTACCGGCTGTTCCTGGACTTCCAGCGCGCCGGGGTCGTGCACACCGCCGCGTTCACCGTCCACGCCACTGCGAGCACCGAGGAGGGACGATGAGTTCCACCGTCCAGGGACCGGTCCTGCCGACCGGTGAGGAGGACCGCGTCGAGCTGCTGATCGGCGGGATGACCTGCGCCTCCTGCGCGGCCCGGATCGAGAAGCGGTTGAACAAGATGGAGGGCGTCACCGCCACCGTCAACTACGCCACCGAGAAGGCCAAGGTCAGCTTCCCGAGCGGCATCACGCCCGAGGACCTGGTCGCGCAGGTGGAGAAGGCCGGCTACACCGCCACCCTGCCGCTGCCGCCCAAGCCCGAGGGCGAGCAGGGCGGCGCCGGGAGCGAGGCCGCCGAGGACGGGAACGACCATGTCACCACGCTGCGGCTGCGGCTGCTGATCTCGGCCGCGCTGGCGGTTCCGGTGATCCTGCTGGCGATGGTCCCCGCGCTGCAGTTCAACAACTGGCAGTGGGCGTCGCTGACGCTGGCCGCCCCGGTGGTCGCGTACGGCGCCTGGCCGTTCCACAAGGCCGCCTGGACCAACCTGCGGCACGGCGCGGCCACCATGGACACCCTGATCTCGGTCGGCACCCTGGCGGCGCTCGGCTGGTCGCTGTACGCGCTCTTCCTGGGCAGCGCGGGCATGCCGCACATGCACCACCCGTTCGACCTGACCATCGGGCACAGCGACGGCGCCGGGAACATCTACCTGGAGGCCGCGGCCGGCGTCACCACCTTCATCCTGGCCGGGCGGTACTTCGAGGCCCGGGCCAAGCGCCGGGCCGGGTCCGCGCTTCGGGCGCTGCTGGAACTCGGCGCCAAGGACGTCTCGGTGGTCCGGGACGGGCGCGAGGAGCGGATCCCGATCGGGCAGTTGGGCGTCGGCGACGTGTTCGTGGTGCGTCCCGGTGAGAAGGTCGCCACCGACGGCGTGATCGTGGAGGGCAGTTCGGCGATCGACGCCGGCATGCTCACCGGCGAGTCGGTGCCGGTCGAGGTGTCGGTCGGCGACCCGGTGACCGGTGCCACCGTCAATGCCGGCGGCCGGCTCCTGGTGCGGGCCGAGCGGATCGGCTCGGACACCCAACTCGCCCAGATGGCACGACTGGTGGAGGACGCGCAGAACGGCAAGGCGGAGGTGCAGCGGCTCGCCGACCGGGTGTCCGGGATCTTCGTGCCGATCGTGATCGCGCTGGCCGTGGCCACCCTCGGGTTCTGGCTGGGTGCCGGGTCCGGTGCCGGTGAGGCGTTCACCGCCGCGGTCGCCGTGCTGATCATCGCCTGCCCGTGCGCCCTCGGCCTGGCCACCCCGACCGCGCTGCTGGTCGGCACCGGGCGCGGCGCCCAACTGGGCATCCTGATCAAGGGTCCTGAGGTGCTGGAGTCGACCCACCGGATCGACACCGTGGTGCTGGACAAGACCGGAACCGTCACCACCGGCCAGATGGCGCTGGTCGAGGTGATCACCGCCGAGGGTGAGGACGAGGAGCAACTGCTGCGGCTGGCCGGTGCGTTGGAGGACGCCTCGGAGCACCCGATCGCCCGGGCGATCGCCAAGGGCGCGGTGCAGCGGGCCGGCGAGCTGCCGGCGGTGGCGGACTTCACCAACATCGAGGGCCTCGGCGTGCAGGGCGTGGTGGACGGACACGCGGTGCTGGTCGGCCGGACCAAGCTGCTGCAGGAGTGGAGTCAGCCGCTGGGCGTGGAGTTGGAGCGGGCCAAGAGCGCGGCCGAGGCGGCCGGCCGGACGGCCGTCGCGGTCGGCTGGGACGGCAAGGCGCGGGGCGTGCTGGTGGTGGCCGACACCGTCAAGCCCACTTCGGCGGACGCGGTGCGGCAGTTGCGCCGGCTGGGCCTGACTCCGGTGCTGCTGACCGGTGACAACGCGACCGTGGCCCGCTCGGTGGCGGCCGAGGTCGGGATCGACGAGGTGATCGCCGAGGTGCTGCCGGCCGACAAGGCGGACGTGGTCAAGCGCCTGCAGTCGGAAGGTCGGCGGGTGGCCATGGTCGGGGACGGCGTCAACGACGCCGCCGCGCTGGCCCAGGCCGACCTCGGGCTGGCGATGGGGACCGGCACCGATGTGGCGATCGAGGCCGCCGACCTCACCCTGGTCCGCGGCGACCTGCGGGTGGCGTCCGACGCGATCCGGCTGTCCCGCAAGACCCTGTCGACCATCAAGTCCAACCTGTTCTGGGCCTTCGCCTACAACGTGGCGGCGCTGCCACTGGCCGCGGCCGGACTGCTGAACCCCATGATCGCGGGCGCGGCGATGGCCTGCTCCTCGGTCTTCGTGGTCTCCAACAGCCTGCGGCTGCGCCGGTTCCGGCCGCTGCCGCAGCTCAACACGGCCGACTGACCCGAGACTCGCGCACCCGGTGGTACCGCTCGGCCCACGGCCGGCCGGTACCACCGTCATTTGCCGCCGTTCTCACCGGATTCCTAAGTAAATTCGCAGAACTCCGGTGCCGGGAAGCGGGCTTGATTTCGCCTATTCGCTCCGCTCTACTGGCCTGCACTACCGCTCACACGCCGAAAAGAGGACCGATCGATGGACCCGACGGTGGAGCTGCGTCCTGCCCGTCCGGCGGAGGCCGCGGCCATCTCCCGCCTCCTCGCGACCACTTGGCGCGACGACTATGCGGAGTACCTCGGCGGCCAGCGCACCGAGCGGCTGATCGCCTGCTACTGCCGGGTGGACCGGATCGCCGTGGAGATCTCGGCGTCCGGCGCCGGGGACGGCTGGCTGGGCTGGCAGGTCGCCGACCACGACGGCACGGTGGTCGGTGCGGCGGCGGGCGGCATCACCACCATCGGGTCGGGCGAGGTCTACAACCTCTGCGTCGACGCGGAGCACCGCCGCCGGGGCATCGGCCGCTCGCTGCTGGACGCCGTCACCGGGCAGCAGTTGGCCCGCGGCGCCCACCAGCAGTGGGTCAACCTGCACGGCGACGGCTCCGACACCGCCGCGCTGCCGTTCCTCACCAGCCAGGGCTTCCAGGCCGCCGCCGACGGTCCGAGCGACGGCGACCTGCGGCTGCGGCGGGCGATCTGACCGACGAGCGGCTCCTCCTTGGCCTCTCCCCTGGCCTCCCCCCTGGCCTCCTCCTTGGCGTGGACCGGCCGCGGCGTGCTTGCGCCGCGCGGATTCCTGGTCTTCTCCCCCGGTCGACCCCACAATGAAATGGCCTTCCCCGACCGGAATTCCCACGCCATTCCCCTCCCGGAGGAGCTTTATGGACCTGCTCGTCGGACAGCCGGAAATCTCGGTATTCCCGCCCCTGGACAGCGAGGCCGACTGGCTGGCCGGCGCGCACGGCGCCGATATTCTGGAATACCTGCGAGCGGCTCGCGCCACCGAGGGGCCGGTGCTGGATCTCGGCTCCGGAGACGGGCGGTTCGCCGTGCCGCTCGCCCGGCAGGGCTTCGACGTCGACGCGGTGGACCACGACGGCCCGTCGCTCGTCCGACTGCGCGACTGGGCCGGCCGACTTGACGTTGTCCAAGGTCGCGTCACGACCATAGAGGCCGATCTGGCGCAGCTGCGCCTGAGCCGCAGCTACGGCCTGGTGATGCTGGCCGCGGGCACCGTGCTGGAACTGCCGCGGGCCGTCCGGCCGGCCCTGTTCCGGCAGGTCGCCGCGCATCTGCGGGACGGCGGCGTCCTGGCGCTGGATTACATCTGCGCACGTCGGCCGCGAATCATGGCGCCCGGCCTGGAAACCGCGGCGATTGTCGACGACCTGCGGGCGGCCGGTCTGCGGATCCGCCGCCGGGACACCCGACCGCTCTGCGAAGGCCTGGAGAGCACCTTCCTGTTGTGCGCGCCGCGCGGTCGATAACGACCCGCAACCGCGCTTTCCGTTGTTTCACCCGGGTTTCGCTGGGTTGCGAGCAGATAACACGCCGTCAGGTAATATGCCCACACACTGGACGTGGGAGGGGGCGGCGTGGTGGCTTCGCACAACAGCAGGTCTTCCAACGGCAAGTCCTCCACACAGGCGCTCTCGATCTACCAGGAACTCCGGGCCCGTGGCACCTGCGACTACGCCGAGTTGGCGACGGGCCTGGGCCTGAGCGCGCAGCAGGCCACGGAGTGCCGAGCGGAACTTGACGCCCTCGGCCTGATCACCACCGACGGCTGCGAGGACCACAGCGGACAGGTGACCACCGTCGACCCCGAGGTCGCGCTGCTGCGGATGCTCGCCCGCGAGAACCAGGAGGTGGAGCTCCGCCAGCGGCGCGCGCAGCGGACCCACGCCGCCGTCCAGGACCTCACCCAGCGCTACCTGCGCGGCGGCGCAGTGGTGCCCTCCGAGGTCGAGGTGGAGGTGCTGACCGGTCATCACCGGATCCAGCAGACCCTGGACGACCTCTCGGACACGGCGCGCACCGAGATCGCCTCGATGCACCCGGGCGCGCTGCCGGCCGGCGAGTTCCTCACCGCGGGGCTGGAGCGCGACCGCCGGCTGATCGAGGCGGGCGTCCGGGTCCGGGCGGTCTACCAGCACCGGTTCCAGTCGGTGCCCGCCCTGGCGGAGTTCTTCCAGAAGCAGATCGACCTCGGGGTGGAGGTCCGGCTGGCGGCCGTGGTGCCGCTGAACATGATCCTCAGCGACCGCCGCACCGCACTGCTGCCGGTCGACCCGGACAACCAGGAGGCCGGCGCGATCCTGGCCCGGGGCCCGGCGCTGGTCCGCTCCTACCTGGCGCTCTACGACTACTGCTGGCACACCTCGGCCGTGCTGGGCCGCAGCGAGGAGTACCAGCACGGCAGCGACAAGCTCACCGATCAGCAGCACGCGGCCATCCGGATGCTGGCGGCCGGGATGAAGGACGAGCGGATCGCCCGCTCGCTGGGGATCTCGCTGCGCACCCTCAGCCGGCTGCTGTCGGAGGTCATGCAGGAGCTCGGGGCCTCCAGCCGCTTCGAGGCGGGGGTGCGGGCGGCGAAGCTGGGGTGGCTGGACTAGCGGGCAGGGGCAGGCACGGGCGTGCGCCTGTCGGGTGCGCTGGTGCGCCCCGTCGCGCCCTGCTCTTGAGGGCGACCAAGAGGTATGATTGAACCAAATCTTTGGTCGACCTGATGGTGGGGCTGATGGCACTCAACACGCTGGCGACAGACCGTGATGCGGCGATCCAGCTGCTCCGGGACGTCGGTCTGCGGGTCACCAGCCCGCGCCTGGAGGTGCTCCAGCTGCTGACCGCCGAGCCGCACCAGGACGTCGAGTCCATCACGGCGGCGGCCAGGGACCGGCTGGGCACGCTGACCAGCCAGGCCGTGTACGAGATGCTCCGCAACTTCATGGAGACCGGGCTGGTCCGCAAGTTCGAACGCCCCGGCCGGACGGCGGTCTTCGAGCTCGCCGGGGCGCCGCATCAGCATGCGGTCTGCCACCGCTGCGGGCGGGTGGCCAACGTCGAGGTCGAGGCGCCCGCGGCACCGAAGGCGGCGCTGCGCGGCTGGCGGGTCGACGACACCGAGGTGGTGTACCACGGGGAGTGCCCGGATTGCCGCAAGCGCGGGGCGGAGTGAGCGATCTGACGGATCGTCAGGCTAGTGCCATGCGATGGCGGGCTGCGTCAATGAGGCAACGGCCAGAGGCGGCCTGACGGACCGTCAGGACGTTGGCGGCCACACGATCGCGGGCTGCGGAGCGGCGGGCGGCCAGACGATGGCGGGCTGCGCCACCGACGCACCGGCCTGGGTGGTCGGGGCTGCGGCCGCGGCCGGGGGCCAGACGATGGCGACGGCCGGGTGCGGCGCGGCGGCGGGCGCGGGGCTCCCGACGGCGAAGCCGACTGCGGCCGGCACCGCGATCAGAGCAGCCGGGACGGCGAGGCGAAGGGCGGTCCGCAGCGAGCGCGCGTGGGTGAACAAGGCTTCTTCCTCCGGGAGTTCAGGGGATCTCGGGTGCTCCCGGCGGTCGGCGCGGGCCGGTCGCCGTGGGCGCGGAACCCATAGTGGTCCGTCCCCCGGGCAACGGAAAGGGCTTCCTAAGTCGCACCCAGGCCATGGCGCACTTCTGCCACAGCAGTCCCCTGAGCGGTGCCTCAAACCTTGTCAATACCCTCACCAAGAGCCTCGCCGAGGCCCTCGGGTGATGGTGCCCGAGTCGACGGTCTCCAGCCGGTTGATGGTCCGGCAGAGCGTCAACCTGCCGGAACCGGACGGGCCGATCAGCACCACGACCTCACCCCGGGCGAGCTCGAAATCGATGTCCTGCAGCACGGGCAGCGCGCCGAAATGCTTGTTGACCCCTTTCAGCGCCACCAGGGGCCCATGGCCGTGATGCCGTCCCGGATCATCGGCCACCTTGCGCCCCTCGACCTGCCGCTGCCTCCCGTGTCGTCGCTGCCGGTTCGGCCGGATGACGACCCCGGCAGGAATCGGGTTCAGCTGACGCGGCGCGAACTGCCCGGCCCCGCACCGGGCTGACTCACCGACACCTCACCGCTTGGCCGCCATCTCAAGGATGACGCAGGCATGTTGGAAGACCCGCCAGGTCTCCGAGGTGTCGCCACTCGGGTGGAGACGCATCCCATCGGGCAGTCGGCCGAGTGGTCGCCGTGGCGACTGTCGCCCGGATGCCTCGGACTCTTGGCTGCCACCCATGCTGCCGCCAAGGATTTCCTCACAGCGGAACGGACCACCGCCACCGGGAACCGCGGACCCGCAGGCGGACCAGTACGACCCACCAGACCAATCGAAAGAAGGGCACCTCAGCGATGAATAGCCTGTCCTCGCCGATGCGGCACCGCGCCACCCGCCTCCTGGCCGTCGGCGGCCTCGCCGTCCTCGTCCCGTTCGCCGGAGCGATGAACGCGCACGCGGCCGGCACCACGCACAAGGCCACCACGTTCACCTCCAACTACACCCTCCAGGCGGCTTTCTACAACGACGCCACCGGCAAGTGCGCGGACCTGCCCAACTACGGCTCCAACCCGCCCAACACCCCGGTGACGCAGTACAACTGCAACCTGGGATCCGGCGACAACCAGATGTGGGACTTCCAGCCGACCCGCGTGATGAACGGCACCCAGCTCTTCGAGTTCGTCAACGACAAGAGCGGCCTGTGCATGGACCTGCCGAACTACGGCTCCGACCCGGCGGGCACGCACGTGTACACCTACTACTGCAACTCCAACCCCGCAGCGGACAACCAGGAGTTCTACCTGAACGACGTCAGCGGCAACGGCGACTACGAGGTGGTCAACTACTCCGACGGCCTCTGCCTCGACGTGTCCGGGTGGGCCAGCAACGGCAGCGACCTGGCGAACAACCTGCCACTGACCGTGTACCCCTGCTACAACTCCTCGTGGGCCAACGGCGGATACGACGACCACCTGTGGGAGCTGCACAGCTGACGCCGAACACGATGGCTCCGCACGGCGAACGAGCGGCTCCGCAAGCGGCGTGAGAGATGAGCGGCCGGCCCCGTCACCGGCGCCGGCCGCTCGCGTTCCCCGACCCGTGACGTTCCCACGCCCATCCAGGCCGGCTGCCGCCAGGCCGGTGCCGGTCAGGGGAGCAGCGCGGTGGCGAGCAGCCGGGCCTCGGCCGGGCAGCCGAGGGAGGTCGCGAGGCGACTCACCGCCGCGATGTTGATCCGCTCGGCGGTGTACCAGGCCACTGCCTGCTCGGAGTCGGCCAGGCCGCTCGTGAGTCCGTGCGGGGGGTCGGGTTCGAGGACGATGCAGCCGGACTGCGACCGGATCAGGGCCGAGGCCCGCTCGGCGGTGTGCACGTACCAGCGGACCACGCGGTGCGTTGCGGCCAGCCGGTCGGCGGGGGCCAGGTCACGCACGGCCTGCTCAAGGGCGTAGGTCCGCAGCAGGTCGTGCATCCGGTACCGGTCCGGTGCGACGGCGCCGAGCAGGCTGGCATCGACCACCTCCTCGAGCAGTCGCCGGGTCCGGCCCGCCGGGAGGCCCAGCAGCGCGGCGGCAGCGGGGAGCGGAAGCTCCGGGGTGGGGAACAGGCTGAGCACGCTGAGGATCCGCGCGGGGCCGAACTCCCCTGTCATGCCGGTGGGGGGTGTGAAGCCGACCGCCGCGACCTGCAGCATGTCGAGGCGGTCGGACTCGCCTTCGAATGTCTTGGCCAGATGGTCGAGCGACCACTCGGGCCGGCTGGCCAGCCGGGTGGCGGCGAGCCGCACCGCGCGTGGCAGGCCACCGCAGGCCGCCAGGATGGCCTCGGCCGCCGCCGGCTCCGCCAGCACCCGGGGTGGCCCCACGATGCGGCTGAACAGGCACCGCGCATCCGTGGCGGGCAGGACGTCGAGGTGCTCCAGCACGGCACCGGCCGGGCTCACCAACCGGCTGCGGCTGGTGACGAGGACGGCGCTGCCGCAGGATCCCGGCAGCAGCGGGCGGATCTGGGCCACGTCCACCGCGTCGTCCAACACCACCAGGCAGCGCTTGTCGGCCACCAGGCTGCGGAAGCCGGCAGCCTTGGCATCGAGGTCGGCGGGCAGCGACTCGGGTGGCTGCCCGAGGTCACGCAGCCAGCCGTTCAGCACGTCGGCGGGGTCGCGCGGCGCCGGGCCGCTACCGCGTAGGTCTGCATGCAACTGGCCGTCGGGAAAGTGCTGCGCGAGCAGATGCCCGATCTGTAGCGCCAGCGCGGTCTTGCCGAATCCGCCGCCTCCGGTCACCACGGCGATGGGCACCTGGCCGGGGGCGCCGCAGCTGCTCAGCAGTACCTCGGCCAGCCAGTCGATCTGCTCGGTCCGTCCGACGAAATCTGCCACCGCCGCAGGCAGTTGGGCCAGCGGCCTGGTCACCGCCAGGCCACTGGCGGCGGGCGGCGTGGCCGGCGCGATCGGCAACGGCCCTGCTGGCGGCGCCGCGGCGGTCGACGCCGCGGCCCGCTCCGCCTCGTCGAGGAGGCGCGGCAGCAAGGTGTTCTGGTTGCCGAGCGCGACCAGCAGGCTCTCCAGCGCCGACCGGTTGACGGGCCGCTTCCCGTTCAGCCAGCGTTCCCAGGAGGCCCGGCTGTAGTGGGTCAGCCGGCCGATGTCCTGGAAGGAGAGGTTGTGGGTGTCCTTCAGGGCCCGCAGTTCGACAATGAGCCGCCGCGCGGCCGGCGGAAGGTCATCGGGCAAAGGGGACCATACGAACGGCACCATCGTCTCCAGCACGCGGTCGGGCGCCGCCACCCGCGGGTAGGGACGCGTCTCACCGCCGGACAGCAGCGCTGCGGCGGGTGGTACGTCGAGCTGCGGACCGGCGGCGGCCCGCCCCGGGCGTGCCGGGACGGGCCGCTGCCCGATCCCTGTTCTCGGGCAGGGTGAAGCACTGTGCGTGCACTGGTGGATCGATCCCCGATGCCATTCGGCCGAGGGCCCATCTCGTGAGCTGTTGAGGGTCGACTCCGTGTCCGGGGCCCTGCGGCTTCTCGTAGCGCCCGTGGCCGATGATGGTTCACTGGCCCCGCCCGCGGACAGCCTTTAAGCCGGCGCCTTAAAGGCGTCGAGGATCCTGGGGGGAACCAGTGCGAGTGACCTTGGAGCTCGGGGAACAGGGACCGGCTGCCGTGCAGTTCGCGGTCTCACCGATGCAGCATCTGCTGATCGGACTCAACCAGCACAGCAGCACTCCGCTACCGCGCCGTCGCTGGTGGCGCACGGTCCGCTCCCGGGTTCCGGTCAGTGCTCTCCCGTTCCTCGACCTGGTAGCGGCCAATCCGTTCTACTTCCCGGACTTCCTGACACCTCCGATGCCGCAGACCCGGACGGGCGTCAGCCTGGCGGACGAGCTCGACGTGATCAGCTCGGTCAGCACCGAGCGGCTGCACGACGAGTTGGGCCGGTACGCCGAACTGGGCCCCGTCCCCAGGCCGGTGGCCCGACTGCTCGACGGCGGCAACCGGCAGCTGCAACGCGTCGTGCAGGGCATCCACGCCATCTACCGCGCCTGCCTGGTCGACGACTGGCCCGACATGGTCAAACTGCTCAACGCCGACATCAGCGCGCGTCAAGGCATCATCGGGGAGCGGGGAACGAGCTGGATGCTGGCCGACCTCGACCCGGCGTTCAGTGACCCCACACGCTTCGAACTCACCATCATGGCCCCGGTCCCGATCCCGGCGCGCCCCAAGCACGAAGCCGACGGAACAGAGATCGTGCTCGCCCCCAACCTGTTCCTCTGCGGCCTGCTCTCCCCGGCCTTCACCAGCCCGTGGCAGCAGCCCCTGTTCGCCTACACCGCCACCCCGACCGTCCTGGCACCACCCCCTGCCGTCGACGGTCTCGTCGCCCTCATCGGCAAAGGCAAGGCCGCGGCACTGCGGGCGATCGGCACTGGCCGCACCACCACAGAACTTGCCGCCCTGCTCGAGGTGAGCGCGCCAGCCGCCTCCCAACACACCGCAACCCTGCGAGCGGCCGGACTCATCACCTCAACCCGCCACGGACAACGCGTCGTCCACACCCTCACGCCCCTCGGCACCAACCTGCTGAACGCCAACCCCCACTGACGGCGGCGCCGTTCAGCCAGGTGTGGGGCTCGTTTGTCGGTGCCGCCGGGCACCCGGATGCCGGCCCTCCGGAACGTCCAGGCTCGTGGGGCGCTACAGCTGGCTCAGGATCGTCGGGTCCGTGATCTTCGTGTCGTCGGCCGGCAGCATTGCCTTGCTGAGGACCACAGCCAGCATGCGGTCTCCTTCGAAGGGGAGGCACCCGGTCTGTTGGGCGGCCGGGTTGGCCTTCGGGACGATGCACAGGTACTGGTCGTTCGGCGACACCAGGATGTTGCCCGAGCCGAGGTGGATCTTGTACATGTGGCGCTCGCCCGTTACGGGCAGCCCCTTCGCGCACCGGGTCGTCGGTGAGCGTGCGCAACTCGCCGTCGGCGAACCCGACGGTCGCACCGTCGACCGTCCGCAGCAGGCGCCGGGCCAGGGTGCCGACCAGCGGATGTCAGAACCCGAACACCGGCCCGCTGGGCGGCGCCAGGCGGGTGCCCGGACGGGGTGCCTGGAGGGCGTCGGAGCGCACGGGGGCACCTGGCCGGCCGCCGAGGGCGCGGGCCAGCCGGGCCGCTCCCTCCGGCATCACCGGCCAGGCCCAGGCGGCAAGCGCCCGGGCCACCGCCAACTGGGCGGCCAGGGCGGCCCGGTAGGGAGCGCGGCCGCTGCTGCGCTCCCGCTCATGGGCATTGACCAGCTGGAAGTCGGTGGCCATCCGCACCACTTCGTCCAGCAGTGCGACCGCGCGCCGCGGGTCGAAAGTCTCGGCCTCGTAGGCGGTGCGCAGTTCGGCCACGGTGGCGCACAGCCGGTCGTGCAGCACCGGCCAGCCCGTGCCGTCCGGCTGCTCCTCCGGCACGAGTCCGGCGCACTCCTCGCGCACCGCGGCGAACAGCCCGGCGAGCCAGGGGTTCCAGGTGTCCTCCAGGAACACCCGGGCGCCGTCCAGGTCGTCCAGGCTGAAGTCGGTGGCCCGCCCCACCGGGCGCTCGGCGAGCACCTGGCGGCGCAGCGCGTCGGAGCCGGCCTCGGTCAGTGCGTCCAGTGCCCAGACGGCGTGGCGGGCCGAGGTGGACATCTTGCGCCCCTGGAACCGGGCGAACTCGTTGACCTGGTAGCCGGCCGGCGCCGGCAGCCCGAGGCTCAGCAGCAGCGCGGGCAGCACCGCCACCTGGTGATGCGCGTGGTCGAAGCCGAAGAACTGCAGCGGCGCGGTCTCGGGCGCGAGCCGCTGGGCGGTCAGGACGTGGCCGGCCGCCAGCTCGAACCGGGAGTCGATCCGCTGGTCCTCGAACCCGTCGACGGTCACCTCGATGCCCCGGTCCGCCGGGTGGCTGACCGCCAGCTCGACCAGCCCGTCCCGGGCCAACTGCTCGCACAGCACGGCCAGCCGGGGCGGCATCGCCGTGGTGCGCCAGAACTCCAGCAGCCGGTCGCGGTGCGCCTCCAGCGGCAGGTAGAGGCGACGGCACTGGCGCAGCACAGTGGCGGTGCCGCACAGCGCGCAGACCGGGTCGAGCAGGTCGCCGCAGTCGTTCGGCCGGGCGCACTGCGGGCAGCCGCCGCCTGTGGTGGCGGTGCCGCAGTACGGGCAGCCGCCGGTGACGAGGGCGGAGTGCAGCCAGCGGTCGCAGGGCTCGCAGTAGGGCAGCAGCCGGCTGCGGGCGACCACGGTACCGTCGGCGTGCAGTCGGGCGAGCAGGTCCTGGACCTGGCCGCGGTAGCCGGTCTGCCGGCTGGGGATCAGCAGGTCGTCGAACTCGACGCCCGCGCGCTCCCAGTCGACGGCGATGGTCTCGGCGTAGCCGTCCGCGACCTCGTCGGCCTTGCGGCCCTGGAGCAGTGCGCAGCGCTCGACGGCGGTGTGGTGCTGGTCGATGCCGCTGGTGAGGCGGACCGGGCGGCCGTCGGCGCTCAGGTAGCGGCGCAGCACGTCGGCGGCGACGTAGGGCCCGGCCAGGTGGCCGACGTGGAGTTCGCCGTCGGGCACTGGCGGGGTCGCGGTGATCCATACGGGTGCTGACACGAACGTGCCTCCTTGCCGTCACGGCCGGGCGGGTTACCGGGGCGCGCCGGACCGGGAGAGTCCTCACCCCGAGGCAGTCGGCAGCTCGGGGTATCGGCGGGGCGCGGGCTCCATCGTGCCAGCCGGAATGCCGCCGCTGGGCCCGTTGGCACGGCGGCCACCTGCCGTGGCGTGTGGACGCCATGGGGCTGCTCGGACGGGCCGTGACGGATTGACGCCATGTCAGAGGTGCGCCATTTCGGGCTCGTTGTCCGCCGCCGGGCCCTCGGGTAAACCTGGCGGCGTCCAGCCGCCGAGAGGAGCGACGCATGCCCCAGGAACGCCAGGTTTCGCCGCCGGAGAGGGTGCTGGTGGTCACCGCGCATCCCGATGACACCGAGTTCTGCACCGCCGGCACGGTGCTGCAGTGGACCGCACAGGGGACGGAGGTGACCTACTGCGTGCTGACCGACGGCGACAACGGCGGCTATGACGAGGCTCTGCCCCGGCAGAGCCTCGCGCCGCTGCGCCGGGCCGAGCAGCGCGCGGCGGCGGCCGCCGCCGGGGTGCGGGAGGTGCGGTTCCTCGCCTATCCGGACGGGCGGTTGGAGCCCACCATGGAGCTGCGCCGCGATCTGACCCGGGTGATCCGCGAGGTGCGGCCCGAGGTGGTGGTGCTGCCCAGTCCGGAGATCAACTGGGACCGGATCGCCGATGTCCATCCGGACCACCGGGCGGCGGGTGAGGCGGCCCTGCGGGCGGTCTATCCGGACGCCCGCAATCCGTTCGCCCACCCGGAGTTGCTGCGGGACGAGGGGCTGGCGGCGTGGGAGGTGCCGGAGATCTGGCTGATCATGGGCCCCTCCCCCAACCACTTCGTGGACGTCACCGATGTCTTCGACCAGAAGTTCGCCGCGCTGAAGCTGCACACCTCGCAGACTGCCAATCTGGCCGATCTGGAGGCCCTGCTGCGACGTTGGCAGACCGAGCACGCGGTCGCCGGCCGGCTGGCCCCGGGCCGGCTGGCCGAGGCCTTCCAGGTGGTCCGGCTCTGAGCTGCCGTGCCACCGGTCAGTGGTAGATGACCAGTTCCTCGCGGCCGGCACCGACCAGTTCGTAGTGCTCCTCGGAGACCGGCCGACCGGTGTACATCCGGATCAGCGTGTCCTCGTCGCTGTGCAGTCGGGCCGGTGCCCGGCCGGCGACCAGGTTGCCGAACTGCCAGGAGCTGCGCGGGGTGAAGGCGCAGACCCTCGGGGTGCCGCGGTCCCGGCTCACCGCGGCCAGCAGTGCCAGCGCGTCCGCCAGGCCCTCGCTCCGGTATGCCCCGGGCATCCCGAGGGCCGCGCGGACGTCGCCGGCGTGCACCCATTCGCCCAGTGCGATGACGTCCAACTCGCCGCCGGCCGCCACGATGGCGGGGCCGGCCTCGGCCATGCCGTAGTCGAGTTCGTCCAGGATGCCGCTCAGCGGCCAGTCGGCGCGCTCGTGCACGTCGGCCGCGTTGTGCTCGGGGGTGAAGGCCGGCAGTCGCCCTTCGATGATGCGGACCAGTGCGGCCCCGCAGTGTGCGATCAACTCCCTGATGTTCCAGGCCGGGCAGGCCGTGCGGCGCTCGAACTCGGTGGCCGGCAGGCTGCGGAGCAGTGGGAGCAGCGTCTCACGTTCGATGCGCAGCAGCCTGCCGGGGCGGTCCGGGTCTCGATGTGCGGTCATGGCTCATGGTTTCCTTCTCGCTTAGCCGATGGATGAGTTGACGATGCGTCAGTAGCGGTACTGCTCCGCCTTGTACGGGCCCTCGACCGGGACGCCGATGTAGTCGGCCTGCTCCTGGGTCAGGGTGGTGAGCTTGACG